>NZ_JBHMDZ010000002.1:0-300960 GCF_042430175.1 Paracoccus cavernae | reverse complement strand
AGGCTTCAGGCTTCAGGCTTCAGGCTTCAGGCTTCAGGCTTCAGGCTTCAGGCTTCAGGCTTCAGGCTTCAGGCTTCAGGCTTGGAAAAATCCGCTTCCCGCGCAATCGGCAATCCGAAATCGCACGCGACGCCTCCCCATTCCGTTCGCGGCCGTCATCCCGTTCCCCGCCACATCGGCCGTGAAGCAATGACCAACCCGCGCCAAGCTTGGCGGGGTCAATATGATCATGCAGACCGATCAGCCGCCCGCGATCGCGCCCATCGCACGCCCTGTCACAAAACGATCAGGGCAGCGAAACCACCCCCGCCAGCGCAACCGACAGATCTGCGCCAAGGCACCGGCCGATCCGCCGCCCACCAAGGCAATCCCTGCGACACCACCCGCGCTCAGCCCTGTTGCCAGCGCGGCTTTTCCTTGGCGAAGAAGGCCTCGATGCCGTGGCGCGCCTCGTCGTCTTCCCAAACTGCCACAAGCGCCTCGATCGAATGTTCGATCTCCGCCGCGCCGATCGGCGGGCCGAGGCGGCGGGCGAGGCGTTTGGCCGCGCCCACGGCTTTGGGCGCGGTCGAAAGATAGGGGACAACCTCGGCCTCGATCGCGGCGTCAAGCGCCCCGGGCTCGTGACTCGCCGCCAGAAGGTTCAGCGAGACCGCCTCTTCGCTGCCGAAGACCCGCCCCGACATGAAGACGCGCCGCGCCTTGTTCTCGCCCATCCGCGCGAGAACATAGGGACCAATCGTGGCGGGGATCAGGCCGAGCCGCGTCTCGGTCAGGGCAAAGCGCGCGCCATGCGCGGCAATCGCGACATCGCAGACCGAGATCATGCCGACACCGCCGCCGAAAGCATTGCCCTGCACCCGCCCGATCAGGGGTTTGGGCATCTCGTTCAATGCATGAAGCATCATCGCAAGCGCCCTCGCGCCCGCCCGCCTTGTCGGCGCGTCTGCCTCGATCTGGGCGCGCATCCAGCCCAGATCACCGCCCGCACAGAAGCTTTGCCCCTCGGCGGCAAGGATGACGGCGCGAATGCCCGCATCCTGTCCCAGATGCACCGCCGCCTGCGTCAACTCGTCGATCATGGCTGCCGAAAGCGCGTTGTGTTTCTCGGGGCGCGCGAGCCAGAGCGTGGCGATGCCGCGGTCGTCGCGCGCGATGCGGATCGTCTCGAACAGGGGATCAGACATCGGGGCCTCCGCTGCGGATGGCGCGGGCATAATCGGCGGCCTGTGCCACGGCGTCAAGGTCCAGCCCGCTGTCATAGCCGAGATTGGCGAGATGGGCCGCGACTTTCTCGCTCGCGACATTGCCCGCGGCACCGGGCGCATAGGGGCATCCGCCCAAGCCCCCCACCGCCGCATCAAAGACCCGCAGGCCGCGCGACAGCGAGACGTCGATATTGTCGAGCGCCCAGCCGCCGGTATCGTGGAAATGCCCCGCGAGCTTTTCGGCGGGCATCTCGCCCAGAACCGCCGAGAGCATGGCATCGACCCGTTCGGGCAGGCCGCGGCCCAATGTCTCGCCGAGACTGATTTCGTAACAGCCCAGCTCGCGCAGTCTGGCCACGACACGCGCCACCTGTTCGGGGGCGACCTCGCCCTCGTAGGGGCAATCGGTCACGACGCTGACATAGCCGCGCACGGGAATGCCGTCCTCTTTGGCGGCGGCGACGATCGGGGCGAAACGGGCGAGGCTTTCCTCGATCGAGGCATTGAGGTTGGCGCGCGAGAAACTTTCCGTCGCGCTGCCGAAAATTGCGACTTCGCCCGCGCGTGCGGCGCGGGCGGCAAGATAGCCCTGCATGTTCGGGGTCAGCGCGGCATAGCTGACCGCAGGATTGCGCGCGATCCCCGCCATGACCGCCGCGGCATCGCCCATTTGCGGCACCCATTTCGGCGAGACGAAGCTGGTGACCTCGATGCGGCGATAGCCCGCGCCCGAGAGCAGGTCGACCAGAGCGATTTTCTCGGCGGTCGGGATCTGGCGTTTTTCGTTCTGGAGCCCGTCTCGCGGGCCCATCTCGAAGATCTCGACCTTTTGGGGTGCGGCGGGATCAGGCATCGGCTTGCTCCTCTTCGAGACGGATCAGCGCGGCACCGGCCTCGACCTGATCACCGGCCTTGGCCAGAACCTCGGCGACGATCCCGTCGCGGGCGGCCGTCAAAGTATGCTCCATCTTCATCGCTTCGAGAACGGCCAGCGGATCACCCGCCGCAACCGTCTGTCCTGCGGTGACGAAGACCGCGCGCACAAGGCCCGGCATCGGCGAAAGCGTCAGTCCGCCGCCGGTCTCGGACCCGCCGCGCGCCAAAGGATCGAGCGGCACGAGATGGAGGTGGCGCGCCCCGAACACGCTGACCCCCGCCGCATGGGCGACAATGCGCGCCTTGTGCGGACGCCCGTCGATCCACCAGCCGCCGTTGCGGAAGGCGAGATCATGGTGCTGCTCCGCGATCGTCACCCGCGCAGAGATGGCCGAATCCAGCGCCAAAAGCGCGCTGCCGCCCTGCCAGTCGATGCGCCGCGCCAAAGGCTGCCACAGCGCAACGCCGAGATCGCCGGACGCGGCCGGATCGGGCCAGGCCAGACCGGCAAGCCCCAGCACGCCGAGCGCGAGATCGCGGGGATCGGCGGGGGCTTCGGCGGTCAGCGCCTCGAGATCGCGCGCGATCAGGCCGGTATCGACTTCGCCCTGCCGGAAGCCCGCATGGCGGGTCAGCGCGATCAGGAAATCGAGATTGGTGACCGAGCCCGCCACCTCGGTATCCTCGAGCGCGGTTTCGAGGCTTTTGAGCGCGCTGCCCCGCGTCGGCCCCCAGGTCACGACTTTGGCGATCATCGGATCATACCAAGGGCTGATCACATCGCCGGTGCGCACGCCGGTTTCGATCCGCGCGGTGTCGGGAAAGGCGAGATGCGAGAGCGTGCCGGTCGCGGGCAGGAAACCTGCGGGGACATCCTCTGCGTAAAGGCGCGCCTCGAAAGCATGGCCGCGGACCCTGATCTGGTCCTGCTTTGCGGGCAGGCTCTCGCCGCTGGCGACGCGGAGCTGCCATTCGACCAGATCGATGCCGGTGATCATCTCGGTGACGGGATGTTCGACCTGAAGGCGGGTGTTCATCTCCATGAACCAGAAGCCGTCGGGGCGCAGGCCGTTGCTGCCGTCGACGATGAATTCGATCGTTCCCGCACCCGCATAGCCGATCGCCTCGGCGGCGCGTACGGCTGCGGCCCCCATGGCGGCGCGGAATTCTGCGGTCATGCCCGGTGCGGGGGCTTCCTCGATGACCTTCTGGTGGCGGCGCTGGAGCGAGCAGTCGCGTTCGTAAAGATGGACCGCCGACGTGCCGTCGCCGAAGACCTGCATCTCGATATGGCGCGGTTTCGGGATGTATTTCTCGATCAGCACATCGGGATTGGCGAAAGCGGTCTCGGCCTCGCTGCGCGCCGAGGCTAGCGCCGCCGCAAAGGCCTGAGGCTCTTCGACGAGGCGCATGCCTTTGCCGCCGCCCCCCGCCACGGCCTTGATCAAGACCGGATAGCCGATCGCTTCGGCCTGTTCGGCAAGGTGGTCGCCGTCCTGATTTTTGCCGTGATAGCCCGGAACGACGGGCACGCCCGCCGCTTCCATCAGGGCTTTGGCGGCGTCTTTCAGGCCCATTTTGCGGATCGCGCTGCTCGAGGGGCCGATGAAGACCAGCCCCGCCGCCGTGACCGCATCGACGAAATCGGGATTTTCGCTGAGGAAACCGTAGCCGGGATGAATGGCCTGCGCGCCGGTTTGCAAGGCGGCTTCGATGATGCGCGCGCCTTGGAGGTAGCTGTCCTTGGGGGCGGGTCCGCCGATCGGGACGGCCTCGTCGGCCATGGCGACATGGCGCGCGTCGCGGTCGGCGTCGGAAAAGACCGCGACGCTGCGCAGGCCCAGACGGCGGGCGGTATCGATGATGCGGCAGGCGATTTCGCCGCGGTTGGCGATCAGGATCTTGTCAAACATCGCTCACCTTTCCGGGGGCCAAGCGGGCGCCTGCGGGGAACGCAGGACGGGGGTATTGGGGTGATGAAGAAAACGGGAGGCGGGTGCGGGCAATCGGGTCCGTCATCGCGGCCTCACATCCGGAAGACGCCGAAACGCGTCGGCTCGATTGGTGCGTTGAGGCTGGCGCGCAGCGACAGGGCGAGGATCCGGCGGGTTTTTCTCGGGTCAATGATGCCGTCGTCCCAGAGCCGTGCCGAGGCATAGAGCGGGTGGGACTGGCGCTCGAACATCTCGATGGTGGGACGTTTGAATTCGGCTTCGTCTTCGACGCTCCAGCTGCCGCCCGCGCGTTCAATCCCGTCGCGTTTGACGGTGGCGAGCACGCCTGCCGCCTGTTCGCCCCCCATGACCGAGATGCGGCTGTTGGGCCAGCTCCAGAGGAAGCGCGGCGAATAGGCACGCCCCGACATGCCGTAGTTTCCGGCCCCGAAAGAGCCGCCGACCAGCATGGTGATTTTGGGCACATTGGTCGTCGCCACCGCCGTCACCATTTTCGCGCCATGCCGTGCGATGCCTTCGCTTTCATATTTGCGCCCGACCATGAAGCCGGTGACGTTTTGCAAGAAAATCAGCGGAATGTTGCGCTGGCTGCACAATTCGATGAAATGCGCGCCCTTCTGGGCGGCCTCGGAAAAGATCACGCCGTTATTGGCGATGATGCCGACGGGGCAGCCTTCGATATGGGCAAAGCCTGTCACGAGGGTTTCGCCGAACCGCGCCTTGAACTCGTCAAAGCGCGAGCCGTCGACCGTGCGGGCGATGACCTCGCGGATGTCGTAGGGCGTTTTGAGATCGGCGGGCACGACGCCCAAGATCTCTTCGGGGTCATAGGCGGGCTCTTCGGGCGATTGCCAGAGCACGGTTTGCGGGCGTTGGCGGTTGAGGTGGCTGACGGCCTGACGGGCAAGCGCCAGAGCATGGGCATCATCCTCGGCCAGATAATCGGCCACGCCCGAAAGCCGCGTATGGGTATCGCCGCCGCCGAGATCCTCGGCTGAAACCACCTCGCCCGTTGCCGCGCGCACAAGAGGGGGGCCCGCCAGAAAGATCGTACCCTGATTGCGCACGATGATCGTCACATCCGACATCGCGGGTACATAAGCGCCGCCCGCCGTGCTGGACCCCATCACCACCGCGATCTGGGGAATGCCTTTGGCGCTCATGCGGGCCTGATTGTAGAAGATGCGGCCGAAATGGTCGCGGTCGGGGAAGACCTCGTCCTGATTGGGCAGGTTCGCACCGCCCGAATCGACCAGATAGATGCAGGGAAGCGCGCATTCCTCGGCGACTTCCTGCGCCCGCAGGTGTTTCTTCACGGTCATCGGGTAATAGGTGCCGCCTTTGACCGTCGCGTCATTGGCGACGATCATGACATCCTGCCCCATGACGCGACCGATCCCCGCGATCACGCCCGCGCCGGGGGCCGCGTCCCCGTACATGCCATGCGCAGCCGTCGCGCCGATTTCCAGAAACGGGCTGCCCGCGTCCAGCAGGTTCGCAACCCTTTCGCGCGGCGGCATTTTCCCGCGCGAGACGTGACGCTCCATCGCTTTTTCTCCGCCACCCGCAGCAGCGGCCATGGCCGCATTCCGCACGGTGTCGAGCATGGCGAGATGGGCCTCGCGATTGGCGCGAAAGCTGTCGGAACCGGTCAGGGCGGCAGAGGTCAGCTTCATGCTGGGGGCCTTTCGATGGCAGGGATCAAGGATGGATAGCGCGCATTCCGCGCCGGATGTGACCTCGCGCAGCATGGGTCGCGCCCCGGTCGGCCGTGGCCGCGCGGGCCGGCTTGACATGGGTCAAGGCGGGCGCGGGCAAAGGCGGGCAAACGGGGGGTGTTCGAGGAACAAATCGCGTAACAAGAAGAAGGCACATCGTCATGAAAGCCCTTTCCCTGCAGACTCTTTCCCTCGCGGGCGCCGCACTGCTCGCTTTGTCGCCGGCCGCGCCGGTTCAGGCGCAATCGGCGGGAGACTGGACCGTTGGCGTCGGCATCGCCAATGTCGCGCCGGTGGATAATCCCGGCACGCTCGAGGGCGGTCTCAAGACCAGCATCGGCAAAAATGCCCGCCCGACCCTGACCGTGGAATATTTCATCAAGGACAACCTCGGGATCGAGATTCTGGCCGCCACGCCCTTCAAACACGACATCAAGATCGACGGTTTGGGCCGCGTCGGAACCGTCAAGCAATTGCCGCCGGTCATCTCGCTTCAGGCGCATTTCGACACGAATACGCCCTTCAAGCCCTTCCTCGGCGTCGGCGTGAACTGGACGAGCTTCTTCTCGGAGAAATCCGAAGGCGCGCTCGCGGGCAGCAAGCTCGACGTCAAGCACAGCTTCGGCTTGGCGCTGCATGCCGGTACCGACTACCAGATCAACGAGCGCTCCGCGCTGCGAGCCGACATCCGCTGGATCGACATCAACAGCGACGTCCATCTGAACGGCAAGAAGATCGGCAAGGTCGAGGTCGATCCGCTGGTGGTCGGTGCCTCTTATGTCGTGAAGTTCTGATACCGCGCACCGACGGGCCGGAGGATCGCTCCGGCCTGTCGACCAAGCAACGAGGATGCGCCCCCCACCCCGCCTGTCCGCATCATGATGAGAGGGGCGCGTCATCTTCAGCCGTCCCGTCCGAGATAGCTTTCCAGAAACAGCACCTGACGGGCGGTCAGCACCAGCATGCAATTGGTCGAGGACGGACCCGCACCGGTGCCGCCGGACCATTGCGCCGCGTCGAAACGGCAGGCCGCATCGCGGTAGCCGATCCAGTTGCGCTGCATCTCCTTGAGCCATTGCGCGCGCTCCGGTTTGACGGCGGAGCCCAAGGCGGCCAGCTCGTCGTCGGCGGCCTTTTGCTCGGCCATCAGCGTGGCGTAGGTGCTGTTCAAGCGCCGGTCCCAATCATCACGCTCGGCACCCAGACATTGCACCATACCGGCCGTCGTCTGACCCGCAGGAAGCGCCATACAGGCGTCGGAGGCCGCTCCGATACAGGCCGAACGCGCCTCGGCCCCGGTTTTGCCCGCGAGGCAGGCGGTCAGGAGCGCGCCGTCATATTGCGGTGCATCCTGCGCACGAAGCGCGCCTGCAGGGGCGGCCAAAGCGACAAGCAGCGCGGCTGCGACAAACCCGCCCCTCATGCCAGCACCATCAATTCGCGGCCGATCAACATGCGGCGGATTTCGCTGGTGCCTGCGCCGATCTCCATCAGCTTGGCATCGCGGAAAAGCCGGCTGACCACGCTATCGCTCAGGAAGCCCGCGCCACCCAAAGCCTGCACCGCCTGATGGGCCTGAACCATCGCCTGTTCGGAGGCGTAAAGGACCGCGCCCGCCGCATCCTGACGGGTCACACGGCCCGCATCGCAAGCCTTCGCGACCTCGTAGACATAGGCCCGCGCAGTATTGAGCGCGACATACATATCGGCCAGCTTGCCCTGCATCAGCTGGAAGGACCCGATCGGCTGGCCGAACTGCTTGCGCTCGCGCAGATAGGGGACAACCTCGTCAAGGCATGCCGCCATGATCCCGAGCCCGATCCCCGACAGCACCAACCGCTCGTAATCGAGGCCCGACATCAGGACGCGCACGCCCTTGCCTTCCTGACCGAGGATGTTTTCGGCGGGGATCTCGCAATTCTCGAAGATCAGCTCGCCGGTATTCGAGCCGCGCATCCCGAGCTTGTCGAAATGCGGCCCCGTGGAAAAGCCTTTCATGCCGCGCTCGACGATGAAGGCGGTGATGCCCTTGCTGCCGGCCTCGGGGTCGGTTTTGGCATAAACGACCAAAGTGTCGGCGTCGGGGGCGTTGGTGATCCAGTATTTGTTGCCGTTCAGAACATAGCTGTCGCCGCGTTTCTCGGCGCGCAGCTTCATCGAGACGACATCGCTGCCTGCGCCTTCTTCGGACATGGCCAGAGCGCCCACCGCCTTGCCCGAACACAGGTCCGGCAGGTATTTCGCGCGCTGCGCATCGGTACCGTTCAGCTTGATCTGATTGACGCACAGGTTCGAATGCGCGCCATAAGAGAGGCTGATCGAGGCCGAAGCCCGCGCGATTTCCTCGGTCGCGATCGTATGGGCCAGATAGCCCATCCCCGCCCCGCCCCATTGTTCGGGGACCGTGATGCCCAAAAGGCCGAGCTCGCCGAATTCGGGCCAAAGCGCGTTGGGGAAGGCATTGTCCTTGTCGGTTGCCGCCGCGAGCGGCTTGATGCGGTCTTGCGACCAGCGGTGGACCATGTCGCGAAGCGCGTTCACGTCCTCGCCCAGATCGAATTCCATCCCTGCCGTGAACATGCGCGCAGCCCCTTTTATTGAACGGTTGTTCATTTAAAATATGCAGGAAGTAACAAGCTTCCGTCAAGGGCCGCAATTGTCCTTCCAAAGCCGATTATGGCGGCAACCGGCAAAGTTTGGCTTATGGTTTTTGCGCCATCCTCCGCAACGGGATGCAGCCTGCATCCTGCCGCAGGCGACGCCGCCAGAGCGCGACTGCCGCCACGAAGCCGCCCGCATGAGGGGTAAAACTCACCCCAGACGTACAGAACATCTTGCCGGCTTTCGCTCCGCCATAGACCACCCCGCTTTGCGCGCGGAAATCCACGACCAAAGGCGCACTATCCAAAGCCAGCAAAATCCCCCCGCCCTCAAAGGCCGCAAACCGCTTCATGCTTGGAATTCTTGACACAAGTGCAATTCGGGCTCACCTTTGGCAGGTCCGGCACCACAGAATGCACCGATACCGGCCCGAAGCCGCCACACAACCTTCGCTTGAATAGACATCGAGGAAGAATGGCCACCGCTACGCATCTCAGCCTGCTGCACACCGCTTTGCCGCAGGGCTCCGCCCTTTCGATGCCAGAGACCCTTTCCGCGCTTGAACGCAGCCTGCGTCTCGCGTCGGACGCGCTGCGGCGCTGGCAGATCACCGCGATGGAACAGGCGGGACAGCCCGGACTCTCGCCGCTCGAGATCGCGATTTTGCTCGATCTTGCAGAACATAACCAGGCGCGCAGCTTTATCGAGCTTTGTCTGGCGACCGCCACGACGGAGCCCCATCTCGCCCATTACGCTTTGCGCCGTCTGCGCCAGTTCGGCAAGATCCAGACCGGCCGGCGCGGCAAGGAAAAGACCATCGCGCTCAGCGAATGCGGCCGCAAGCTTTGCGCGGGGTTCCAGCAACTGAGAGGCGATACTGTCGATGCGCTGAGCGGCCATGCCGTCCCCCCAGAAGACCTCCCGCAGCTGATCGACGCGTTGGCGCGCATGAGCGCGCTTTACGAACACGCCGGACAGGACGGCGCCGCCGAGGCAATCGCACGCGGTCACCAACGCGTGGACAGGGATGCGTCGGTGACGGTAGACGACCGCCCCTGACGCAGCCGCTTTGCCGCACGCACAGTCCGCAAATACGAAAACGCGGAGGCGGGTACTGGCAGAGTGTGGCCGCTTGGGTCATTGTGGCGGCGATGCCCCGCTCGGGCATCTCCCGAATGAAAGCGACGCGCCGGAACCACGGATGCAAACCACATGAGACTCTGCCTCCTGCGCCACGCCCCCCTTCCGGCAGGTTCCGGACTGGCGGGACGGCGCGATCTTTCCGCGCATTTCCCCGATCCCGCTGCGCTCGAAGCGCTGAAGTCCCGCCTTGCGCGCGAGAGCTTCGACCATATCTGGTCGAGTCCGGCCAAGCGCTGCCGCGAGACCTGTGCGGCGCTCGGGGTCTCGCCCGTCATCCAGCCCGATCTGTGGGAGCAAAGCTTCGGCGCATGGGAGGGGCTCGCCCCCGACCAGATTTGCGACCTCGGCCCGCTTTCGACCGAGGCGCTGGCCGCCCATTGCCCGCCAGAGGGCGAGAGTTTTCTGCAAATGGCGGCGCGGGTCCGGCCCATGCTCGAGGCGGCGAGCGGCACGACCCTGATCGTCGCCCATGCCGGAACCGTACGCGCGGCACTGGCCATGGTGGTCGGACCCGCCGCTCTTTCCTTTTCTGTCGCACCGTTATCTCTGAGCGTGCTTGACGGCACGGTCGGTAGCTGGTCCATCGGCAGCGTTAACTGGACCGGCTGAAAAGCAAACGGAGCAGCATGGAATTCCTGCAAAACACCCTGATCACGGCACTGGTCGCCCTGATCCTCGACATGGC
The DNA here is from genome assembly GCF_042430175.1 of Paracoccus cavernae. Taxonomy (NCBI): domain Bacteria; kingdom Pseudomonadati; phylum Pseudomonadota; class Alphaproteobacteria; order Rhodobacterales; family Paracoccaceae; genus Paracoccus; species Paracoccus cavernae. Next base: position 290,774 of record NZ_JBHMDZ010000002.1, on the reverse strand, counting down.
TATCGGCTGGCCGGATGCCCTGTACCGGCGCATCGGCCATCCGGTAACGTGGTTGGGCCGACTCGTTTCGGCACTCGACCGGCGGCTCAACCAAGGCGGCGGCCGTCTCGCGAAAGGCGTGATCGCCAGTCTGGTCACGATTGCGGCCGCGACCCTGCCCGTCGTCGCTTTGACCGTGCTGATCAGTCCCCTGCCCTACGGCGCGGTCATTCTGGGCGTACTCGCATGGCCGCTGGTGGCGAGCCGCTCGCTTTACGATCATGTCGATGCGGTCGCCCGCCCGCTTTCCGTCGGCAATATCGCCGATGCACGGCAGGCGGCGGCGATGATCGTCGGGCGCGATCTGGGTAACGAGCCGCCGCCGATCGCCCGCGCGGCGCTGGAAAGTCTGGCCGAGAACGCCTCGGACGGGGTGATCGCGCCGCTCTTTTGGGCCGCGCTGCTCGGCCTGCCGGGGATTGCCGCCTATAAGGCGATCAATACGCTGGATTCGATGATCGGCCATCTGACCGAGCGCCACAGCCTCTTCGGACGTTTCGCCGCGCGGCTCGACGATCTGGTCAACCTGCCCGCCTCGCGGCTGACCGGCTTGCTGATCGCTTTGTCGGCAGGCTCGACCGCGGCCCTCGGCGTGATGCGGCGCGATGCGGGCAAGCACCGCTCGCCCAACGCCGGCTGGCCCGAGGCCGCGATGGCGGGCGCGCTGCATGTGCGCCTCTCGGGGCCGCGCAGCTATGGCGGTCAGGTCACGCAGGAGCCTTGGCTAAACGAAGGCGCGCGCGATCCCGTCGCGGCCGATCTGCGCCGCGGGCTGGAGCATTACCGGCATGCCGTGATTTTGATGGGTTCGGTGATCACGAGCGCTTTGATCGTCATCGCACTGATCCGCATGTAAAAAAGCGGCCGGCCTTCTCGGGCCGGCCGCTTGGGATATCTGAAGCGGGCCGCGCGGCGCAGGATGCGCCTGCGCGGACCCGATCACCCCCAGTCGAAGAAATCCGCAGGCGCACGGTTGCGCAATTCGCGCGCGAGGTCGGCCCCCATGGCGGGACCATCCGCCACCGGACCGCGACGCTCGCCCGCGATGACTTCCGAGCCGTCTGGGCGCAGGATCTCGCCGCGCAGCCACAGGTTCTCGCCTTCCAAAACCGCAAGCCCCGCGATGGGCGTCTGGCACGAGCCGTCGAGCTCGGCAAGGAAGGCGCGCTCTGCCGCGACACGCAAACCGCTGTCGTGATCGGCGATCGGGGCCAGAAGGGCCGCGATGCGTGCATCATCGCTCCGGCGCTCGACGCCGATGCAGCCTTGGGCCACGGCGGGCAGCATTTCCTCGGGCTGGATCGGGCCGCGCGAGACATGGGTCATGCCCAGACGCGACAGGCCAGCCATGGCAAGGAAGGTCGCAACCGCAACGCCGTCTTCCAGCTTTTTCAGGCGGGTCTGCACGTTGCCGCGGAACTCGACCAGCTGCAGATCGGGGCGGCGCGCGGCCAGCTGCGCGCGGCGGCGCAGGCTGGACGAACCCACCACCGCACCCTGCGGCAGATCCGAGATCGACGCGTAATCACGGCTGACGAAAGCATCACGGACATCTTCGCGCGGAAGATAGCAGTCGATCACCAGACCCTCGGGCTGGATCGTCGGCATGTCCTTCATCGAATGGACGGCGATATCGATCTCGCCCGCGATCAGGGCATCCTCGATTTCGCGGGTGAACAGCCCCTTGCCGCCGATCTCTTTGAGGGCGCGGTCAAGGATGCGGTCGCCGGTGGTCTTGATGACCTCGATTTCGAAGGCATCCTCGGGCAGATCATGCGCGGCCATCAGCCGGGCACGGGTCTCGTGCGCCTGTGCAAGCGCCAGCACCGAGCCGCGCGTGCCGATGCGAAGGGGGCGGGAGGGGGTGGGCATCTGTTCCATAACTAGCGCCATACCCCCCTGCGGCAGACTTGACAACGGGGAGCGGCTGGCGATGAAGGGGTGACCAAGGAGATGACATGACCCGCAAGACCATGCTGCGTGCCCTCGCCGGCGAACGCCTGCCGACCCCGCCGATCTGGATGATGCGTCAGGCGGGCCGCTATCTACCCGAATATCGCGCGACCCGCGCCGAGGCGGGCGACTTTTTGTCGCTGTGCTACAACTCCGATCTGGCGGCCGAAGTGACGTTGCAGCCGATCCGGCGCTACGGCTTCGATGCCGCGATCCTTTTCGCCGATATCCTGCTTCTGCCGCAGGCGCTCGGATCGGATGTCTGGTTCGTGACCGGCGAGGGCCCGCGCCTCTCGACGATCACCGATGCCAAAGGCGTGGCCGATCTGCGCCCTGCCGCCGATGTCCACGAGAAGCTTTCCCCGATCTACGAGACGCTGCGCATCCTGCGCCGCGAGCTGCCGCAGGAAACCACGCTGATCGGTTTCGCAGGCGCGCCATGGACGGTTGCGACCTATATGGTCGCCGGTCGCGGCACGCCCGATCAAGCACCGGCCCATGCGTTCAAAGCGGCCGACCGCGCGGCTTTCTCCGCGCTGATCGACCGTATTGCCGACGGCACGATCGAATATCTGTCCGCGCAGGTCGAGGCGGGGGCCGAGGTGCTCAAGCTGTTCGACAGCTGGGCGGGTTCGCTTAAAGGGCAGGATTTCGACGATTTCGCGCTGGCTCCGGCCAAGAAAATCATCGCGGCGCTGAAGGCGCGCCACCCCGACACGCCGATCATCGCCTTCCCGCGCGAGGCCGGCCCGCGTTACGCAGGCTTTGCCAAGGCGACCGGCGCGGATGCGGTCGCGATCGACCAGTTCACCGATGCCGATTGGGCAGCGGCCGAAGTTCAAAAGGACGGCTGCGTTCAGGGCAACCTCGACCCGCGCTTGCTTGTCGAGGGCGGCCCGCGCCTCGTTTCCGAGACCAAGCGCATCGCCCAAGCCTTCTCGAACGGACCCCATATCTTCAACCTCGGCCACGGCATCACGCCCGACGCCGACCCCGAGAATGTCCATCGCATGATCGAGGCGATCCGCGGCTGAGCCCGCAAATCCAACTCCGCAAAGCCGGGCCCTCGGGTCCGGCTTTTTCGATCGCGCCCCTCCGCCAGGGCCCCCGAACTCCATCAAGACAAGGACCGCGTCATGGGCTGGATCATCGCCACATTGATCGCATCATTCGCGCAGACCGGCCGAAATGCCGCTCAGCGCCAATTGACCACCCAGATCGGCACGATGGGGGCGACGGCGGTGCGCTTTCTCTTCGGCCTTCCCTTTGCCGCGGCCTTTCTGGCGGTGCTGGCGCTCCGGGTCGATCTGCCGCGCCCCGACGCGACCGTGCTGGGCTGGGCGGCAATGGGGGCGCTGGCGCAGATCGGCGCAACGGCCCTGATGCTCCAGACGATGAACCTGCGCGGCTTCGGCGTGGTCACCGCCCTGATCAAGACAGAGCCCGTCACGCTTGCCCTGATCGGCGCGGTCATGCTGGCAGAACCGCTCGGGCCCGCGCGCATGGCCGCGATTGCGGTCGCGACCTCCGGGGTTGTTCTGATGTCGGGCGTCGATTGGCGGCAGGGCGGCTGGCGTCCCGTCGCGATGGGGATCGGCGCGGGACTGCTTTTCGGGCTCTCGGCGATCGGATTTCGCGGCGCGATCCTCGCCTTTCCCTCGGGCGATTACCTGACGCGCGCCAGTACGGCGCTGACGATCTCGCTGGTGATCCAGTCGGCGCTGGTCTTCGGCTGGCTTGCGCTGGCCGACCGCCCCGCCCTTGCCGGCATCCGCCGCCACTGGCGCGATTCGCTTGGCGCGGGCTTTCTGGGGGCCTTCGCCTCGCTTTTCTGGTTTCTGGGCTTCGCGCTGACCTCGGCCGCCAATGTCCGCACGCTCGCCCTGATCGAGGTGCCGCTGGCGCAGCTCGTCTCGGGCAAGATCTTTCGCCAGAAGGCTTCGGCGCGGCAGATGGCCGGCATGGGGCTGATCGTTCTGGGCGTGGCGGGACTGATCGCGGTCAGCACGGGCCTGTAACACGCGAGCGGAACGGGTGCCGAACGGGGCCACCACACGGGCCGATCCGCCGGAGCCGCACGGTTTCGCTTTGCGCCACAGGCGCGGGCAGGCTAACAGGGCTGCATGAGCTTGCCGACACTTTCCCTTGATCAGGCCGAGGCCTGGGACGCGCTGACCCTTCTGTTGCAGGAAGCGGGGATCGATCTGACCACCGAAGAGGTCATGCCCCCGACCGAAGGCAAGGGCCGCGTCATGGCGGTGATCGGCAAGGCGGGCTCGGGCAAGACGCTGTTGCTGGCCGAGCTGACCCGCGCGTTGCGCGATGTCGGCGTCGATATCGTCTCGGGCGATTACGAGGGCAAAAAGCACAAGGACCGCCGCACCGTCGCGGTTTTGGCGCCCACCAACAAGGCGGCTTTCGTTTTGCGCATGCGCGGCGTGCCCGCGACCACGATCCACCGCATCCTCTACACGCCGGTCTATGATCCCGAATACGAGCGGATCGCCGAATGGCTGGTGACCGGCGGCGAGCGCCCGAAAATCGCGGATCTCGCCGAAGAGGCGCTCGACCGTGCCAAGGCCTTCTACGAGATCCATGCCTCGATCCCCGGCGCACTGGCGGCGGCGGGCCTGCGCGGATCGGATTTCATCCAGGGCTGGAAACGGCGCGAAGACCCGCTCGACATCGGTTTGATCGACGAAAGCTCGATGCTGGACGAGCGCCAGTTCGACGATCTGCGCGAGATTTTTCCCGTGCTGGTGCTGTTTGGCGATCCCGCCCAGCTCGCGCCCGTCGGCCAATCGGGCGAGATGGTCTTCGACCGGCTTGCCAACAAGCAAAAGCTGATCCTCAACCGCATCCACCGTCAGGCCGACGACAGCCCGATCTTGGACCTCGCCCATGCGCTGGCCGATCCCCAGCTCGATTTCGCCTCCTTCGAGCGCATGATCCAGGACGCGGCGCGGCGCGATCCGCGCGTGGTCTGGGCCGAGCGGGTCGAAAGCGATCTGATGGCGCGCAGTCCGGTGCTTGTCTGGCGCAATGCGACGCGGGTGCGGCTGATTTCGGCTTTCCGCTCGGCCTATGGCGCGCCTGCCGATGCGCTTTTGCCCGGCGAGCCGTTGATTTGCGACGGGCTGGAACTGCCGCTCAAACACCGCAAGAAGCGCATCGATCTGGAAGCGCGCGGGCTGATCAAGGGCGCGCAGGTGATCTATCTCGGGCCGGGGCGCAAGCCGGGGTTTTCGCGGCTTCATGTCATCGGGGCCGAGGATCCGCGCCTTTCGGCCGCCTCGATCGTCAAGATCGAGATGCCCGATATCGAGGAACCCTTCATCCCCTTCGCGGCCAAGATGGGCGCGGCCTTCCTGCACGGAGCGGCAGTGACGATCCACAAGGCTCAGGGCAGCCAATGGCCCGATGTCCAGATTTTCGGCCCCGACATTTCGGCGGCGGCATGGTCGAACCGGACCGAGGCGGGGATTCCGCTGTGGAAACGTCTGGCCTATGTCGCGATCACCCGCGCGCAGGAACGTCTGCTCTGGGTGGTCAAGCCGCGGCTCGCACGGCCCTCGGGGCCGCTGTCGATCGATCACCTCGATGTACCGGCACCGGCGCTGGCGCTGGAAAGCGAAAGCGCGACCGAAGAATAGCCGCGCCTTCCCGCCCCCTGTCCCACCAAGCCCCGCCTAGCGGCGCGCGGCTTTGCGGGCCTCGCGGATCTGGTTCACCCGAAGCTCGAATGCCTCGCCCAGCGCGGCGCGCGGCAGGCCGGTTTCGACCGACAGACGCATCAGCCCGAAATGGACGCGGGCGAGTTCCTGATAATAGCGCGCGAATGTATAGTTGATCGTGGCGCCCGCCGCCGCGCCAAGGATCGGCGTCGCCTGCGCCGCGACCTTCTGGCCCAGCGAGATAGAAAGCTTGGGCGCGACCTTGGTGATCAGCCCCTGCACCGTCTGGCCGGTGATCGACAGACGCGCAGCCAAAAGCCCCAGATCGGTACCGTCATCCTCCTCGAGCGGGCCTGCCGTCGCGAAAATGCGCAGGGCCTCGACACGCACATCTTCGGAATCGGGATCAAAGCCGTGCTCGACGGCGATTTCCATAATGGCGCGCAGCAAAAGCGTAACCGTCAACGGCATTTCGATCAGCGCACCGGGCAAACCCGCAAGTCCGCCCGCCGCCCCCGATGCAGTGGAGAGCAGCCGGTTGAACCATTCGCCGCGATCCCCCACCATCCGGCGCGAGCGCGTCGCGGCATCGAAAGCGCGGTTGAGCGCGCCCAAGGTGATCTTGTCCATACGCTTGCGTACGACCGCGGGCAGCCGGTCGAGAAGCGTCTCGGCCTTGCCTCCGATCGCGGTCAAAAGATCCATGCCGATCCCGCCGGCATCAAGGTAGCGCGCGACCAGCCGGTCGATATCGCCATGAACCGTCGGATCGGTGATCGGCGGAAGGATGGTCTGTGCTTCGGTCACGGAATGGGTCTTGCCAGTCATTGCGGGCCTCGTCGTGGTTCCAGCGGAACGGCCGGACACGTTTTGTCGCGGCCCGTGTTGTGTCATGGCCCGTGTCGCGGTGCCAGCTCGGCCTTACGGGCGCGGGCGGACAGCGCCGGACACCGGAGCTTCCGTCGGGTCGACCTCGGCGCAAGCGGAGCGTTTGGCCTCCATCTTGCGGATCTCGGCCAGCCCTGCCAGCACGTCGGGCCGCGTCTCGCGCGTTACCGTTCCGGTGACATCAACCCAGCCCTGCGGCTGAAGTTCCAAACCCAGCACCCGATCGGGGTTGGTGGGCGGCGGCATTTCGACCCCCGAAAGCTTGGAGAAACCGAAGCGGCTGTAATAGGGCGCATCACCCACCAGCATGACCCGCGCCCAGCCCATTTCGCGCGCCCGCCCGAGACTTTCGCGCATGAGATAACCGCCCAAGCCCTCGCCCTGAGCGGTGGGATGGACCGCGACCGGCCCCAAAAGCAGCACGGGATGGCCGCCGACTTCGACCGGCCAATAGCGAATCGCCGCGATTACCGCATCGTCGCCGTTGCGCAACACGAGGCACAGCCCCGGAACAGGCGGCACCCCGTCGCGGAGTCGATAGGACGACAGGGCCGTCCGTCCCGGTGCAAAGCACAGGTCGTATAGGGCTTCGACTTCGGGCGTATCCGCCGGCGTCTCGGGGCAAAGTTCGTACATCCCGCCTCCCGCTTGGATCGGCCCGCCCTATCACGCAATTTTCTCAAGTCAAACCGGCAGGGACCGGTCTTGCGACAATCGGGGGCAGATCGGGCCAAATATTTACAATGCTGCGCAAAAACATGCCCAGAGGAATGCGCCATATCCGGCCTTTCGCCGCCAAGTGACCGTTCTTGCCCCTTGCACATCCGCCTCCCCCCCTGCTTTCGCATTGGCCGACCGCACGATGGCGGGGCGTAATCTCCCATGACAGGCGATCATCTCGGCCTGATGACAGGGCTTGACCGCAAGAGCCGCGAATCATCGCGGCGGGCGGGCCGAAACCGGTGCGACGCAGCATTTCTTCGCCGCAACCGGACCATCCCGCGCGCGGAACGGGTATGCATGGGCGCGAAGATTGCCTAAAAGGCCTTCGATCCGGCCTTTCCGTCACGGGCCGACTGGCGCCGCTGATCATCAGGCATTACATCGCCGTCCGCGAAACCTTTGAAATGGAGCCTCCATGAGCCTTCGCCACGAGCAAAAGACCGTCAGGGACTACATCCGCACGATCGTCGACTTTCCCAAGGAAGGGATCATCTTCCGTGATGTGACCACCCTGTTTCAGGATGCGCGCGGCTTCCGCATGGCGGTCGACCAGCTGCTGTCGCCCTATGCGGGCGAGCCGATCGACAAGGTCGTGGGCCTCGAGGCGCGCGGCTTCATCCTTGGCGGCGCCGTCGCGCACCAGCTCACCGTCGGCTTCGTGCCGATCCGCAAAAAGGGCAAACTGCCCGGCACGGTCCTGAGCGAGGCCTACCAGCTCGAATATGGCGAGGCCGTGATGGAGATCCATGACGACGCCATCAAACCGGGCGAGCGCGTGCTGATCGTCGACGATCTGCTCGCGACCGGCGGCACCGCAAAAGCCGCGATCCACCTGTGCGAACGTCTGGGCGCCGAAGTCGTCGGTTGCGCATTCGTGATCGACCTGCCCGATCTGGGCGGGCGCAAGCTGCTGGAAGACGGCGGCGTGGATGTCTATGCATTGACCTCGTTCGAGGGCGCGTAACCCTGCGCGCCTAGGCTTCGGCTCCGGCTGTCAGCGGCCGGACCCGAAGGTCCGATTTCGGCCCGATTCCGGCGAGGGCAAGCGTCCCTGCCCATTTTCCAAGGTGCGTGGCATGACCGACAAACCCGAAATGATGCTTTATCTCGCAGCGCCGCGCGGCTTTTGTGCCGGTGTCGACCGCGCGATCAAGATCGTCGAGATGGCGCTGCAGAAATGGGGCGCGCCGGTCTATGTCCGCCACGAAATCGTCCACAACAAATTCGTCGTCGACGGTTTGCGCGACAAGGGCGCGATCTTCGTCGAAGAGCTGTCCGAATGCCCCGACGACCGGCCGGTGATCTTTTCGGCCCATGGCGTCCCCAAGGCCGTCCCTGCCGAAGCCCGCTCGCGCGAGATGGTTTTCGTCGATGCGACCTGCCCGCTTGTCAGCAAGGTCCATGTCGAAGCCGAGCGCCATTTCGCTGCAGGGCTGCAAATGGTGATGATCGGCCATGAAGGCCACCCCGAGGTTCTGGGCACGATGGGCCAGCTTCCCGAGGGCGAGGTCCTTCTGGTCGAGACCGTCGAAGATGTCGCGGGGATCTCGCCCCGCGATCCGGCGAAACTGGCCTATATCACCCAGACCACCCTTTCGGTCGATGATACCGCCGCGATCGTTCTGGCGCTTCAGGCGCGGTTCCCCGCGATCGTCGGCCCCGCCAAGGAAGACATTTGCTACGCCACGACCAACCGGCAGGCCTCGGTCAAGGAAATCGCGCCCAAGATCGACGCTCTTCTGGTGATCGGCGCGCCGAACTCCTCGAATTCGCGGCGTCTGGTAGAAGTGGGCAAGGCGGCGGGCTGCGCCTATAGCCAGCTGGTCCAGCGCGCCGAACATATCGACTGGCGCGCCATCGAGGGCGCGCGTTCGGTCGGGGTGACGGCGGGGGCAAGCGCGCCCGAGGTTCTCGTCAACGAGGTCATCGACGCGTTCCGCGCCCGTTTCGATGTCACCGTCGAAATCGTCGAAACGGCGCGCGAGAATGTCGAGTTCAAAGTTCCGCGCGTCCTGCGCGAGGCTTGAGCGCCGCAAAGGTGGGGGCTCCGCCCCCGTCCTGCGGACTCCCCCGGGATATTTGAGGCATGAAAGAGATGAAGCTTTACTCGATGCCCTCCTCGGGCAACAGCTACAAGGTCCGGCTTTTGCTTGCTCTTTCGGGACGCGACTGCACGATCGTCGATGTCGAGGACAGCTCTGCCGAGATCGCCGCCGCCAAGGCCGCGGGGCGGCTGCCCTTCGGCAAAGCGCCGGTTCTGGAGCTGGACGACGGCCGGCTTTTGCCCGAATCCAATGCGATCCTGTGCTGGCTGGGCGAAGGTTCGGCGCTGGTTCCGCAGGATGCTTTTTCCCGTGCCGAGATGCTGTCCTGGATGTTTTGGGAGCAAAACCAGCATGAAGGCGTCGTCGCGGTTCGCGGGGCTTTGCGCTTCTATCCCGGCCGCGCCGCTCTTGCCACGCCCGAGCGCATGGCCGATCTTCTCGAGCGCGGCCATGCGCTTTTGGCCGTTATGGAGCAACGGTTGGCGGCGCATGACTGGCTGGCGGGCGAGCGCATGAGCCTCGCCGATATCGCGCTTTACGGCTATACCCATACCGCCGGCACGCGCGGCGGTTTCGACATGGCGCGTTTTGCCCGTATCAACGACTGGATCGCGCGGATCGCCGCTTTGCCCGGCTATGTCGGGCTTGATGGTTGACGCAACCCCTCTGCTGCCCGAGTTTGGGCAGGACAAGACGATAACGGAACGAATGTGACTGAACTTTACGCATGGACGGATGGGGCTTGCTCGGGCAATCCCGGCCCGGGTGGCTGGGGCGTACTCATGCGCGCCATGGACGGGGCCGAGATCGTCAAGGAGCGCGAGCTTTCGGGTGGCGAGGGTGACACGACCAACAACCGCATGGAGCTGATGGCGGCGATCTCCGCACTCGAGGCGCTGTCGCGTCCTGCGGCGATCACCATCACCACCGACAGCGCCTATGTGAAAAACGGCGTTACCCAATGGGTTCACGGCTGGAAGCGCAACGGCTGGAAAACCGCCGACCGCAAGCCGGTGAAGAATGTCGATCTGTGGCAGCGCCTCGAAGAGGCGCAGGCGCGCCACGACGTGACCTGGAAATGGATCAAGGGCCATGCCGGTCACGCCGAAAACGAGCGCGCCGACGAATTGGCGCGCGCGGGCATGGCACCCTTCAAGCCCGCCAAAGGCGCGGTGGCCTGATGCTCGCCGATGCCCAGCTCCTGCTGGACTATGCCAGCGTCTTCGTCTTCGCGCTGACCGGCGCACTGGTGGCGAGCCGCGGCCAGCTGGACATCGTGGGCTTCATCTTCTTCGCGGTTCTGACCGCCGTGGGTGGCGGGACGGTGCGCGATCTGCTGTTCGGGCGCGATGTCATCTTCTGGGTGGCGCGGCCGAGCCTGATCCTTGCCGCTGTCGCCGCCGCGATCATCGTCTTCTTCACCGCCCATTTGCTGGAAAGCCGTTACCGCGCGCTTTTGTGGTTCGATGCTTTGGCTTTGGCCGTGGCGGTCCCCGCCGGTGTCGATTTCGCGATCTCCGCGGGATATGGCGCGATCATCGTCACGATGGCCGGCGTGATCACCGCCAGCGCGGGCGGCCTGATGCGCGACGTCATCTCGAACGAGGTGCCGCTTTTGCTCAAACAGGGCGAACTCTATCTGACCGCAGCCTTTGGCGGTGCACTGGCCGCGCTGGCCTTTGACGCTTGCGGGCTGCCGCATGGCTGGGGCCTTATCGCCTGCGGGCTGGTGACCTTCGCGCTGCGTGCAGGCAGCATGGTCTGGGGCTGGAAACTGCCGGTCTATCGCTCCTCGCCGCCCAAGGTCATTCCGGGGATCGATCCGAACGAGCCGTAAGCGGCCCCGGCAAGCGCGCCCGGACGCCGCCTTGGCGCGCCTCAGCGCAGCGTCGGCGGACCTTCGGCGCGGCCCGGAGCGGGTCTTTCGACCACGCCCATGCGCAACCCCGCGCCGATTCGATGGGCCAGCGCCGACCACCCGCGTGCGGCATCTTCGGGGAGCGTCCGGCGCAGGCTTTCGTCAAAGAGCGCGAGCCACGGCGCGAAATGGTCGGGCCGGACATCGCCCGCGACCAGATGGGCGCGCATCGGACTGCCCTCGTAGCCGCGCTCGCGCAGGATCGCATTGCGCCAGAAGGCGGCGATCTTGGCCTCGTGCGCGGGCCAATCGGTGATATGGCGGGCGAAAATCGGGCCGAGAACCTCGTGACGACGAACCGCGCCATAGAAAACGGCGACGACACGGTCGATCTGTTCGGGGGTAACGGGAAGGCGCGGATCCATCATGCCCGCAATCTGGGACGGCGTCCGCGGTTTCGCAAGATGGCGGCGGCAATTCCCCTCAGGGCAGCCGCGTTCCCGCCAGAGGCGGAAGCAGATCGCCCGCAACCAGATGCGAGAGGCTGCCGCGCACCAGCGGCCATGTCGCCAGCGGCGCGAGCAGATGGTCGCGCAGCCACGGCAGGATGCGGCTGTCGGATTGATACATCGGCGTCAGCAGCGCGCTGAAAGGCCCGCCCCGGCGCATCCGTTGGATAGGAGACATCGAGGACGCGGCGCGTGCCCTTGCCCCCCGCTCTGCCTGCATCGCCATACATGCGCGAGATCGGGCTTGAAAGCGCACGCGCCTGCGCGCCCGCGCCCAGAAGATCGAGCACAGCAAGTCCGACCGGCTGGATCACCAGCCCCGAGCCCACCGGCCGCGGCGTGACGAAGCGCTCGAACAAGGTGACCGCGTGGCCGTCGGCGGCCGCCAGAAGGGCGAAACTCAGGCCGCCGATCCCGGCGCCGGCAATGGCGATGCGCAAACTCATGGGTCCTTGTTGCCAAAGCCCGCCACTTTGGCAAGGATCGCCCAGACAAATTGCCGCACATGGCGCGATGCCTGCGGATGGACCGACAGCGATCAAATTGGCCCGATGGATCGGGCGCGATCAGGCGCTTGATCCTCCTCGGGTCGGTTCCTATAACCACAGCCATGTTTATGACGGGTTTCAGCATTCGAATTAGCCGCCCGGCGGCGTAGGGGGTCCTCGCCGCCGGGATGCTTGCTGTCTGACCGTCTGCCAAAGGATTCCCGCCATGAGCGATACCACTTCGAACGCGCCCGATTACCGCGACACCGTCTTCCTGCCCGAAACCGAATTCCCGATGCGCGCGGGTCTGCCCGCCCGCGAGCCCGAATGGCTCGCCCGTTGGGAAGCCATGGACATCTATGGCAAGCTGCGCGCCAAGGCCGGCCGCAAGCCCTTCATCCTGCATGACGGCCCTCCCTATGCGAACGGCAACCTCCATATCGGCCATGCGCTGAACAAGGTGCTCAAGGACTTCATCACCCGCAGCCAGCAGATGATGGGCCGCGACGCGCGCTATGTTCCGGGTTGGGACTGCCACGGCCTGCCGATCGAATGGAAGATCGAAGAGCAATACCGCGAGCGCGGTCAAGACAAGGATGCGGTCGATACGGTCGAGTTCCGTCAGGAATGCCGCGCCTTCGCCCAAGGCTGGGTCGATGCGCAGCGCGAGCAGTTCAAGCGTCTGGGCGTGATCGGCAATTGGGACGATCCCTACCTCACCATGAACTTCCACGCCGAGGCGGTGATCGCGGCAGAATTCATGAAGCTTTTGATGAACGGCTCGCTGTATCAGGGCTCCAAACCCGTGATGTGGTCGCCGGTGGAACAGACCGCCTTGGCCGAGGCCGAGGTCGAATATCACGACCACACCAGCCATGCGATCTGGGTGCGCTTCAAGCCGGTCGGCGGCACGGGCGTTTTTGGCGGCGACAATCCGGCCTCGGTCGTGATCTGGACCACGACGCCCTGGACCATCCCGCAAAACCGCGCGGTGGCCTTTGGCCCCTCGATCGCCTACGGCGTCTATGCCGTCACCGAGGCCGACGAGAAATCGACCGCGACCGTCGGCGAGCATCTGGTTCTGGCCGATGCTCTGGCCGAAGGCGTTCTGGCCTCCGCCAAAGTCACGGGCTTCACCCGTCTGGGCGATGTCGCGGCAGCCGATCTTGAAGGCGTCATCCTCGCCCATCCTTACCGCGGCGTGGAAAACGGCGCGGGCGAATGGGACTATGACGTCCCCCTTCTGCCGGGCGATCACGTCACCGAGGATGCGGGCACGGGCTTTGTCCATACCGCGCCGAGCCACGGCGATGACGACTATCAGCTTGGCGTGAAATACCGCCTGCCCATGACCTATAACGTCGAGCCGGACGGCTCCTACCGCAAGGATCTTCCGATCTTCGGCGGCGAGGCGATCCTGACCCAAGAGGGCAAGGAAGGTCCGGCAAACGTCAGCAACATCAAGCAACTGGCCTATGCCGGTGCGCTGCTGGCCAAGGGCAAGATCAAGCATAGCTATCCCCATAGCTGGCGTTCCAAAGCGCCGGTGATCTATCGCAACACGCCCCAGTGGTTTGCCGCGATCGACAAGGATCTGAACGACGGCATGGATGCGCAGGGCAAGACCATCCGCGCCCGCGCGCTGTCCTCGATCGACGAGCTGGTGAAATGGACACCGCAGACCGGCCGCAACCGCATCCATTCGATGGTGGAAAACCGTCCCGACTGGGTGCTGTCGCGCCAACGCGCCTGGGGCGTGCCGCTGACCTGCTATGTCAAGAAAGGCGCCAAACACGACGCGCCCGATTTCCTGCTGCGCGACCAGCGCGTCAACGACCGCATCATCGCCGCTTTCGAGGCCGATGGCGCCGATGTCTGGTACACCGAGGGCTTCAAGGAGCGCATGCTTGACGGCATCGCGAACCCCGCCGACTACGACCAGATCATGGACGTGCTCGACGTCTGGTTCGACAGCGGCTCGACCCATGCTTTCGTGCTGCGCGACCGCGCCGACGGCGCGCCGGACGGAATCGCGGATCTCTATCTCGAAGGCACCGACCAGCACCGCGGCTGGTTCCAGTCGTCATTGCTGCAGGCCTGCGCGACCAAGGGCCGCGCGCCCTATCGCGGCGTGCTGACCCATGGTTTCACGCTGGACGAGAAGGGCATGAAAATGTCCAAATCGCTTGGCAACACCATCGTTCCGGCCGAAATCATCAAGGAATATGGTGCCGATATCCTGCGTCTGTGGGTGGCTCAGGCCGATTATACGGCCGACCAGCGCATCGGTAAGGAAATCCTCAAAGGCACCGCCGACAGCTATCGCCGCCTGCGCAACACCATGCGCTTCCTGCTGGGCAGCCTCGACGGTTTCGGCGATGCCGAAAAACTCGCGCCGGCCGAGATGCCCGAGCTGGAGCAATGGGTGCTGCACCGTCTTGCGCAGATCGACGCGCAGGTCCGCGAGGGCTATGACGCCTATGATTTCCAAGGCGTCTTCCAGACCCTCTTCCAGTTCGCGACGGTGGATCTCTCGGCCTATTACTTCGACATCCGCAAGGATGCGCTTTACTGCGACGCGCCCGCCAGCCTGCGCCGCCGCGCGGCGCGGACGGTGCTCGACATCCTCTTCCACCGTCTGACGGCCTGGCTCGCACCGATCCTGCCCTTCACGATGGAAGATGTCTGGCTGAGCCGTTTCCCCGGCGAGGACAGCTCGATCCACCTGCAGGACTTTGCCGAAACGCCCGCCGATTGGCTGAACGAGACGCTCGCCCAGAAATGGGAAACCGTGCGCCGCGCCCGCCGTGTCGTGACGGCCGCGCTGGAGATCAAGCGCACCGACAAGACGATCGGTGCCAGCCTCGAGGCCGCGCCCGTGGTCCATGTCGAGGATCAGGCGACACTGACCGCGCTGCAAACCAGCGATTTCGAGGATGTCTGCATCACTTCGGCCCTGACCCTGACCGCGGCAACCGCACCGGCCGACGCCTTCCGTTTGCCGGAAATCCAAGGGCTTGCCGTCGTCTTTGAACTGGCCGAAGGTGAGAAATGCGGGCGTTGCTGGAAGATCCTTCCCGACGTCGGTACGCATTTCCATCCGGGCACCTGCGCCCGCTGCAACGAGGTTCTTGGATAATGGCCCAACGTCCCCAAGCGAAGCCGCAAGTGCAATGGCGACCCGATCCCGAACGTCACGATCGGATGGTCTACCGGCGCTGCGGCCGCTCGGGGCTGATGCTGCCGGCCGTCTCGCTCGGCCTGTGGCACAATTTCGGCGAGGATACGCCCCATCAGGTCAAGCGCGCCATTTGCCGTGCCGCGCTTGACCAGGGCATCACCCATTTCGATCTGGCCAACAACTACGGCCCGCCTCCGGGCAGCGCCGAAGAGGCGTTCGGCCAGATCCTCGCCACCGATTTCGCGGGTCTGCGCGATCAGCTGATCATCAGCTCGAAAGCCGGCTACCGCATGTGGGAAGGCCCCTATGGCGAATGGGGCAGCCGCAAATATCTGATCGCGTCCTGTGACGCCTCGCTCAAGCGCATGGGGCTCGATTACGTCGATATCTTCTATTCGCACCGCTTCGATCCCGACACGCCGCTGGAAGAAACCATGGGCGCGCTGGATCATATCGTGCGCTCGGGCCGTGCGCTTTATGTCGGCATTTCGAGCTATAATACCCACCGCATGGCCGAGGCCGTGGCGATCCTCAAGGATCTGGGCACGCCCTGCATCATTCACCAGCCGAGCTACAATATGCTCAACCGTTGGGTCGAACGCGACGGGCTGCTCGATGCTCTTACCGAACGCGGCATCGGCTCGATCGCCTTCACGCCTTTGGCGCAGGGTATGCTGAGCGCGAAGTACCTCAAGGGCATCCCCGAGGGAAGCCGCGCCGCACAGGGGAAATCCATGTTCCCCGAATGGCTGACCGACGAGACGCTGGCGGCTTTGCGCGGGCTCAACGATCTGGCGGGCGCACGCGGGCAGACGCTGGCGCAAATGGCGGTGGCCTGGGTTTTGCGCAAAGGCGGCGTCACCTCGGCGCTGATCGGCGCATCCAAGCCCGAGCAGGTCGTCGATTGCGCGGGCGCGGTGCGCAACCTCGACTTCTCCGAGGCGGAGCTTGCGCGCATCGACGCTTTGGTCGCCCGTACCAGCAGCATCAACCTCTGGGCACAATCCTCGGAGGATGCGGGCGACTAAGCCCCGCAACCACGAACGGACATGAAAAAACCGCCAGCGCTTTGCGTCTGGCGGTTTTTTTCCGGTCCGGCGGGGCCTATTCGGCCATCCAGAGCTCGGCTTTTTTCAGGATATGGCGCACGGCCTTTTCCGCAAGCGGACGCCCGTCCGCGAACAGCGGCTTGATCTTGCTCCGCCCCTCTCCGCCGATCACGAAGCGCTGGAATGCCTTGTCCTTGACGAAAAGCGCCGCAATCTCGGGTCTGGTGGCGATAGCCTCGTAGGTCGCGATCGCCGCATCGGATTCGCAGGCATATAGCAACGCCAGACGCCGGTAGTGGCAAGTCATATCCCCGTCGAGCCCGTCCAGCTCCGGCCCGGGACGCCCGCCGCCAAGCGAATGGATCACCAAAGGCAACACCGCCTGATCCAGCCAAGGATCGAGGCTTTGGCAGGCCAGCGTCTCGCCCGGATCGTTGCGCACGCTCACCGCGGCATCAAGGAAGCGCTTGCCGAATTCGGCAGGATCGGCACCGAAGAACCAACCCGCGTTGAAATAGAGATAATGCTCCCAATGGTCGGCCGCGAAACTGTGATCGACCGAACCCGCGATCTTGAGACCGAAGCGGCTGTAAAGCGTGCCCCAGATATCGGCGAAATCGGGACCGTAGAGCGGCGGCTCGGGCCATGTTCCCTCGCGCTTCATCGAGGCCGAAGGACGGCGGAAGCGGAAGGCCACCTCGTCGATCGGGCCCAGCACCAGCGTATCGCTGTCGAAGAAGATGAAGGGCTGTTTGGCGGGCAAAATCGACAAAGCCTCGATCTTGTTGCCATAAGGATAGGCGCGGCCGAAGTGGCGGGCCGTGAAGGGGATGATCTCGGCGCCGTAGCCGGTCAGCAACGCGCGCTCGGCATCGGGGATGCGGGTATCCACACCGGCCCAAGCGCCTTCGGGCAAGGGCTCCGCGACGACCAGACGGCCCGCGAAATCGGGGGCGTTGCGGCGAAGGCTCGCCGCGAAGATCACCGCCTGCCGCGCAAGCCGTCCGGCCTGCGCCACGATCAGAATGGTGAAGGGCGGCACTTTGGCCGCGGCAGCTGGAGCTGGAGCCGGAGCTGGAGCCGGAGCCGGAGCCGGAGCGGCCTTTTCGCGCGGTGGCGCAAGCGCAACCGAATCGGTCAGAACGGGACGGCCGCCCTCTTTGGCAGGGCCCTTGGCGGGCGCAACTTGTGCCACGGGCGCGGCAGAAGCCGCTGCC
Source organism: Paracoccus cavernae (assembly GCF_042430175.1). NCBI lineage: Bacteria > Pseudomonadati > Pseudomonadota > Alphaproteobacteria > Rhodobacterales > Paracoccaceae > Paracoccus > Paracoccus cavernae. The sequence goes on along the minus strand of NZ_JBHMDZ010000002.1, from coordinate 273,150 downwards.
GGCTTCCCTGCGGGCTTTGCGGCGACGGCTGCCGTCTTTTCGGGAGCTGCCTGACGTGCCACCGGCGCGCTGCCTGCCGAAGCCGCAGACGACGAAGCTGTCCAGGTCGGCGCGGGCTTGGACACACCCTGCCCCTTGCCCTCTTGGTCTTTCTGGCGGCCCTGCTGGCCGGTCTTGTCATTACCCTGCTGGCGCTGCGCCTTGCGCTCTTGCTGGCGTGCGAGGCGCTCTGCGGCTTTGCTGTCAGCGGTCGCGGGCCGACCTTCGGCCTGACGCTGCTTCCCCGCGCCCCGGGCTTTCGCCGCGCCGTCTCCGCCAACCTTTTTATCCGGATTCCCGCCGCCTTTACCCTCGGGCTTTCCTGCGGCATTGCCGCCCTGCTTTGCAGCCCCCTTGTCGGCGGGCTGGGCTTTGCGTTCGGCCTGACGGGCAGCCTTGCGCGCCTCGCGCTCGGCTATATTCGCGGCTTTGCGCGCAGCGCGCTCTTCGCTGCTCTTTCCTTTACCCGCTGCTTGCGCCTCGGGGGTCTTGTTCTTATCGCCTGCTGGCATCGCGCTTCTCCGCAAGAAACAATGGCCGTTGGCGTGACCCTAACGTCAAGGAAGGCCGAAAGGAACCGCGATTAGCAGCCGGACGCCATGTGAACGGGGGCAAGGAAGGGCAGAAAAATCAATGCGGTCGACGGCAAAAATTAATGCGACTTATTTTAATTAATCGGCATATTCGCGATTGGCATAGAGCGTCAAAAGCGCCCCTCTGGCCATTTCCGGCGTAACACGGCCTTCAACGCCCGAGCGGGTGATTGTTTCAAGCTTGGCCTGAATGGATTCGAGGCTCACGCTTTCTCCACGTTTTTGCAAAGCGAGCATCACCAACCCAATTGTGAAGGCGGCCATATCGGGATTTTTCATATGCGGCATATAATTTTCTCAACCTCGACGGGAAAGCGGAGACAGCCCCATTTCCCGAGAGCCTCCGTCCCAAACCCGAGGCTTTCATTGCGAAGGCCTAGCTTCAAGTGCAGATTATGATTGTTAAATTTTCGACATTTCTTCAGAGTTCTGCATTCGATTACAGCAACCGAGGGACGCCCGATGAAATCCGCCAGCACCGATCCCCTTTTGCTCGAAATTTTCCACCGCTCGGGATGGTTGTCCGAGCGCAAGGCCGGCTTTCGCGACGCCCTTTTGACCTCGGGCTATAGCCAGAGTTATCAGACCGGCCAATTCACCAATCATCTCGGCGATGAACTCGGCGGAATTTTCGGGGTTATTCAGGGGAGCTTCGGGGTTATCGGGCAAAGCCCATCGGTCGGCGTGGTGCTCGGCCATATTTACCGCAGCGCCGGCTGGTTCGGAGAGGGCCCGCTGATCACGCGCCGGCCGCGCATGCTGTCTTTCAAGGCGATGGAGCCGTCGCTTGTCCATTACATCCCGCTCAACGAGCTCGACCACCTGCTCCGCCATTTCCCCGGAGCCGAGACCGAACTGATGTCGCTGGTCGCCTATAGTTCGCAGATCGCGGTGGATGCGATGGCGGATCTGTTGATTCGCCGCGCCGACCGCCGCATCGCCGCCGTGTTGTTGCGCGTGACCGATGCGCAAAGCGCCGTTCCGACCGGCAGTGGACAGAGCGGTCCCTCGGGCTGTTTCGTCACGCAATCCGATCTTGCCGAGATGGCCAATGTCTCGCGCCATACGATCAACGCTGTGCTGAAGAAGTTCGAGGCCGAAGGCTGGATCAAGACGGGTTACGGCCGGATTTCTGTCTGTAGCGCGGCCGATCTGCGCAATTTTCTGGTCGACGACGGCTGAAGTGACGAAACCCGCGCACGGTTTTTTGCCGTGCACGGGTTCCGGTGGATGCCACCAGCGGGCCGCAACGGCCCGAAGCGGATAGGAAAACAGCACCCCGCCCGATGCGTCGATGCGCGGGCTTGGGGCAACAGCCTTCGTGATGCGGATTACGCCGGAACGGCGCTTTCATCGCGCGGCTTGCTATGGTCGATCACGTCGTAGTCAGCGGCTTTCGCGGCTGCCGCGAAGGCGGCACGGGCCGCTTGGACCGGCGTCATACATTCCATGGCGCCGTTGATCATCGCCAAGGCACGTTCGCGCGCCTCGTCGACCACGGGCCACCGTTTGATCAACCAATATTTCGCTTGCTCGATGGTGGAGATTTTATGGAAATCGCCGCTTTCCGCGGCAACGAGTGTCAGGGGTTTTCCCCAAATTATTTCTATCATGGTATCTATCTGGGCATTCTAACAGGTTGTTTCAAGAAGGGGTTCGGCAGGATACGGGCCTGGATCTAGCGCTCGCGGATTAAAATATCATTAAAATCCATAGAGTTGTTTGCGCACCGATCGGTTCGGCCCTGCCCCGAAGTCCGGTTTCCGTCTCTTGTGCGATCCCTGCGATCGCCACCGGCAGACGGTCCCTTCCTGCGAAACTGACTTTTGTACAGCTATTCAAAACCTATACAAAGACAGTATTCTGACTGGGTAACGATTGTTCACTTGTTCAACATTGCCTTGGTATCGATTCGTTGCTTTCCTTCTGACCAGCCACCGAAAGCGCGCTCTCTGGCTGGTCAGCCAATAGCGAAGCAAAGTGACAAAGACATAACGCTCCAAAACGGCGAAGGTTTCCTGCACATCTTGGAGGGGCGGTTTTCAGCCGGTCCCCCTACGGCCGGAAGCTCCACGAAACGCTCACGCCACCGACAAACCGCAACAACAGGCGCATTCAGTCGTCTGAACGAGGGTTTCAGTCCCGCAGCCGCAAAAGCTCGCGCTCCAGCTGGTCCAGAGCCTCTGCAAAGGCTTCGCGCGGGTCACAGGCGTCTTCGCCCAACCCGTCGCGGCACAGACGATCGCGCGATTCGGCCAAAGCCCCGAAGATCCGCGACCAAGCGGGGTGGTCATCCGCAATCAGGCGCCCATCGAGATGGGCCACACCCAACGCATGCAGATAGACAGGCCGGTAGGACGGCCTGCGGATCGCCTCGTCGCGCATGTCGCGTAGTCGCTTGTGGATGGCGATCTTGGTCATGACGTCTATTTAGGAACGTTCGACGCGGTTCCAAGGGCTGCCACGACGTCCGCAGAGCCGATCATCGTAATCCGTGAAGCCGCAATTTCCGGTGCAGAACCCGCAGTCAAAATCTGGCGGAATTCCGGTTCATGACCATCGGATAAAGCATCGTTCAAGGGATGTTCGGGAAGGTCCGCTTGCGGTGATCCTTGCCCTTTCGGGCCACCACATCCTTGATTTCATTGAGAAAAGAAGGAAGTGGTGGGCGACCCTGGAATCGAACCAGGCATGGGTCTCCCCGGCGGAGTTACAGTCCGCTTTTTCCATTCACTCACAACCCCTAAGACACCCTAACTGACACCTAACTATCTGAGAAATATAGGACAGATCCGCGTTTCGACTACTACCAGCCCTCCCTACTTCTGATTACAGTGCTTACAAATTGCTTACATAGCGGGGTTGTTATGGCTGAAAACAGGATGAAGCTCACCAAGGCCAGCGTTGCGACCATCGAGGCCGACCCACTCCGGCAAGTTCTCGTTTGGGACACCGAAATCCGAGGCTTCGGCCTGCGTGTTTCACCTGGCGGAGCGAAGGCCTATGTCATGCAGCGGCGCGTTGGCAGAACCTCACGGCGTGTCACGATCGGTCGAGCCGACGATATGAGTGCAGAGGCCGCGCGCAAGAAAGCCACACTACTGGCCGCCGAGTTCGCCGAAGGCGTCGACCCGATCGCAGTCAAGAAAGAGCGCGCGCGGCGCGGCACAACCCTCAGGCAGGCTGTAGAAGCGTACATAGCTGCACCAAAGAAAAAGGGAGTGGGCAAAGGCGGCGAAAAGAAGGCCCGCACACAGCGCGATATTCGTCTCGTTATGGGCCGCAAATTCGGCGACTGGCTGGACCGGCCCGTTACCGACTTCACCGAGAGCATGGTGAAAGAGCGTCACGCCGCGCTCGCCAAGGAAAGCCCCGCCCAAGCCAACCTCGCCTTCCGCTACTTCCGGGCGACGATCAACCACTTGATCGCCGACACCGACGAAGGTGCAGCCCCCATCATCAAGTCCAATCCCGTGACCCGCCTCAACCGGACCAACCAATGGGCCGACGTGCGGCCGGCAAAAGGCCGGATCCCCGATCGCGGAATTCCCGAATGGGTGGCCGCCGTGAAGTCCGGCCTCGGCGAATTGACGCTGGGCTCGGAGATGCGAGACGCGCTGCTGTTCATGCTTCTGACCGGCGCCAGGGTCGGCGAGCTGTTTGGATCAGCCAAAGACGGCTACCCCGCCCTGCGGTGGTCCTCCGTAGATCTACGGCACGACAAAGTGACATTCCCCGACACAAAGAACCGCCTCGACCACGAGCTGCCCTTGCCGGTTCAGCTAAAGGCGCTGCTCCTCGACAGAAAGAAGCGCGCCGGGACCGAGTTCGTGTTTAGCGATGCGAGTGGGCGTCTGCCCTCCGACCTGCGCCCCGCGCTCCGGCGCCTCGAGGAGATCACCGGGATAGGCATTACGGCTCACGACCTGCGCCGCACCTTTGCAAGCGTTGCCAGCAAGTTGGACATATCCACTTACAAGGTGAAGCGCCTCACGAATCATATTAGCGGCAATGACGTGACCGCCGATTATGTCGATGTCGAGTTCGACGACCTGCGCGAGGCGATGCAACGAATCGAGAACCATATGCTGCGCACCGTGTGAAAAAATTCCCCAACTACAAAAAGGTTCATTCAAGAAATGAAGCTCCTTACGGAACCAGAAGTCGCAGAGCTTTTGCGCTGCTCGACAACAAAGATTAAGCGACTGCGCTTAAGCGGCGCGCTAGCTTACTACGTGGGACGGCCAACTTTAATCGCCGAGACCGATCTTCTGGCCTATTTGGAAACCATCAGGCGAAACGCTGAACCACCCCCACCCCCAACATCCGAACAGAAAGCGAGAGCAGACCTTCAGAGCGCCCGCGAGTGGGCAATAAAGGCGAAGCTCAAGCGGAGTTGGGGAACCAAGCGAGGGAGCGGCCCCAAAAAATAACGCGCTGCCTTTATCGGCCTCGATACGCGACCTCGCTTCGGTAAGGCGATCAGCACCGGCCGCAGCGCTGCAAGAAAAGGCGATATACAACTGACATACACACATTAACGTTTTTCAGCGCAATTAAGAACACTTAGCTTTACCTCGGCGCATCGACCGGAAAACACCCCGCTCCGGACAAGCGACATACAATAGACATACACTTTAAAATCAATCACTTAGATCAAAACAGCATTGACTAGAGGGCCCTCGACGGTGTAACGTAAACCTTAGTGGGGTTGCGAGTTTTTCAACTTTGCGCGGACTAGGTACACGGCTAACAGGATGCAACATGATTTAATTTACTCGCCGAAAAGCGAGTGACCGCACCGCCCCATCTAGAATATCCCGCCGCTTATCAGCGCATAGATGGAGCAAAGCCCGTGAACAAAACCCTCATCCCTGAAAACATGACAGTTGCAAGGCTTCTCACCCAGAAAGAAGTAGCCGAAATTCTTGGCGTTTCGGAAAAGTGGATCGAGCGCGACCGTTGGGTGGAACGACGTATTCCTTTTACCAAGATCGGCAGGTCTGTCCGGTATCGCGCCGCGGACCTTAACGCTTACATCGACGCCAACACGCGAATCTTCGATTAAAAAACACCGCCACTCCGGGACGGGAGCGGCGGCGCTATTAAATCTGGTGGTGACCTAGAAAAACAATAGCGACACACGCTCTTGCCCGCAAGTAAAGAGGCAAGAATGAAAAATCCTAACGCAGAGGCGCAAGCCAGATACCGCGCCAGAAGCACGCTGAAGTTGTCGTTTTTCGACCGCATGGATTCCCAACGGATTGCGCAGCTCCGGCTGACGTTTTCCGACGCGCCCGTCTCCACCGAGCAAAGCTTGATCCGCACCTATCTCGAAAATCATCCCTGCTGCTACGCCGGCATCGCTGACGTTTGGATGCCGGCCTCGCCTCTCGCGGCTGGCGAGCCGCGTCCGTGGATCGTCAGCTATGACGGCGACGAAGAGAACGGCCGCTTTTGCGCCGCCGTTGCTCTGGCCGCGCTGTCCAGCGTCACGAGCCTGCCTGTGGCGGCGCACGTCTCCGGGACGCCTCTTTCGGCTCCCGCGAAGCTCATGACCGCCGCCGACCCGCTTGTCGCGCAGGTGTCGGCCGAGATCGCCGACTTGAAGCGTCTCGGGCTTTGGGGGCGTCACGCATGACCTCCGTGACGTTTGAGAAAAAGGAAAACGCGCCGCCTTCGGCTGGGTATATTGGCGCCGAATTCTTGACATGGCTTGACCCCAGCGGGACCCACAATCTTGTAGCCATGGATCCGGAGGCCGGCCCTGTCGAAGCGCACACGTTCGTCAAGGCCGACCCTGTCGAATTGGCGCAGTGGATCGACGCCAGAGCGGGGCGTCTGAACATCTACTATACGGTGAATGAGGTCAGAGAGAGCCTCGGGTCTCGCAAGCCGACAAAAGCGGATATCATCGCTGTGCGCGCGCTGTGCGCGGATATCGACCCGGCTTCTGGCGTCGACCTCGACACAGAGCGCGCCCGCATTCTCGAGGGCTTGCAAGGCTCAACTGTGCCCTTTGGTGTCATCGTCGATAGCGGGGGAGGCTTCCAGGCGCTGGCCGTGCTGTCGAACAAAATGCCGATGACGCCCGACACGCAGGAATGGGCGGAGAGTCACGGCCGCGGTCTGGCGGTAGCGCTGGGCGGAGATAATGTGCAAAACGTTGATCGTCTTCTGCGACTGCCTGGCCCTGATAATATCCCTAGCCCAGCGAAGCGCGCTAAAGGGCGGCAACAGCGAAAGGCGCAGATCGCAATGCGGAGCGATCTGCGCGCCAGCGCTGCAGAAATCGAGGCCGCGATTCGGCCCGTGCAAAAGCCATCATCGGACAATGACGCATCTATAACCGCAGCCATTGCCGAAATTGAGTGCTCTGGGTTTGATCATGGCGACGAATACCTCGACCTCCCCAGCGAACTGCGTGAACGCTTCGAAGCAGATCAACAGGCAGACGGGCGTCTGGCGCGTCTTTGGAATAGCGGAGAGATCAATCACCATAACCCGTCTGGCTCGGAATACCGGATCAAACTCGCTGGCCTTCTCAAGGCTCAAGGGGGCTACAACGCCGAAGACTATGCGTCGTTGGCGCGAATTTGGCGCTTCGCGAACATGCACCGTTACGGCCGAGAAAAAGTCGTGCGCGAGCTTGGCCGCGATTGGGGCAAGGCAGAGTCGGCCGCCACTGTAATGGACCCGTCTGTCTGGTTCTCCGTTGTCGATAAGGCCGACGAGACGTTGGACGAGCCGGCTTCGGGACGGCGCCGCCTGTCTGTTATGACGTTTGCCGAAGCCGTAGCCTGCGCACTAGACGACAGCGTAGAGCCTTTGGTGGACGGATGGCTCGATGTCGGCGCGGTTTCGGTGTTCTACGGTCCAAGCAACGTGGGGAAAACCTTCGTGGTCCTGGATCTAGCGTTCTCCGTCGCGAACGGCTCGCCTTGGGCCGGAAACCAAACAAAGCGCAGTGGCGCGCTGTATGTTGCGGCGGAGGGAGGCAATGGAATTTTGAAGCGCCTCGCCGCCCTTGAAAAAACGCGCGGCAGGCTTCTGCCGAACAGAACGGCACCTTCGCCTAAGAAGATGCGCACGCGCAAAAGTTTTAGAAATCTCTGAATGAACTGTCGCAGGAGCGCCGACAGTAGTATTATGATACCTCAACGCTCCATTACTCATTTCAGGCTTAGCGGGACGCACAGTTGTGGCTATTCAAGGAAAACGCAGGACATCGCCGGTGACCATTGAGGCCGGCAGGCGGGCCCTTCGCGCTTACAACGCGCGTCGGCACCTCCTTCCCAAATGCGGCGCTACGACAAAGAGAGCCGGCCTCCCGTGCGCTCAGACAGCAATGGAAAACGGCCGCTGTCGCTATCACGGCGGGAAGACCCCGAAGGGCAAGGATTGGCACCGGATCACGAGGCCGGCGAACGCAGACAAGGCAACCGCGAAAATGGGAACGCTCGAAAGGCGCGCAAAGCAGCGCGCCCAGCGCCTCGCAAAGATGACGGCCGAGGAACAGGCGCAGTATCGAGCTTGGCGTCAGAGCCACACTCCTGGCCCGCCAGAGGCCCGAGAGGCGCGCAAGCAGCAGCGGAAGCAGAACGCCGAGATCCGGGCGCGAGGGGCCGCACACGCCCGCTCTGAGCCCTCTGCCGAAATGCGGGCGCTTCTCGACCGGATCACCGATCTAAAGGCCATGCAGAAAGAGTTGACGAAGCAAACCGAACAAATGGTCGAGGACGGCCGCGAGGAATGCGAGATTTTTAGATGACGAACGATCGAAACCCGCGCGACCGGATGATGGACGAGCTAGTTCCTCTTTCGATCGATGGACTGCGCAACATTCTGACCGATCCCAGCGCTAAAAATGCCGACAAGATCAGCGCGATAAAAGTCACGTTGTTGCACACGTTGGGCGCGGGAGCCGCGGGGGTCGTCAAGAACCCCGAAGACATGACGCGGCAAGAATTAGACGACCGCATCTTGGAGTTGCGCGCGAGGCAGGTTTATTTGGCGCAAGGGGCAAAGCTCGTCGAGCATATGCCCTCCGCGCTTCCCGACATTTTTGAATGAGGTCGCACATGGAAACCAAAGATTCCGCTCTGTCAAAAAGCATCGACACCTTGGAGCAGGTCCTTGTCGATGAAAACGCTACCAATGCGGAAAAGCTCAGAGCTGCCGAGGCGGTGTTACAGCTCACCTTGCTGTCTCCCTCCGAAATCCTCGAGCGATGCGCGCAAGAGCTGACAGACGGGGAAACAGTGGCGCTCATATCCAGGCTTCGTGGGCGCCTCGCCGAGACGGGGAACGGCCCCCGCCTAGCATCGGTCACAGCGGGGCAGACTTAAATCTCCGGCGGGCATCACCGCTCCCAAGCTTGCAATATCGCATCCGAAGCCGAGGGGTCGCCTTTGATGCGCCATATGACCGCGCGGGAGAGGCCGGTAGCTTTGGAGATTTCAGACAGCCCCGCCCCCGAGCTGATCATATCGAGAACCGTGTCGAACTGTGACCGGTTAAAACTTGGCTTGCGGCCTCGGTACTTCTGTTTTGCGTCCGGCTGCGCCTTCGCATGGCCCCCGGCGCGGCCGGCGTGCGTCGCTAACGCAATACGGCAGCGGTCGGCGACTTCATCCGGAACTTGGTGCCTGACGGCGACGGCGCGACTTTCCTGTCCTCGGTCCGCAATGCAGCTAACGACGCGATCGACACCGCACAGACAGCGGCGCGCACTGCGCGAGGTCGGCTGGACGAAGCCCTCGACATCGTGCGCCCGCGCATGCAGCCGGTCGACCGCGGCCAGCAGATCCGCGATGATCTTGGCGCGCTGTTTGAGGATCGCTCTGCCGAGTACCGTCGAGCTTATGACGCGAGAGACGCGGCCATGGCGGGCGACCGCATCGAAGCGGGGGCGCCTCATGAAGCCTTGCAGAAGAAAGCGGCCGAGCTGACGACCTACGAACGCGAAGCCTATGTCCCCGCCGACATTATGGACAGCGCGCGCAAATTGGCGCCGGAGACGGCCTCCGCGCCCCAAGAAACGGGGTTGGTGGATATGTTCGGCGCCCCCATCCTGCGCCCCCAAGATGCCCCGCCGACCGAGATCCCGCTATCCGAGGCACTGGCGTTGCGGCACGGCCTCACGACCCGCCAGCGCGAAGCCCTGGCCGCCGGCCGCGCGCCCGAGCACCGCACGCTGTCGCAACTGTCCGACGAGCTTCGCAGCACGATCGACGACGCAATGTCTCCCGAAACGCGGGCGTTGGACGCTCAGGCCCGCGAACTGCGGCGCGGAGTGGCGGCCGATTTCGAGGACGGCAACCTGCCGTCGCGCATCCTTGGCACAACCGCCCGCGGGCGCGACCGGCTTCCGGCCGAGACGATCGGCCCGCGCGTCACCGGAGGCGAGACACCCTATCGCGACACGATGCGGTTGGTCGGCGACCGCGAAGGAACCCGCGCCGCCGTGCGCGACCAGATATTGGCCGATGCCCAGAACGCTGGCGCGATGCGAAATCAAGATTCTCTTAACCGCTTCTTTGCCGATCGGGCCTATGCTGTGGGTGATTTTCCGGACGTACGCGCCGGGCTGGAGGCCGCCGGCGCCAGCAAGACAGCATTGGATCAAGCCGAGGACTTTGCCCGTGTGCAGAAGGCGCGCTACGGGCAAGGCACCAATACGCCGGTGGGTAAGTTCACCCGTCATGATGACACCGGCGTCGCGGATGCGATGCGCGGCGTCTGGAAATCGGCGCGCCCCGGCGACGACATCAAAGAAATTCTCGATACCGCGGGCCGATCGCCCGAGAACCTTCGGAATGCGCGCGCCGCGTTCTTTGAGGACTTGGCACGCACAACGACGAACAGCGCGCACGACGCCGCCGGCAACACCGTGTGGAATGGCCGCGTGCTCGACGGCTTCCTGACGAACAAGAAAGTTCAATCGGTGATGGACGAACTATGGTCCGGTCCCAAGCAGAGGGAGCACCTAGAGCAACTGCGCGAAATCGGCGCGGCGCTGATAGACAGTGAAAGTGCGCTGCGGGCAAAGCCGCCGGCGTCCTCCGGAACCGCGTCTATCAGCTTGCAGGGCAAAACCGATCCGGCATTGACCGCCACGTCTGTCGCCTCGACGCTGCGCAGCGTGTCGCGGGGGCAGATCTCCAAGCCGATCGCGGGAATCCATCTTCTCTCGGGCTGGATCCGGGGCCGGTCCTCGAAGGTTCAAGCCGCGGCAGTCAACGAGCTGATGACCAAGGCCATGGACGACCCCTCCTTGGCCGCTAGCCTGCTGCGCAAATACAACCCGCGGGACGCCGAGCTTATGGGCCGCCGACTGCTCCGGAAATGGGGTTTGCGAATTCCGCATCTGGCCAACATCGTCAACGAGCAAATCGGCGGCTACGGGGACGCGGAACAAGCTTTCGACAACTTCATAGAAGCTGATTGAAGGTACCCTACTGGCGGGGATCCAGGTCCTTAAAGAGGGACTTCACTACGATGAAGGCCAGACCAATAATTTGGCCGAGGTTTTGGACAAGAAGAATGGGGAGCAACCATTGGTATTCAGTAAAATCCCAAGCCCCAGCGCCCACTCTCCAGAGCAGAATCCATTGGAACACAATCATTCCGCCAAGAACCCGCATAAGAAACTTGGACCAAGTGCCCTTGTATCTGTAATGGTCTTGCAGGCCTTTAAGGTGCGCCCAAGCTCGCTCAGAATCTGCCGCGCGAACCTCAAAATCGTTCGCATAAGCTGCCTCATCTTCCCATCTGTCCTTAACCTCGTCAGGGGTTGCGTGCTCAAACTGCTTAAGCAGCTCGTCAAGCGTCGGAAGCTTCACGTCGAAATGAGAATCTGCACCAAGAGAGTCGAAGTCTATCACGTTGTCAGAGGCCGCCGTGGACGGCTCGCTGTGCTGGCTAGTCTCGTGCTCGTTAGACATTCCTGATGCGGTATCCCATCATGGTTGGGGAGACCCCAAACGCTCGAGCTAGATCTTGAACGGGAGCTTTCTTGATCGGCGCAAGCAGTCTTTCCGGCACCAGTAGGTTGGCCGCAAAACAGTTGGCTTCTTTTTCATACACGTTGTCGCGATCTGGGTGAGCGAACCTTGGAAGCACGGGGTAACGCGCCGGGTCTGTTAGGAAAAGTTCCTTGTGCAGCAACCAATGTCCGAGCTCGTGGGCGATCGTAAACTGCTGCCTCTCGGACCGATCGTCGCGATTGACGTAGAGCTTCGCGTTCTCAAAATCACAAAAGCCGGCGACAGTCGCCGCATGGGGGCCGAAGTCTGCAAACACAACATCGACGCCGGATTGCTCGGCGATCTGATAAACGGGAACAGGCGGAGACTTCAGCTTACCCGTTAGATTATTTGCCGTTTCAGCTGCCAACTGCCACCGCGGGCGGGCAGCGCGCTCCTCAACCATGAACCCCCTCCTTGTTGGCTCGAGACGATCGCAGACGGTTTCGATCGAGTAAATCCATGCTAGCGCGCAAATGCTAGCAAAATATGAATGTGTCAAGACGCGAGCTTGCGAAGTGCAGACGGCTTGCCTCTAGTGAACCGCGATCAGCTCCGTGATGACGTGAAAAACGCGAGTTTCACACGGAGCCATACGGCTAGGCCGCCGCCAGTCCCGCTCAAGCGTCCAACTGAGCTTCTATCTACGGTGGTTACTTATTGCTTACACGTCGGGACTTCACGCTCCCCTTGAGCTTGAAGATCACCAGCTAACCTATTGAAAGGAAAGTGGTGGGCGACCCTGGAATCGAACCAGGCATGGGTCTCCCCGGCGGAGTTACAGTCCGCTGCCGCACCTTGCAGCACGTCGCCCGACGCTGGGGGGTAAGTAGCCGCAGCCACTGGGGGGGTCAAGGGCCGAATTCCATTTTTAGTTGCGAACTTTGCCCCTTCGTCGCAGGAAGGGGCAAAGTGTAAGGAATATTGCCATGAGCCACCCCCCGCAGAAGGCGAAAAAGCCGACCTGGGTCATTGATAAGGAGCGCGCAAAGCGTGCCGCAGCCGCCGAAACGGTCTGGTTGTTCGGTCTGCATGCGGTTCGGGACGCTTTGGCGAATCCCAAGCGCGAAAAGATTCGCCTCGTCGTGACGCAAAATGCGCTCGACCGTCTGGGAGAGATCCCTGCCGAAGCGGCCGCTGCCGTCTCGCCCGAGATCGTCGATGCCCGCACCTTCGACAAACATGTCCCCCTGCCGCCCGAAAGCGTGCATCAGGGCGCCGCGCTCGAGGTCAAGCCGCTCAAATGGGGCTCCTTGGCCGATCTGGCGCTCGAGGGTGCAGGCAAGCCGCTGCTGGTCGCGCTGGACCGCGTGACCGATCCCCATAACATCGGGGCGATTCTGCGCTCGGCCGAGGTTTTCGGCGCGCGGGCCGTCATCGCACCTGCCCGTCACTCCGCGCCCGAAACCGGCGCTCTGGCCAAAACCGCCTCGGGCGCGCTCGAGCGCCAGCCCTATCTGCGCGTGGTCAACCTTGCCGATGCGCTGATCGAACTGCAGGGCATGGGCTATATCGTCATCGGCCTCGACGGTACCGCGACCGAAGACCTCTCGGAGGTGCTGGAGCCGATCAAGGGCCGCGCCATCTGTCTGGTACTGGGCGCCGAAGGCCCCGGCCTGCGCGAACGCACGCTCGAGACCTGCGACAAGCTGGCGCGCATTCCCTATGCCAGCGATTTCGGCTCGCTCAACGTCTCGAATGCGGCGGCAATCGCGCTTTATTCCGCATCACGCGGCTGAGGCCGATTGTCACTTCAACGGCATTGGCAGGCCGCGCGTGTTGAGAATCGCCGCGCGGCATGCCACTTGCGTGAAAGCGGGAGAGCGGCGCCGACGGCGCGGCCTCCCCTCCCCTTCTAGTGGTCCACCCAAGCTCCGACGCTATAGCCCGTCCAAGGATTGCCATGATTCGTCGTCGTCGTTTCGCGATTCCCCTTGCCGCCGCATCCTGCCTGCTGCCCGTGACGGCATCGGCGCAGGATTGGGCGCTCAACGGCATGGATCCGGTCGCCTACCGCGCCAAAGGCGAGGCCGTGCCCGGTCAGGGCAATATCGTCACGCTATGGCACGGCATGGCCTGGCACTTTTCGTCGGAAGAGAATCGCGCCTCATTCGAGGCCGATCCGCGCGCCTATGCGCCTGCCCTCGACGGCAATTGCGTCATCGCCATGGCCGAAGGACGCGCCGAACCGGGGGATCCGCGTTTCTTCGTCATCATCGAACAGCGCACCTATCTGACGCGTTCGGCGGCTGCCCGCGACCGGCTGCGCCGCGATCCCAAACAGCTCTTGCGGGCTGCGGAAGCAACCTATGCTGGTGAATCGCGATAAATTCTCACTTTCTCGCGAGTGCTATGGAACTTTTACGCAACAGTTCTAATTTAATTAGTGAGCATGACCACGGAACGGTCTTGCTCTGATCACTGTCCCTCGTTCCGCGACTGCGCCCGGCGATTTACTCGACCGGGCGCTTTTTCTATGCGACAGAGCGTCCACCAGAAATGGGAGGAGATCTTATGAGCGACCCAAACAGCGATGCGGATATCGCAAGCGTGCTGAAGCAGGCGCGCACCATTGCCATTGTCGGCATGTCACCCAAGGAGGACCGGCCGAGCTGGGGCGTCGCACGTTTCCTCAAATCACAGGGCTACCGAATCATCCCGATCAACCCCGGCCATGCCGGAACGACGATGCTCGACGAGCCGGTCTATGCCGATCTCAAATCGATTCCCGCGGAAATTTCGGTTGATATGGTGGATATTTTCCGCCGCGCCGAGGCTGTGCCTGCGGTGGTCGACGAGGCCCTGACGCATTTGCCGGGCCTCCATTCGATCTGGATGCAGCTCGGCATTACCCATGCCGAAGCCGCCGCCAAAGCGCGCAAGGCGGGGCTCAAGGTGATCGAGGACCGTTGTCCCAAGATCGAGCTGCCCCGCCTCGGCAATACGCCTCAATCGGCGTGATAAAGGCCTTCGTAGATCGGGCCGAGGGTCTCTAGCTCGAAGAGCGAGCTGACCGAAGTGCCGTTCCAGATATTGAGGATGGCCTGGGCAAACATCGGGGCGGTGGGGACGATGCGGATATTGCGCGCATTCTTCACCGCTTCGGTCGGCTCGATCGAATCGGTGATCACCAGCGATTTCATCACAGAGGATTCGACGCGCTGGATTGCCGGGCCCGACAGAACGCCGTGAGTGATATAGGCGTGAACCTCGGTCGCGCCGCCGTCGATCAGGGTCTGGGCGGCTTTGCACAGCGTCCCTGCCGTGTCGCAGATGTCGTCGACGATAATGCAGGTCTTGCCGGTCACGTCGCCGATCACGGTCATCTCGGCGACTTCACCGGCTTTCTCGCGGCGTTTGTCGACGATCGCGAGCGGCGCGCCGATGCGCTGCGCGATCTCGCGGGCGCGGGCCACACCGCCGACGTCGGGCGAAACCACCATGACGTCGTTCAGCTTGTCGCGGAAGTGGTGGAGGATATCGAGCGAGAAGATCGGCGCGGCGTAAAGGTTGTCCACCGGAATATCGAAGAAGCCCTGAATCTGGGCTGCGTGCAGATCCAGCGTCAGAACGCGGTCGACACCGGCTTCGGTCAGCAGGTTCGCGACCAGCTTGGCCGAGATCGGCGTACGGGCTTTGGCGCGGCGGTCCTGACGGGCATAGCCGAAATAGGGGATGACGGCGGTGATGCGGGCAGCCGACGAACGCTTGAGCGCGTCGGTCATGATCAGCAGCTCCATCAGGTTGTCGTTGGCCGGATTCGAGGTCGACTGGATGATGTACATATCCTCGCCGCGAACGTTCTCGTAGACCTCGACGAAGATCTCCTGATCGTTGAACCGTTCGACCCGAGCTTCGATCGGCGCGACATTCATGCCGCGATGCATCGACATGCGACGGGAGATGGAATTGGCAAGCGATCGGTTGGCATTGCCCGCGATCAGCTTGGGTTCGGTCATAGCCGGCATGGCAGACTCCGTTGGGTTTGGCGCGATTGCGCTCCGCTTATCACCCGAGTAGCTTGCCCGCAAACCCTGGAGGCCTGAGAATGCCGCATATCGACTATTACTTCGCTGTCCATAGCCCCTGGAGCTACCTCGCCGGACGCCGCCTCGACGAAATCGCGGCAAAACACGGCGCGAGCGTGACCTACAAGCCCCTCGATATCGCGCAGCTCTTCGACCGGACCGGCGGCACGCGCCGCGAGAATCGGGTTGCGGCACGGCTGGAATACGGCGTGCAGAACCTCAAACGCTGGAGCGAGCGGCTCGGCGTGCCGATGCTGGGATCCCCGCTCTTTCGCGGCGCCAACATGGCGCCGGCCTCCTATGCGATCATCGCGGCGCAGCTTGCGGGCGGCGGGGACCTTGCGGGGCTGGTGGACGGATTCATGTCCGCGATCTGGGTCGAGGACCGCGACATCAGCGACGACGCCACCATCCGCGACATTCTGGGCAAGCACGGCTTTGATCCCGAGCTCGCCAACAGCGGCCTGCTGACCGGCGCCGAAGTCTATAGCCGCAACCTCCAGCAGGCCGTCGATGCAGGCGTCTTCGGCTCGCCCTTCTATATCGTGACAGAGACCGACCAGCGTTTCTGGGGGCAGGACCACCTGTCTTTCCTCGACGACCACCTCGCGACCCTCGCATGAGCCAGGAGACGGCAAACTCCTCCCTGCCCCTGCGGCATTGGGAGGGCGATCCCGACCGGCCCGCGCTGGCGCTCCATTGCATGATGGGCACCGGCTCTTACTGGGGGCCGATCGCGCGGCAACTGGGCGGGCAGATCGATCTGCGCGCGCCTGATTTTGCCGGTCACGGCCGTGCAGCCGACTGGGTGGCCGAGGGACTGGATTACCACACCGCCGCCACGCGTGAGGTGGCGCGGCTGATCGACCGGCCGCTGGATCTGATCGGGCATAGTTTCGGCGCAACCGTCGCCCTGCGCATCGCGGTCGGCGCCCCCGAGGCGGTTCGCAGCCTGACCCTGATCGAGCCGGTCCTTTTCGCCGCAGCCCCCGATGACGAGCAGCTGGCGCTGTTTTCGCGGATGAACGACGCCGTTGCCGCTGGCGCGCCACAGGATGCTTTGGCCGATTTTCTGGCGGTTTGGGGCATGCCGAGCGACAGCGGCCCCTCCACCCTGCCCGATCCGTCCCTCGACGCGCGCCGCCTGCGCCAGCTCTCGATCGCCATGGCGGTCAATGATGTGCTGGTCCATGATTCGGCCAACATCCTGCGCGCCGGCGGGCTCGAAGGGATCGATGCGCCGGTGCTGATCGTCATGGGAGAGAAATCGCCCGTAGCCATCGGCAAGATCGCGGATGCTCTGGCCGAACGGATGCAGGATGTCGGACGCGCCAGCGTGCCGGATGCCGGCCATATGCTGCCGATCACCCATCCCGCCGAAGTCGCGGGGCTGATCGCCGTCAATCTCGAGCGCGCCTGAGCACAGGCGCGCCTCATGACGCGCTGGGGCCGGACAAAGGCCCGCGCGCGGGCTTTGCTCTGCAAAGGAACGCGTCAGGCCACGTCCCAGTTGTCGTGATAAGGCACCCCGCCCACCGCCATCCATGAAGCGCGGATCCGCGCGACCCGCGTATCGCCCCATGTACGGAACTGGATGTCGAAACCCTCGTTTCTGACATTCACCGCCTGGATATCGGCACGCTGGTTGGCCGAGCCCTCCATATCCCACATCGAGATCGAAACATGGACCGCTGGTGGCTGGAGGAAGCGTTCGTCGAAAGAGACATGCTGGACGACGACGCGCGGGCCCTCGCCCGTCCACATCTCGCTTCCGTCCTCGAAGGCCGAGAACATCAGCGCCATCCCCGTCTGGACGCCGACAGCAGCATCGCTAATCCGTTTCACCACATACTCCCACAGTCAGGCTTATTGATAGAACGAGGATCCACCGAACGAAAAAGGGCCCCGGCAATCCGGAGCCCCTTTATAGATTAATTTTCTCCGGTTCAATCCGGGATTGTGGCCTGGTTCGGATCAAGTCCGATATGTGTGCCCAAAGCTTCCATGTCGCCCAAGAGCTTGACCGCTGCGGTGACGAATTCTTCGCCCGCAGTCATGCGCTTGCCCTCGGCCGCTTTCACCTTGCGGTAGGCGGCAACCATCATATCGTCGAAGATGCCTTGCGTGACTTCCGAACACGGCATGCCGCGTTCCGCCAGCAGGGTGACACCCTCGTTGTTGATCTCGACGAAACCGCCGGTGACGGCGAATTCGGTTTCAGCCCCATCCGCCGCGATCACGGTGACCACGCCGGGGCGAAGGTTGACGATGGCCGGCGCGTGGCCGGGCATCGCCGTCAGGTCGCCTTCGCTGCCCGGCAGGCGAACCTCGCGCACGGCGACGGACATGAGGTTCCGTTCCGGCGAGACGAGGTCGAACTGCATCGTGTCAGCCATGCCTGACCTCCTTACGCTGCTTCAGCAGCGAGACGCTGTGCTTTGGCTTTCACTTCCTCGATGCCGCCAACCATGTAGAAGGCTGCTTCGGGGAGGTGGTCATATTCGCCGGCGACAACCGCTTTGAACGACGAGATCGTGTCTTCCAGCGGAACCTGCTTGCCGTCCGCGCCGGTGAAGACTTTCGCCACGTCGAAGGGCTGCGACAGGAAGCGCTGGATCTTGCGAGCGCGCGACACCGTCAGTTTGTCTTCTTCCGACAGTTCGTCCATGCCGAGAATGGCGATGATGTCCTGCAGCGACTTGTACTTCTGCAAGATACCCTGAACGTCGCGGGCAACCTGGTAGTGCTCTTCGCCGACAACCGCCGGATCGAGGATGCGGCTGTTGGAGTCGAGCGGGTCGACGGCCGGATAGATCCCGAGTTCCGAAATCGCACGCGACAGAACCGTGGTTGCGTCGAGGTGGGCGAAGGTCGTTGCCGGTGCCGGGTCGGTAAGGTCGTCGGCCGGAACGTAGACGGCCTGGATCGAGGTGATCGAGCCGTTCTTCGTCGAGGTGATGCGCTCCTGCATCGCGCCCATGTCGGTGGCCAGCGTCGGCTGGTAACCCACTGCGGACGGGATACGACCCAGAAGTGCGGACACTTCCGAACCGGCCTGCGTGAAGCGGAAGATGTTGTCGACGAAGAACAGAACGTCGGTGCCGGTCGAATCACGGAACTGTTCCGCCAGCGTCAGGCCGGTCAGAGCAACGCGCATACGCGCTCCCGGAGGCTCGTTCATCTGGCCGTAAACAAGGGCCACTTTCGAGTTTTCCAGGTTGTCCGGCGTGATAACGCCCGATTCGATCATTTCGTAGTAAAGGTCGTTGCCTTCACGGGTCCGTTCGCCAACGCCCGCGAACACCGAGTAACCCGAGTGCACTTTCGCGATGTTGTTGATCAGTTCCATGATCAGAACGGTCTTGCCGACGCCTGCACCACCGAAGAGACCGATCTTGCCGCCCTTCGAATAGGGTGCGAGCAGGTCGATAACCTTGATGCCGGTCACCAGAATGTCCGAGCTGGTCGCCTGTTGGGCGAAGTCCGGAGCGGGCTGGTGGATGGCGCGGGTGTCGCTCGATGCGACCGGACCACGCTCGTCGACGGGCTCGCCGACGACGTTCAGGATGCGGCCGAGCGTCGCGTCGCCGACCGGAACCGAGATCGGTGCGCCGGTGTCGGACACGCCGGTGCCACGGACCAGACCTTCGGTCGCGTCCATAGCAATCGTGCGCACAGTGTTTTCGCCGAGGTGCTGGGCAACTTCCAGAACCAGGCGTTTGCCGTTGTTTTCGGTCTCAAGCGCGTTGAGAATCGCAGGAAGCGTGCCGTCGAACTGAACGTCGACAACAGCGCCGATCACCTGCGTGATTTTACCTTTGGCCTCTGCCATGTGACTACCCCTACCGGTCAGAGCGCCTCGGCGCCCGAGATAATTTCAATCAGTTCCTTGGTGATCGCAGCCTGACGCGAGCGGTTGTACTCGGTGGTCAGACGGTCGATCATATCGCCCGCGTTCCGCGTTGCGTTGTCCATGGCGCTCATACGCGCGCCCTGTTCCGAAGCACCATTCTCGAGCAGCGCGGCAAAGATTTGCGTTGCGATCGAACGCGGCAGAAGCTCGGCAAGAATGCCCTCTTCGCCCGGTTCGTACTCGTAAAGGGCCGATGCGGCACTATCGACCGAATCGTTTTCTTCCACAACAGCCGGGATGATCTGGCGGGCCGTCGGGATCTGGCTGATAACCGACTGGAAGCGGTTATAGAACAGAGTCGCGACGTCGAAACCGTCGAGATCGAAACGGTCGAGGATCTCGTCCGCAATCTCACGCGCGTTTTCGTAGCCGATCCGCTTCACTTCGCTCAGATCCACATGGTGGATCATCAGCGAGCCGTAATCGCGGCGCAGCTGCTCGCGGCCTTTTTTGCCGACGGTCAGGATCGAAACGTCCTTCCCCTGGGCTTGAAGCTCGATCAGATGCTGGCGCGCGAGCTTGACGATGGAGGAGTTGAAGCCCCCTGCAAGACCGCGTTCCGAGGTCAGCACGACCAGCAAATGGCGTTTGTCGCTACCGGTGCCGGCGAGCAGCTTGGGGGCCGAAGAGGACCCCGCTGCTGCTGCCGTCAGGCCGGTCATGACTGCTGCCATGCGGTCGGCATAAGGACGTGCAGCCTCTGCCGCATCCTGCGCACGGCGCAATTTGGCGGCAGCGACCATTTGCATCGCCTTTGTGATCTTCCGCGTGTTTTTAACGCTTCCGATCCTGTTTTTTAAGTCCTTGAGGCTGGGCATCTATCCCTCCCTCAGGCGTAAGTCTTGGCGTAACCGTCCAGCGCCGACTTGATCGCTGCTTCCAGATCACCAGCGATCTTGCGGTCGTTCTTGGTCATATCGTCCAGAAGATCGGCCTTTTGGGTGCGCAGGAACTGCAGCAGACCGGCCTCCCAAGCGGTGACTTCCTTGACCGGAACAGCGTCCAGATAGCCTTTGGTGCCGGCATAGATGACGATCACGATTTCGGCGGTGGTCAGCGGCGAGTACTGCGGCTGTTTCATCAGCTCGGTCAGACGCGCACCACGGTTCAGCAGGCGCTGGGTCGCGGCGTCGAGGTCCGAACCGAACTGCGCGAAGGCAGCCATTTCGCGGTACTGTGCGAGTTCCAGTTTGACCGGACCGGCGACGGATTTCATCGCTTTGGTCTGTGCGGCCGAACCAACGCGCGACACCGACAGACCGGTGTTCACGGCGGGGCGGATGCCCTGGAAGAACAGTTCCGTTTCAAGGAAGATCTGGCCGTCGGTGATCGAGATCACGTTGGTCGGAATATAGGCCGAAACGTCGCCTGCCTGGGTTTCGATGATCGGCAGAGCGGTCAGCGAGCCCGAACCATGATCCGCATTCAGCTTTGCCGAACGCTCGAGCAGGCGCGAGTGCAGGTAGAAAACGTCGCCCGGGTAAGCTTCGCGTCCCGGCGGACGGCGCAGCAGCAGCGACATCTGGCGGTAAGCGACAGCCTGTTTGGACAGGTCGTCATAGATGATCAGCGCGTCCATGCCGTTGTCACGGAAGTATTCGCCGATTGCGGTTGCCGAGTAAGGTGCGAGGTACTGCATCGGAGCCGGGTCCGAAGCGGTTGCCGCGACGACGGTGGTGTAAGCCATCGCGCCGGTTTCCTCGAGCTTTTTCACCAGCTGCGCAACGGTCGAGCGCTTCTGGCCGATCGCGACGTAGATGCAGTGCAGCGTCTTCATGCCGTCCGCTTCGCGGCCGTTGTAGCTCAGCTGGTTGAGGATGGTGTCCAGAGCCAGAGCGGTCTTGCCGGTCTGACGGTCGCCAATGATCAGCTCGCGCTGGCCACGGCCGACGGGGATCATCGCGTCAACCGACTTCACGCCGGTTGCCATCGGCTCGTGGACCGACTGGCGCGGCATGATGCCCGGAGCCTTGACGTCTGCGACGCGGGTCTGGGTCGCGTTGATCGGACCTTTGCCGTCGATCGGGTTGCCCAGACCGTCGACAACGCGGCCGAGCAGCTCTTTGCCGACCGGAACTTCCACGATCGAGCGGGTGCGCTTGACGGTGTCGCCTTCTTTGATCTGACGGTCGTCGCCGAAGATCACGATACCGACGTTGTCGGTCTCGAGGTTCAGAACCATCCCGCGGACGCCGCCGGGGAATTCGACCATCTCGCCGGCCTGAACTTTGTCGAGGCCGTAGACGCGGGCGATACCGTCACCGACGGACAGCACCTGGCCGACTTCGGCCACTTCGGCGTCCTGGCCGAAGTTTTTGATCTGATCCTTGAGGATCGCCGAAATTTCGGCTGCCTGGATTCCCATTATCCGACCTCTTTCATGGAATTCTGAAGGGATGCGAGCTTGGAGCGGATCGAGCTGTCGATCATCTGCGATCCCAGCTTGACGATCATCCCGCCGATGAGCCCTTCATCGACGCGAGTGTTCAATTTGACCGTCTTGCCCGATTTCTCGGCAAGCGTGTCGGTCAGACGCTTCTTCTGCTCTGCCGAAAGCTCCTGCGCGCTGACGACATCGGCGGTGACTTCACCCCGGGCCTCAGCGATCAGGGCCTGCAGACGGGCTGCAAGCTGCGGCAGGGTGAACAGACGGCGGTTCTGCGCCATCAGGCGCAGCGTGTGGACGAAAGCGGGTGCGAAACCCATCTTTTCGCCAAGGGCGGCAATCGCGCCCTCCTGCTGTTCACGGGTATAGATCGGCGATACGATCAGGTCACGCAACTCGGCGCTCTCCTTGAGCGCGGCCGCGAGACCTTCCACCTGAGACGACAATGCATCGATCCCGCCCGACTCTTTGACGAGATCGAACAGTGCCTGCGCATAGCGTCCGGCGATATCAGCGGAAATCGAAGCGGAATTTGCCACGGTCATCCTTCCGGTTGCGCAAGCTCCGCGACGGGCCACCCCTCGCGGGTGGTCTGTGGCAGAGCCGGTTCACGGGGTCGGCTTCGTCCTTCCCCTAAATCATGCGCGTCTCTAGCAGCAGATCAGGCACCCCGCAACCGACTTGAGCACGGAAAATTGTCTGTCTGCGCCCTAAGTTTGGCCTATCGCGGGGGTAAGGCGCGTCCGGTGGCGCTAACGGGTGAGGCATCTTGTCGCAACGCCCCCTCCCGCACAGGTTTGGGACGCCCGATCCCTTCGAGAACGCCGAGCGGATTGGGCATGCGCAGCCGCTTGCCCTTGCCGATCGGTGCGGGCACCTGTTTGGAAAACTCCGCGACCACGACGCCCGCGACCAGAAGCCGCGAGATCCGCGCCCCTGCCCTCTCCCACATCTGCGCGCTTTTGAGCCAGAAACGCCGGTCCGACGGCGGAATGTAGAGGGCGGCACCCGATTGCTCGGGCACAAAGCCCGCCGAACGCGCCTGCGCCTCGAGCTGGCCCAGAGTGAAGCTGCGGCCATAGCCGAAAGGCGTGGCCTCGGAACGCGCCCAGAGTCCGGTGCGGTTGGTCGCCATGACGAGCATCCGCCCGCCGGGACCGAGCACCCGCCAGGCCTCCTCCAAAAGCGCGGGCGGATAATCGGCAACCTCGATCGCATGGAGCATGACCAGCCGGTCGACGCTGCCGGTATCGAGGGGCCAGGCCCCCTCGTCGCAAAGCACGCTGTGATTCGGCAGGCCCGCGGGCCAGGCCATGACGCCCTGAGGCCCCGGCATCAGCGCCGTGACCCGCCGCGCCGGCGCGACATAGGGCCGAAGCAGCGGTGCCGCGAATCCATAGCCCGCCACCGTCATCCCCGCGACCTGCTCGGCCGGCCAATGCTGGAGCATGCGGTCGCGCAGGATCCGCTGCACAACCCGCCCGAGAGCACGGGAGTAATAAAACCCTTTCAGGTCGATGACATCTTGATGCATCGCGCCCCTTGCAACCTGCGGCAATCACCGTGAACGTTGCACCGTGCCGTTCAGGGAAGCCACCCCGATTTGTGCGCCATGGAAAAGGATTTGCCAATGCCGCTGGAACTCGTGCCCGTCCGCTGCCTGACCGACAACTTCGCGTGGATCCTCCACGGCAACGGCCGGACCGCGCTGATCGATGCCCCCGAGGCCGCACCCGTTCTGGCCGAGCTCGCCGCGCGCGGCTGGGGCCTCGACCTGCTCGTTCTGACCCATCACCACCCCGATCACGTACAGGCCACTGCCGAGATCGTCGCAGCCACAGGGGCGCGTGTCGCGGGCAATCCCGCCGATGCCCACCGCCTGCCGCCGCTCGATCTTGCGGCCAGCCCCGGCGCGCCCCTTGAAATCTGCGGCGAGCATGCCGAAATCATCGATGTTCCCGGCCATACCATCGGCCATATCGCCATCCATCTGCCGCAATCCGCGCTGGCCTTTACCGCCGACAGCCTGATGGGGATCGGTTGCGGCCGCCTCTTCGAGGGGACCGCAGAGATGATGTGGGGCAGCCTCTCGCGTCTCGATGCCCTGCCGGCAGAGACGCTGATCTGTTCGGGACATGACTATTGCCGCGGCAATGGTGCTTTCGCCCTCTCGGTTGATCCCGGGAATGATGCCCTCAAACAAAGGCTGGCCGATACGGTCGCCGGAAACCAGCTTTGCGCCGCGGCCACTCTGGCCCAGGAGCGGGCGACAAATCCCTTCTTGCGTGTGACCCAATTGCGCCAGAGCCTCGGGATGGAAAATGCCGAAGATGTCGCGGTTTTCGCCCGCCTCAGACAGATGAAGGACGACTTCTGAACGACTTGAGCGCCAGCCCCAATGACGCCACTCTGGGGTCAGGACGATCACTTCTCGCTCATCGGATACGAATTTGGAACTTCACGGCCCCGATATCACTTGAATTCCCAAGAATTCCACCAATTCTTAACATTACGATGACAGTCTGGACAGGTGGCCCGAACACGGGTCCATACCCGCCAGCCGACTGACAGGAGCAAAAGTCGTGCCCTCTTTTTCGACCTCGCTTGAACAAGCCATTCATGCCGCCCTCGCGCTGGCAAATGAAAACCATCACGAGCTGGCAACCCTCGAACACCTTCTGCTTGCGCTGACCGACGAACCCGATGCGGTCAAGGTCATGCAGGCCTGCAATGTCGATCTGACCGAACTGCGCCGGATGCTCGTCGAATTCATCGACGACGACCTGTCGACGCTGGTCACCGATGTCGAAGGCTCGGAGGCTGTGCCGACTGCGGCCTTCCAGCGCGTGATCCAGCGCGCGGCCATCCATGTCCAAAGCTCGGGGCGGACCGAGGTGACGGGGGCCAACGTGCTCGTCGCCATCTTCGCCGAGCGTGAATCCAACGCCGCCTTCTTCCTGCAGGAGATGGATATGACCCGTTACGACGCGGTCAATTTCATCGCCCATGGCGTCGCCAAAAACCCCGATTTCTCGGAGACCCGCTCCATTCAGGGGGCCGAGGATTCCACCGAACAGGAACAGGTCGAGGCGAGCAGCAACAAGGAAGAAACCGCGCTTGCGAAATACTGCGTCGATCTGAACAAGAAAGCCGTCAAAGGCGATGTCGATCCGCTGATCGGCCGCGCCGACGAGGTGGACCGCTGCATTCAGGTCCTGTCGCGCCGCCGCAAGAACAACCCGCTTCTGGTGGGCGATCCCGGCGTGGGCAAAACCGCGATTGCGGAAGGCCTCGCGCTGAAAATCACCCGCGGCGAAATCCCCGAGGTGCTCTCGAAGTCGACGATCTACTCGCTCGATATGGGCGCGCTGCTGGCCGGCACCCGCTATCGCGGCGACTTCGAGGAGCGGCTGAAAGCCGTCGTCAAGGAATTGGAAGAGCATCCCGATGCCATCCTCTTTATCGACGAAATCCACACCGTGATCGGTGCGGGCGCGACCTCTGGCGGCGCGATGGATGCCTCGAACCTGCTCAAACCCGCCTTGTCGGGCGGCAAGCTGCGTTGCATGGGCTCGACCACCTATAAAGAGTTCCGCCAGCACTTCGAAAAGGACCGCGCCCTCGCCCGTCGCTTCCAGAAGATCGACGTGAACGAGCCTTCGGTTCCGGACGCGATCAAGATCCTGATGGGGCTTAAAACCAGCTTCGAACAGCACCACGACCTGCGTTATACCAATGACGCGATCAAAACTGCCGTCGAGCTGGCCGCACGCTACATCAACGACCGCAAGCTGCCCGACAGCGCGATCGACGTGATCGACGAGGCCGGTGCCGCCCAGCATCTGGTCTCGGAAAGCAAGCGCCGCAAAACCATCGGCACCAAAGAGATCGAGGCGGTCGTCGCCAAGATCGCCCGCATTCCTCCGAAGAATGTCTCGAAGGATGATGCGGCGGTGCTGAAAGATCTGGAGAAAACCCTCAAACGGGTGGTCTTTGGTCAGGATGCGGCGCTCGACGCTTTGTCCTCGGCGATCAAACTGGCGCGGGCCGGTCTGCGCGAGCCCGAAAAGCCGATCGGCAACTACCTCTTCGCTGGCCCCACCGGCGTCGGCAAGACCGAGGTGGCGCGTCAATTGGCCGATGCTCTGGGCGTGGAGCTTCTGCGTTTCGACATGTCGGAATATATGGAGAAACACGCGGTCAGCCGTCTGATCGGTGCCCCTCCGGGCTATGTCGGCTTCGATCAGGGCGGCATGCTGACCGATGGCGTCGACCAGCACCCGCATTGCGTGCTGCTGCTTGACGAGATCGAAAAGGCGCATCCCGATGTCTTCAACATCCTGCTGCAGGTTATGGACCACGGGAAACTCACCGACCACAACGGTCGTCAGGTGGATTTCCGCAACGTGATCCTGATCATGACCTCGAACGCCGGGGCATCGGATATGCAGAAAGCCGCGATCGGTTTCGGCCGCGACAAACGCGAGGGCGAGGATACGGCCGCGATCGAGCGGACCTTCACGCCGGAGTTCCGCAACCGTCTGGACGCGATCATCTCCTTCGCGGCCCTGTCGCGCGAGGTCATCATCAAGGTGGTGGACAAGTTCATCCTCCAGCTGGAAGCCCAGCTGATCGACCGCAACGTCCATATCGACCTCACCCCCGAGGCGGCCGACTGGCTGGCCGAAAAGGGTTACGACGACAAAATGGGTGCGCGTCCGCTTGGCCGCGTGATCCAGGAGCATATCAAGAAGCCTCTGGCCGAAGAGCTCCTGTTCGGTCGTCTGACCAAAGGCGGCGTGGTCCGCGTCCGGATCGAGAACGACAAGCCGGTCCTCGACATCGCCGGCCCCGAGGCACCGAAACTGACGAAAACCCCGCCGCCGCTGATGATCGCGGATTGATCGCGAAAGCAGCGCGGAGCGGAATGGAAAGGGCGGCCCTCGGGTCGCCCTTTGTCTTTTGCAGCATCATGTTGGGTCTGCATCCGGCACTGCGCCCGAGTGATGCCCTCCCCCGCGTCGGGGCAAAGAAAAAGGCGCCGTAAAAACAGCGCCTTTTTTAATCGTCTCGCTGGCCGGTCCGGCTCAGAACGGGATTTCGTCGTCGAAATCCGGACGGCTCGAACCGCCGCCCGAGCTTTGGCCGCCCGAGCTTTGCCCGCCATAGCCGCCACCGTCATAGCCCGAGTTGTCGTAATCACGACCGCCGCCGCCAAAATTGCCGCCCGAGCCACCGGCTCCGCCGCCGCCGCCCGCACCACCGCGGCCGTCAAGCATATGCAGCTCGCTGCGGAAGGGGCGCAGCGCGATCTCGGTCGAATAACGGTCGTTACCCTGTTGGTCCTGCCATTTGCGGGTCTCGAGCTGGCCCTCGACATAGACTTTGGAGCCTTTGCGCAGGAACTGCTCGGCGACGCGCACCAGCGGCTCGGAATAGATCGCGACCGTATGCCATTCGGTACGCTCGCGGCGTTCGCCCGAATTGCGGTCCTTCCAGGTTTCGCTCGTAGCGATACGCAGGTTGGCGACCTTGCCGCCGTTGGGGAAGTTCCGGACCTCCGGATCCTGACCGAGGTTCCCGACCAGAATTACCTTGTTTACACTGCCTGCCATTCTGTCGGTCCTCTGATATCCACGCGAATTGCTGGCGATTATGTAGCCCGCGCGCGGGGCCTCCGGCAAGTGCTAGCGACCCGTTCCGAGGCGGCAATCGCGATCCGTCTAGCCTTTTCGCCGCGGATCATATAGGCGGGATATTGCCGATATGTCGCTGCCTTCACCAGCGCGTGCATGGCGTCGAAGAACAGAGCGGGTATAGTCTCTGAAAAAAGTAAAGCGTGAGAGGGGCGGTCACATGCATCTCGGCAAGACAGGACTCATGGGCCGTTTGTTGCGTGCCGGTGTTGTTTCAACGGTTCTGATTGGTCTGGCGGTGCCGGCCTCGGCCGAAGGGCTTCGCTTGGCGAACAAGGGCGGCAAGTCGCGCGCCTCGCAGTTCGAGCGCCAAACCAAGCTGATGGATTCGCGCCTCTCGGGGCAATATAACCGGTCCTCGCGCCTGCGTCCGGCCTCGACCTCGACCAAATCGGGCGGCGAGCTGGAATTTGCCGGCGTGGTTCCTGCCTACAAGGGCAACCGCCGCAGCCAATACCTGCCGCATGCGCGGGCCATGGCGCGCAAACACGGTGTCCCCGAGGATATTTTCCTGCGTCTCGTCCAGCAGGAATCCGGTTGGAACCCGAATGCGCGCTCGCATAAAGGGGCGCAGGGCCTGGCGCAGCTTATGCCCGGCACCGCGGCCAAACTGGGCGTAAACCCCAGTGTTCCCGAAGAAAATCTCGAAGGCGGCGCGCGCTATCTGCGCATGATGTACAACAGTTTCGGCAGCTGGAAACTGGCGCTTGCGGCCTATAATGCCGGTCCGGGTGCAGTGACCAAATACGGCGGCATCCCGCCCTATCGCGAAACCACCAATTACGTGCGCATCGTTCACGGCGGCTGATACGCTGCGAACCAACCAGCGACAGAGCAGAAAAAGGCGGACCCGAGGGCCCGCCTTTTTCTTGTCCGGCTTCGCCCGCCTCAGAAGGTCGAGGGGATCACGCGGGTGTATTTCGTACCGGCGATCGAGGCCCCCGCCATCAGGCCCGACTGGCCGAAGATCATCGCCACGACCGGCTGCTGCGCGGTGATCGTATCCGCGCCGACCGCGAGGCCGCGCGCGGGCAACGCATAATAGGCACCCGCCTCGGCAACCCAGCCCGGCGCCGAACGGAAATTGGCAAGTGCCTGATCGGTCTGAAAAATCAGCACATGCGCATATTGTTGCGCGCCGATCTGGAAGCCGACACTGGCCTGCGTCGCCGAGTAGTAATCGACGGTCGCATTGTTGATGCGCAACGCGCCCTGCCCGTAAGCGCCGCCGATCCCGAAGCCCGCTTCGGTCATCAGCGGCATATAGAGAACGCCCTTGGCCCCCTGAATCAGGCCCGCCGCCCCAGGATAGGTCTGCAAAAGATAGTCGCGGGTCGTGTTCACGCGCCCGTCCAGACGCGCGGCGGCGTTTTCGCCGACGCCATTCGCGCATCCCGCAAGCAGGGCGGCAGCCGCGCCACCCACAAAGAGCGAGCGGCGAGAAATCCGGTTGTCGTCAAGCATGCCTGGCCTCATATCGTGATTGCTGCAAAACTGCAGATTTCGCCAAAGAATAGGGCGATCAGCCCTTTTGCGCCAGCAGTTCGGCGACCTGCGGGGCGAAATATGTCAGGATTCCGTCACAGCCCGCGCGACGGAAGCCGATCAGGCTTTCCATCACGACATCGCGCGACAGCCAGCCCTGACGGATCGCCCCCTCGATCATCGCATATTCGCCCGAGACCTGATAAGCGAAGGTCGGAACCTCGAAACGGTCGCGCACTTCGCGGCAGAGATCGAGATAGGGCATGCCCGGCTTGACCATGACCATATCCGCACCCTCCGCGAGGTCGCGCGCCACGCAGCGCAGGGCCTCTTCGCGGTTGGCGGGATTGACCTGATAGGTCTTTTTGTCGCCGACCAGACGCCCCGAAGCGCCGACCGCATCGCGGAACGGGCCGTAAAAGCCGCTCGCGAATTTTGCGGCATAGGACAGGATCGCCATATCCTTGTGGCCGTTCGCCTCCATCGCCGCGCGCAAAGCGGCAATCCGGCCGTCCATCATATCGGAGGGGCCGAGGATGTCCGCGCCCGCTTCGGCCTGTGTCAAAGCCATGCGCACGAGGGCCTCGACCGTCTCGTCATTGAGGATGATCCCGTCGCGCACCAGCCCGTCATGGCCGTTGATATTATAGGGGTCGAGCGCGATATCGGTCATCACCGCCAGCTCCGGCGCGACCTCCTTGATGGCGCGGATGGCGCGGTTTCCGATATTTTCGGGGTCCCATGCACGCTCGCAGCCCTCGGTCTTCAGATCGGGATCGGAATGGGGGAAAACGCAGATCGAGGGGATGCCGAGCCGCATCGCGGTCTCGGCGGCGCGCTTGGCCCCGTCCAACGTGAGCCGCTCGACCCCCGGCATCGAGGCGATCTCGCCCTCCCCGCCCGCGATTTCGGTAACGAAAACCGGCCAGATCAGATTGCTTGCCGACAGCGTCACCTCGGTCGTCAGCGCGCGCAAGGCGGGCGTCCGGCGCAAACGGCGCAAGCGGGTGGCGGGGAAAGGCGGAATGATCGGCATGGAGGACATGGAATGCTCGTTCTGTGATCGTCGGAGGACCGGCGCGGCCCGATGCGGGCGCGTCGAAAGCGCGACGAATGTGCACCCCCACGGCATCAGGTGCAACCCTTGTGCCGCCGCGTCCCCCTTTGGAGGTTTTCCCGAGCGCCGCGACTGACTACTGTGTGCTTGAAATCAAACGCAACTTGCAGGCGCAACAGTGGCAGTACTTCAGGCTCTTCTGGTCATTCTCGAAAGCCGGTCGTTCAATTCGATCTGGTTCTGGCTGATGCTCGCCACCTGCTGGAGCCTCGCCGGACGCAACGCCTTGGGCGTGCCGCCCGATGTCATCCACAAGGCGCTCAACCGCAAGCTCGGGGCGGCCGAGCAGGAAAAGGCGGCTGTCACTTTGCTCGACTGGCTCTCGCTGATGCTGCCGCGCTGGCGCGTCGATCCGGGCGAAGGGCCGTGGCTTTTCGGCGTGGCGATCTTTTTGCTGGTGAGCCTCGCGGCGCTCGGCTTCGTCTACGGGCTGGAGATGGCGCAAGCCCTGTTTTTGCTCCTCGCGCCCTTGGGCATTCTGGTGATCCTGCGCATCCGGCTGGCCAAGAGCCTGTCGCGGATTGTCGAACGCGCCCGCAGCGCCGAGATTACGGTGCAAGAGGCAGCAAGTCTCGCCGCCCCGTCCATGCGCAGGCACCGCCTGTTCACTTCGGCCATGTCGATCGTGACCGTGGCACTCGCGGCCTATTGGGCGGCATTGACGCTTTTGTCCAATCCTTTCGGCTTCTAATATCCCGTCACACGCTTCCGGCTGTACCGAGGAACGTGACATTTCCTGCCAAGACAATTAGGTCATGCGCATGCCCGATCAAATCATTCTTTCCGGTGCGCCCGAAGGCTACGACGCGGCTTTGATCGCGCGCGAGCTGGAACGCGGCAATCCTGTCATCCATATCGCCCGCGACGACCGCCGCATGGCGGCAATGCGCGGCGCTTTGGGCTTTTTCGCGCCCAAAGCCGTGGTGCTCGAATTTCCGGCCTGGGATACGACGCCCTATGACCGCATTTCGCCCGCGCCCGCGATCATGGCGGCCCGAATGGCGGTGCTGACGCTCCTTGCGCACAAGGCCCTGCGCGGCCCCTTCATCCTGCTCACGACGCTCAGCGCGGCAATGCAGCGCGTGCCCGCGCGCGCAGTCGTGCGCGAGGCCGGTTTTTCGGCGGCCGTCGGCGACCGCATGGACGAGACGGCGTTGCGTGCCTTTCTCGTGCGGATGGGCTTCACGCTCGCGCCGACCGTGACCGAACCCGGTGATTATGCGCTGCGCGGCGGGATCATCGACATCTATCCGCCGGGCGAAAGCGGGCCGATCCGGCTTGATCTTTTCGGCGATGTTCTGGACGGCGCGCGCCGTTTCGACCCCGAGACCCAGCGCACCACCGAAAAGCTGGACCGTGTCGAGCTTGCCCCGATGTCCGAAGTCATCCTCGACGAGCCCGCCATCACGCGCTTTCGCCAGAACTACCGCATGGAATACGGCGGCGGCGCGAATGATCCGCTTTACGAAAGCGTCAGCGCCGGCCGCAAACTCGCGGGGATGGAACATTGGCTGCCGTGGTTTCACGACGGGCTGGAGAACCTGTTCGACTACCTGCCCGAAGCGAGCATCGTCAGCGACGATCGTCTCGATCAGGTGCGTGACGCCCGCTGGCATACGATTTCCGAACAATTTGATGCGCGCCGCGAGGCGCTCAACCGGCGCGTCTCGGACAGCCTTTACCGTCCGGTCCCGCCCGAGACGCTCTTTCCCGACGAGGCCGAATGGCAGGGCTGGCTTGCCGGCCAGCGCCATCTGCGTCTCTCGACCCTGCGCCAACCGCCCGGTCCGGGAGTGCTGGATGCCGGAGGCCGCGTCGGCCGCAATTTCGCGCCCGAAAGGCAAGACGAGAACAAGAACCTGTTCCATGCCTTGGCCGACCACATCCGCAAGCAGCGGGCCGGTGGCCGCGTCGTGCTCGCGAGCTTTTCAGAAGGTGCGCGCGAGCGTCTGGCGGGGCTGATCGCCGACGAGGGCATCGAAGGCGCGAGCCTGATAGGCGACATCCGCGACTTGCGGGCCGACAAGGCCGCTCTGGGTCTGGCGATCTGGCCGCTCGACGAAGGTTTTGTCGTCGAGCGTGACGGCGAATTGCCCCTGACCATCATCTCGGAACAGGACGTTCTGGGCGACCGGCTGGTGCGCGGCGCCAAAAAGAAACGCCGCGCCGAGAACTTCCTGCGCGACACCCAAAGTCTGACGCCGGGCGATCTGGTGGTCCATGTCGAGCACGGGATCGGCCGCTATACCGGCCTCGAAACCGTCAAGGCGCTCGGGGTGCCGCATGATTGCATCGCGCTGGAATATGCGGGCGGCGACAGGCTCTATCTGCCGGTCGAAAACATCGAGCTTCTGACGCGCTACGGCCATGAGGAAGGTCTTCTGGACCGCCTCGGCGGCGGCGCATGGCAGGCGCGCAAGGCCAAGCTCAAAGAGCGCATCAAGCTGATCGCCGACCGTCTGATGCGGGTCGCGGCCGAGCGGCTTTTGCGCACCGCGCCCGTGCTCGAGCCGGAATTTCACGAGATCGAAAGCTTCGCCGCGCGCTTCCCCTATACCGAGACCGACGACCAGGCGCAGGCGATCGCGGATGTCGCGGCAGATCTCGCGGCCGGTCGCCCGATGGACCGGCTCGTGGTGGGCGATGTCGGCTTCGGCAAGACCGAGGTCGCGATCCGCGCCGCCTTCATCACCGCCTCGCAGGGGATGCAGGTTGCGGTCATCGCGCCGACAACATTGCTCGCGCGCCAGCATTTCAAGAGCTTCGCCGAGCGTTTCCGCGGCACCGCGATCAATGTCCGCCCGCTCTCGCGTTTCGTTTCGGCCAAAGATGCCGCCGAGACCCGTAAAGGGCTGGCCGAAGGCAGCGTCGATATCGTCATCGGCACCCATGCGGTTCTGGCCAAACAGGTCAAATTCAAGAACCTCGGCCTGCTTGTTGTCGACGAGGAGCAGCATTTTGGCGTCGGCCATAAAGAGCGCCTCAAAGAGCTGCGCAGCGATATCCATGTGCTGACGCTCACGGCGACCCCGATCCCGCGAACGCTGCAACTTTCGCTGAGCGGGGTACGCGATCTCTCGGTAATCGGGACGCCACCGGTCGACCGCCTCTCGATCCGAACCTATGTCAGCGAATTCGATACGGTCACCATTCGCGAGGCGCTTTTGCGCGAAAAGTACCGCGGCGGCCAAAGCTTTTTCGTGGTGCCGCGTCTGTCCGACCTGCCCGAGGTCGAGGATTGGCTCAAGGAAAACGTGCCGGAAGTCAGCAGCATAACGGCACATGGACAGCTGGCTGCGGGCGATCTCGACCAGCGGATGAACGCATTTTACGACGGCAGCCATGATGTGCTTCTGGCGACGACGATCGTGGAAAGCGGCCTCGACATTCCGACCGCGAATACGATGGTCATCTGGCGCTCGGACATGTTCGGCCTCTCGCAGCTCTACCAGATCCGCGGACGGGTCGGCCGCTCAAAGGCGCGCGCCTATTGCTATCTGACCACGAAGCCGCGCGTTCCGTTGACCCCGCAGGCGATCCGGAGATTGAAGTTTCTGGGCTCGATCGACAGCCTTGGCGCGGGCTTCAACCTCGCCTCGCAGGACCTCGACCAGCGCGGTGCGGGCAACCTTCTGGGCGAAGAGCAATCCGGCCACATCCGCGAAGTCGGCTTCGAACTCTACCAACAGATGCTGGAGGAAACGATTGCCAAGCTGAAATCGGGCGAAATCGA
This sequence comes from Paracoccus cavernae, assembly GCF_042430175.1. Taxonomy (NCBI): domain Bacteria; kingdom Pseudomonadati; phylum Pseudomonadota; class Alphaproteobacteria; order Rhodobacterales; family Paracoccaceae; genus Paracoccus; species Paracoccus cavernae. The sequence continues at coordinate 239,133 of NZ_JBHMDZ010000002.1, read as the reverse complement.
GGGCACGCCCGACGACGAATGGGCACCCCAGCTGAACCTGGGCGTGCCGGTGACCATTCCGGAAAGCTACATTGCGGATCTCGATGTCCGTCTGGGCCTTTACCGCCGCCTTTCCGAGCTTTCGACCAAGGTCGAGCTCGAAGGCTTTGCGGCCGAGCTCATCGACCGCTTCGGCCCGCTCCCGAGAGAGGTCAACACGCTTCTTCTGGTCATCCGCATCAAGGCCATGGCCAAGCGGGCCAATATCGCCAAGCTCGATGCCGGTCCCAAAGGTGCGACGATCCAGTTCCATCAGGACAAATTCCCCAATCCGCAAGGGCTGGTTGCGTTCCTCACCGAGCAGCACGGTCATGCCAAAGTCACCGACAACAAAATCGTTGTTCTGCGCGACTGGGCGACAGACGGCGACCGGATAAAGGGCGCCTTCGGAATCGCACGCGATCTGGCAGCCAAGATCAAGGAAGGCAAAGCAGCAACCGACGCGACGAAACGCCGGCAATGATCGCCAATGAAGGCGCATGGGCGAGAACTGCGGGCGAAGTTCCTTCGCTCACACGACCGCCCCTGCCCCTAACCGCTTTCACGCGACATCTCCTCCCAAGTGGATGCGCCCACGGTTTGATGGTGCACTCCTTTTCTTTGGAATTGAAGGATGGCCTATGGGGCAATTTCGTCACTGCAGCGCCACGACCACGCACGCCGCCAGAGCGGCAATACGGCGACCGCAAGCTTCGTTCGCGCAGCTAAGTCGGGAGCTGGGGCAATCCCAACACCGTTTCGAAGAGGCGCAAGCACGCGACGGTTGAGGATATGTAGACCGGGCTCCGAGCCTTGGGTAATCCGCCCCGTTTTAACGGGGTGCCGAAGTAGACTTCAGGCAGCCATCTTCAGTTTCTGGGCGGGTGTGATGTCGCCGACGCCCGCGCTCATTGGTCTCGAGCCAATGGCGACACAATTCGCGCTGGGGCGCTCATTATTGTAAGTCCATAGCCAGTCGGTTGCGATCTCCTGCGCCTCCTCGATGGTTTCAAAGATGTAGTGGTCCTGACCTGCCACGGAATTTTTTCTCCGCCGTTGATTGGAGTCCGATCCAATTTGAGGACGGACAATGAAGCGAACGAGTTTCACGGACGAACAGATCACCGGCATCTTGGCCGAGCACGAAGCAGGCGCGAAGTGCGCGGACCTGTGCCGCAAGCACGTCATGTCGGAAGGCACCTTCTATAATTGGAAGGCCAAATTCGGCGGCATGACGTTGTCGGGGGCGAAGCGGCTGAAGGCGCTTGAGGATGAGAACGCGAAGCTGAAGAAGCTGCTGGCCGAACAGATGCTCGATCTCTCCGCGATGACGGAACTGGTTTCAAAAAAGTGGCGACGCCTGCAGTGAAGCCCGAGGCGGTCGCGCATCTGAGGTCCCTACGCGGGCTCTCGGAAGGGCGGGCGTGCCGGATTGCCGGGGCGGACCGCAAGATGGTCCGCTACCGAGCACAGCGCGAGCCGGACACGGTGCTGCGTGGGCGGTTGCGGGAGCTGGCCAACGAGCGCCGACGGTTCGGCTATCGGCGGATCTTCGTGCTGCTGCGGCGCAAGGGAGAGCCTTCCGGGATTAACCGGATCTATCGGCTCTGCCGCGAGGAAGGGCTGACGGTGCGCAAGCGAAAGGCCCGGCGCAAGGCTATCGGGACGCGAGCCCCGATCCTGGTGGAGGCGCGGCCCAATGCGCGCTGGTCTCTGGATTTCGCTTCGCGGACCTTCGGTTCGTCCATGACCAATTCGCCAAAGGGCAGCGCTTTCGGGTGCTCAACGTCGTCGACGACGTCACCCGGAAATGCCTCGCGGCGATCCCGTTCGCCATGGGCCTCGGACCAGTGGCGGCTTCATGGCTCACCCTCAAGCTCGGGGCGCCGAGTGGCGCGTTAACTGACGGCCCTAATCGAGCGCCGCGGCAAACCCGGAATGATTGTCAGCGATAATGGGACGGAGCTGACCAGTAACGCAATCCTGCGGCGGTGTGCCGAGCACCGGATCGAATGGCACTACATTGCGCCGGGCAAGGCCTATGTCACGCGCACCACCGAGGATATGTGGCCGACCACGATCTACACGGCCGACGGCAAGACCTTCGACGCGGAAATCGCGGATCCGGTGACGAAACGCGCCATCCGGCCGGAAATTACCACGGTCCTTGACGTGGTCACCCGCAAGATCGTCGGGATCGCGCTGTCGCGCTCGGAGAACCAGAAAGCCGTCGCCGAGGCCCTTCGTAACTCCTGCTGCGGCTCTGGCATCCCCGCCGTTTTCTACGTCGATCGTGGCCCCGGCTATCGCAACAAGGCGATGGACGCGGATGTCGGGGGCCTCATGGGGCGGCTCGGCATCACCAAGATGCATGCCGCGCCTTATGACTCGCAGGCGAAGGGTCGGATCGAGCGCCCGAACGCCACGGTTTGGGATACCCTCGCGAAAAGGCTCCCGACCTATATCGGCAAGGATCGCGACAAGGAGGCTGGTGACAAGGTCCACAAGATCACCCGCAAGCAGCTTAAAGAGTTCGGCGAATCCCGTCTTCTGCCGAGCTGGGAGGATTTTGTTCGCCTCTGCGAAGCTATGGTCGCAGAGTACAACGACCTGCCTCATCGCGGCCTGCCGAAGTTTCAGGATCCTGACACCGGCAAAACCCGCCACATGACCCCCAACGAATGCTGGGCTGCCCATGTGTCGAACGGGTTCGAGGCTGTCGAGGTTGACCCCGGCGAAGCCGATGACCTGTTCCGGCCTTACGAAATTCGCACCGCCCGCCGCGCCCAGGTGCAGTGGAACGGCAACTTCTACTTCGACCAGGACCTGGAAGCCTATCACGAAGAGAAGGTCATGGTCGGTTACGATTACCATCAGGCCGACAAGGTCTGGGTGCGCGAATTCGACGCTGAATCGGGTCAGCCCGGTCGCCTGATCTGTGTCGCCCGCTTCGGCGGCAATAGCGAACGCTACATCCCGCTCAGCTACGAACAGAAATCGATCGAAGATCGCGCCAAGGGTCGGCTGCGCCGCCTCGACGACAAGCGCATCGAAGTCGAAGCCGAGCGCGACGGGCTTTTGCAGATCGAGGCCCAGCGCGACGAGGTCGCCGATTTCATCGACCTGTCACCAATCCAACCCGAAACGGTCGAGGCCTTTGCCCCGATCGAACTCCCCGCACCCAAGCCGCGCCGTCAGGTTTTCACCTCGGATGAGGAACTGGCCGCGTGGGCGCTGGAGAACCCGAACGACCTTTCGCCGAACCAGATCGCGGTTTTGCGGAAATGCCTGAGCCGCCCCATCGGTCAGGAAAACCTGAGAGCCAATGGCATCGACACGGAGGCGCTTCGAACCCTCCTCCGTGCCGTCGCCTAACGAAAAAACGTCAGAAACGAGGAGAGCATATCATGAAAAACGCTTTTGTTGAAACGTCCAATTACCGCCGCTTCACGTCGGCATTGACCCGCCTTGATGATCGCGGCGCGGAGGAAGCCTGCATGGTCGTGGTCGACGGCAAGCCGGGCTTGGGCAAGACCGCCACCATGTCGCGCTGGACGACCCAAACGGGCAGCATCTATCTGCGCGCCCAGAAGGGCTGGGATTACAGCTGGTTCATTCAGGAAATCTTGGCCGAGCTGTCGATCACCAACGTCCCGAACCGCAAGCGAGACCGCTTCCGTCTGGTCATCGAACGCCTCGACGATCTCGGCACCTCGGCCGCGCTCGAAGGGCGCCCGTTCAGCCTCGTAATCGACGAGGCCGACCTGATCTCCTCGAAACCCGAGGTCATGGAGGGCATTCGCGGCATCTCCGATCTGAAGTTCCTGCCCACCATCCTCGTCGGCATGGGCAAACTGCGCGATCACTTGCGCCGCTTCCCCCAGATCGAGAGCCGCGCCCCGAACAAGGTCGAGTTCCTGCCCGCCACGCTCGATGATGCGCGCGACCTGATCACCGGCCTCTGCCAGGTCCCCGTCGCCCCTGGTCGACGAATGCCTGAACGAATGGTCGGCAGACTCGCGCCCAGAGATCCGCGCCCTCGTCACCAAGGCGTTCAACACCGACAAGGAAGGCAAGATCAACCGTTCGGAGATCTTCACCCTGCTGCGCCTCGACATCGTGGACGAGCGCTGGCAGCGCGCGATGCAGGCTATCCGTGATGCGATCCGCGTGACCGGTTCCAAAAGCTATATCCGCTTCTGGATGCGCGAGGGCATCGATGCGCCGCGCCAAGCCATCACCATCGATCTGGCGAGCGCTTGATATGCTGCAGACCCAAACAATCCGCCCCACAGTTCCCTTCTGGACCCTTCAGGGTACGGTCGATCTTGCGAACCTTCGCCCCGAAGACACCACGGCGGAAATCCTTGCCGACGCCATGGCCAAGATCAATCGCTTCTCCGGGCGAACGCCGCAGCCTTGGCCGGTCGCCTCGCATTCGGTTCTGGTAGAACGCCTCGTCGCTCCCGAGCTGGGCCCGTGGGCTTTGCTTCACGACGCCCATGAGGTCTTCCTCGGTGATCTGACCATGCCGGCCGTCGAACTGATCTGCAAAGGATTCGACGGCGGCATGGTTGAGGAAGCAATCCGCGAGGCGAAAGGGCGGCTGGATCGCATGATTGCAGCCGCCTGGCATCTGCCCGTCCGCTCGCTCATGGCTTTGCGCAAGCGCGACAAAGACGACATCGCCGAGGAGGCATCGATCCTCGATATGTATTGTGCAGCGTTGGGGATGGCGTGATGGAACAGTTCATCCTCCTCATCCGCACCATTTTCGGCTGGATCTTCAAGGGCGGGTTTGCCGCGATTTCTGCCGCACATGCCGCCAAGGCCGGCTTGACCGACCGGCCGCGCCGCAATCGTCGCATGGATGCCACCGCGCTGAATGATCGTCGCGGCTCCGGCATGCGCTGCCGTGGTTTCCTCGGCTCACCCTGCCCTGATCTTCACCCCGCAAAAGCTCAGGGGGTGTGCAGGCGCAGGTCTGGCAGTTCTTCGCGAGCAAGGGGATGGCCCCGCACCAGATCGCGGGGATCATGGGCAATATTCAGGCCGAAAGCGGATTTGATCCGCTCGCAGTCGGCGATGCGGGCCAAGCCTTTGGCCTCTTCCAGTGGAACGACCGCAAGCAGAACCTTTTCGATTTCATCGGAGGCAAACAGAACCTTGGCGATATCCAGAAACAGTTGGAGTTCGCCTGGCACGAGCTGATGACCACGGAGCGCCCCTCCTACAACCGGCTGATGGGCCAGTCCGATGTTCGCGGCTCGACCGATGCTTTCCTCGGGTTCGAGCGTCCCAAGAACTATTCGCTGTCAAACCCTTCCGCATCGCATGGCTACGACACCCGCCAAGCGGCGGCCGCAACAGCCTATTCCCAGATGAACCAAGCCGCGCTCGATGCCGCTGCCCAGATCGGCCAGCTCGGCACCGACGCCACGCGCGCCGGCACCGGCATGGAAAACCTCGGTGCCGGCATGGGCCAGTTCGGTGGCCAGCTCGGCCAGATGCTTTCGGGTCTCGCGGGCGCGGTCGGCGGCAAGACCGGTGGCATTTTGCAATTCGTTCTCGGGATCGGCAGCCAGCTCGCGGGCGGGGCCAAGCTTTTCCGAAACGGCGGCTTTACCGGCGCGGGGGATCCCGATCAGGCGGCGGGGATCGTCCATGCCGGGGAATATGTTTTCGACGCCGAGGCAACCCGCCGCATCGGCATCGCCAATCTCGAAGGCATCCGCAGGGGCGGCATGCGCGGCTTTCGCGACGGCGGTTTCGTCGGCACCGCGCCCATGCTCGGGCGGGCCGCCAATAGCGCTGCACCGGTGCAGAGCGGTGGCGAGAATGGACGCCCGGTCTTCCAGATCAACGTCAACGGCGCGCGTGGCAATGCCGAGATCAGCGAGATGGTCCAGAACGGCGTCCAGAGCGCGCTCGAAACCTATGACCGCCTTGTCATGCCCCGTCGGGTGCAGGGCGTGATCAATGATGCAAGGGATGTCGGCTGATGGCGGCTCTGACCTTTCCGCTATCGCGTGCGGCGTTCTTCGACCTTCTGCCGATCCGCAAGATCACCCTCGATATTCCCGAGGTCGTGGCCCATTCGCGCACGCGCGGCGGGGAGATCATCGCCTCCGACAATGGCGCGCGGCTCTGGCAGGCAGAGATCACTCTCGGCCGCACTTTGCGCGAAGAGTTTGCCCAGGTCCGCCCGCTTCTGAACCTGCTGCGCGGCGCAGCCGGCTCGTTCATGATGTGCGATCCGACCCGACCCTTCCCGCAATGGGACCCGACCGGCTCCAAGCTCGGATCGGCCGGCCCGGTGATTTCCGCGCTCCCCAACGCGCGCGAGATCTCGATCAGCGGTCTGCCGGCCAATTATCGCCTGATGCGCGACGATCTGATCGGCTTCACCTATGGGACCAACCCCCAGCGCTTCGCTCTTCATGAGGTCGTGACGCCAAGAAACGCCAATGCCTCGGGCGCGCTCACGCTCCTCGAGGTCAACCCGCCCCTGCGCCCCGGTGCGGCCGTCGGCGCGGCGATCACGCTCATCCGTCCGGTCTGCAAGGCGATGATCGTGCCCGGATCCTTCAAGCCCGGCGGGTTCGACGCGACCCTCTCCGAAGGCACCACCTTCAGCGTCATCCAGACCTTGAGGTAACATGCTCACGCTCGACCCCGCCGTCAGCGCCCATCTCGCGGCGCGCAAGCCGATCAAATCGCGCCGTTTGCTTTGGGTCTCTGCCCAGAACCGCACAACCGGCGCGGTCGAGACCATGGGTCTGTGGACCGGCGACGACCATCAGGACTTCATCATCAAGGGCGAGAACCGCACCTATTATGGCGCAGGCTCGGTTCTGGAAATCGAGGGCATCCGGCGCGCGGCCGGCCTCGATGTCCGGACGCTTCAGGTCAAGGTCTCGGCGATCAGCCCCGAGGTCGAGATGCTCATTCGCGGCTATGACGCGCGGCTCGCGCCGGTCGAGATCCACCGCGTCTATTTCGACCCTGCGACCGATCAGCCCTTGGCCGCACCGCACCGCATTTTCAAAGGCTGGATCGACGAGATCGATCTGCCGACGCCGGCCGAGGGTCAGGTCGCGGCCGCCAAGATCAAGCTGGCCAGCAACGCCCGCGCCGGAACGCGCGGTCTCACCCTGAAAAAATCCGATGAAAGCCAGAAACTGCGCCGCTTGGCCGGCGGCGCGGCCGATCGCTTTTACCAATACACCGATGTGTCCGGTGCCGTTCCTGTCCGTTGGGGGGAAAAATGAGGCTCTTTGACTGGGAGGCCCGCCTCTCGACCTATATCGGCGCGGTCGCCCGCGAGGGCTTCGCCTATGGCAGGCATGATTGCGCGCTCTTTGCGGCCGGCGGCGTTCAGGCGCTGACCGGCACGGATCCGGCCGCATCGTGGCGCGGGCGCTATTCCACCGAACTCGGCGGTCTGCGCCACCTGCGCCGCGCGGGCTTTTGCGCTCGCACCAAGTGCGGCGCAGAACGCCTCGCTCGGCCCGATCGGCATCCTGCCGCTCAGCGCCGACAAGGTGTACCGCATCACCATGCGCTTCTGGTCGGCATCGGGCTCTCGCGGGCGGCTCCATTTCGTCTACCTCGATGCGGCCGGCAACCGCATCATCAACACCAACCATGTCTTCCGCCCCGCCGGTAACCTGTTCCCGGCAGGCGAGATCATCACCCATACCGTGACGCTCGGGGCCAATGCCGGCGGTCTGGTCGACCTGCAGGTCACCAATGCCAACTGGCAAACGGCTGCCCAGATCCGCTTCGCGCTCGACACCGCCGTCGTGCAGTCCGAGCCGTTCAAGCTCTACGAGTTCCGGATCGAAGACGTCACCGAAGCCGATGCGGCCGCGCGCCATGCCAAGCTTTCGGCCGATGCCGCCACTGCCTCGGCCACTTCGGCAACACAGGCCGCAGCCTCCGAGACCGCTGCAGGCCAATCGGCCGGCGCTGCCGCCAATGCCAAGATCGAGGCGGAAACCGCGCGCGGACAGGCGCAGGTCGCCTCTGGTCAGGCGGCACAATCGTCGACCGATGCAGCGGGATCCGCCTCGCAAGCCCAGAGCCATGCCGCGCTTGCGGCCATCGCCAAGGATGATGCCGGCAACTCGGCATCCGCAGCCGCAGCCTCCTCGGTCACCGCGACCACGAAAGCCACGGAAGCAGGGCAAAGCGCCTCGCTCGCGTCCAGCCATGCCGGCACGGCACAAACGCAGGCCGGCATCGCCACATCGAAAGCGGCCGAAGCACTGACCTCGGCGAGCGGCGCGGCCGGATCGGCCATCGAGGCCAAATCCTTCTCGCAGCTCGCCGCGCTCGCCCTCTCGGGCGGCAGCGCCAAAAACCCGACCTTCCTTGATTGGAGCGGGGTCTTTCCGCCCCATATCGGGGTGGTCGCTGGCTCCAGCGGCACGATCGGCAAAGCTGTCGGGAAGTATGGCTATGCTTTCGAGCTGGTCACGACCTCGGTCGCGACGGTCGGCCCCTATGTCTTTCACGACAAAACCACCCTGAACGGTGTCACCAATCCGCAAAAGCTCCTGATCACGATCGAGGCCGAGCCGCTTAGCGGCTCGCTCGCCGGCATGGTCCTGCAATGCGGTTGGCATGACGCGCCAACCAACAGCTGGGGCTGGGCGGCTGTCAGGATCGGGCCGAACCTGACGGTCGGCGGCGGCATCCAGACCTATCAGGCCGTGCTGGAACGCCCCGCAGCATGGGCGGCCGGCAAGACGATCGATGATGTCTCGATCCGCTTCATGCCCAGCTATACGACCGCAGGCGCAACGGCGGCGATCAACCGCGTCAAGCTCCACCGCTTCGATGCGCAGGTCATTCTCGCCGATTCCTATATCGACCAGCAGCTCAAGACCAAAGCCACGCTCGACGGCATCGCCGAGACCTCCTACGTCATGCGGGTGAAGGCCGGCGGGGCATCGGCCGGTCTGGAGATGGTCGCGGCCTCGAACCCCAACGGTCCCGCATCCGCGATCCGCATGTCGGCCGACGAGATCCTGCTCGACGGCACGATCAAAGGCCCAATGATGGAGATCGGCGCGATCGGGGCCAGAGAGATCGCGGCGCGCTCGATTGTGGCATCCGCACTTGCGATCATGGATCTGACAAACCTTGTCCCTGATGACCAGCTCCAAGACGATGTGTCCTGGATCAAGGGGATTGCCTTCCGGCTGCGCCCGATCACCGCCAGGGGCGATGTAAAGTCGGTTGGCGACCTCTATTACACGCACGCAGACAACGTGAATGCGAACGTTCAATACGCTTATTCCCGCAACTTTTTCCCGGTCACGCCGGGGGATGAGCTCTTTGTCTCCGGTCAGGTCATCAGGGCTGCCGGAACGATGATGAACGCGCGGATCCAGCTGCAGTTCTTCGACAAGTCCGATACCCCGATCCCGTCGGGGGATGTCGCCAATATCGTCACGATCAACGGTACGGCCAATACGGCCGCGCCTTACGAGGGCTCGACCGTGGTTCCGGCAGGTGCGCTGCAAGCGCGCTTCCGCTTCGCCGCAATTCATGCAGGGACCGACAGCAATATTGCCTTCGGCGCTCCGACAGTCAGGATCAAGGGCACGGGCAAACTCCTCGTTGACGGCTCGGTCCATGCCGACAAGCTGATCGTGGGAACCGTGCATGGCGGATTGATGGCCGCGACCGGCATCATCACGAAAGTCGGTCAGATCGATAATGCGGTGATCAGGCGCGCCCATATCGGGTTGGGCGAGATCGACGAGCTGCGCATCAAGGGCAATGCCTTCTTCGTTCCCTATCGCTTCACCGCAGCCAACGTGCAAATCCCGACGGCGAACCATATTGCCAACCAGCGCCTCCTGCTCGACAGGTCCATCACCGGATTGGGTGACGGCGGCTTCTTGGTCACAGTCAACGCCTATATGGCGACCACCACCCACTATGACTGCTTCGGCGGGCTGGTCCTGACGACGACGATCGATGGTGTGATCACGGGAACGGCTTCCGGCCTCCAAAGGTTCGGCATCCGCACCACCGGCGGCGACACCGGCTTCCGCATCCCGATCGCGATGTCAGCTTCCGCCTTTGGCGGCGCGACAGTCAGGTTCCAGCTCTACGGCTACAACGGCCATTGGACGGGCGACTTCGAGCGCATCAATGCCGAGACCGGGCAATATGTGAACCCCCGCTCCTCCAACCCCTTCAACATCGAGGGCATCACCCTCTCTGTTTCCGCGAGCCGCCGATGATCTTCGTCTTTCTCGACCCCGACACCAACCTCATGACCACCGCAAGCCTCGAACCGGAGGGCATCGACGCGATCGAGGTGGATGATGAGTTCTTCGACATCAACAGCGTCTACATCTCGGAAGGCCGTCTCCTGCCGGTTCCACCGGCACCGAGCGCTTTCCATTGGTTCGACCCGTCGACCGGCATCTGGGTCGACGACCGCAGCCCTGCCGATGCCCTCGCAGCTGCGCGGGCCGCAGCGAGCATGAGCCGGTCCGACTTTGTCCTTGCGATCAAGAACTCCGGTCTTGTCGACATGTCGCTCACCGAGGCGGGTCAGGCCGCGCGCGGGGAAATTCCCGCGCCGTTCGAGACGATCATCGCATCATTGCCCGCCGGCATGCAGCTCGAAGCCGTTGTCCGGTGGAGCGGAGCCACCATGATCGAGCGCAGCAATCCGATACTGGCCGTCTTGGCCGGGGCCCTGTCGATCACCGACGCCCAGCTCGACGCGCTCTTCGATATTGCCCCACCCACCGATCAACCACAGGAGACCCAACCATGACCCTTGATCCCCGCCTCGATACCGCCCCGCTCGAAGCCCTGCGGGAGGAAGCCCTGACCGTGGCCGACGAGGTCGACGGCATCTCCATGCTCGACGTCAAGCGCGAGGCCGACTTCAAACTCGCGCAAGCCATCAACGCCGTGAAGGTTTTGCGCAAGCTCTCGGCATGAACGAAAAAATCCGGCCTCGTATAAGGGGGCCGGATTTATTGGGCGGGGTGTTAGAAAATTTTTTATGGCCTCGCATTCCTGACAGACCAGACAGCTGTTTTCGAATCGAACAGGAAAGACGAGCATGACGCTGATATCTTTTAGGCAGCTTATTCACATGATCGAACTTAATAGTCAGTACACCGTGGCTGCCATGAGCTTCCTGTCCGGCCAGTCGGGCGAATGGAAGGTCATGATCCAATTGCTGGCACGGCAAACGATCGGACCATTCTCCCCCCCCGTGGAAATGAAAGCCCATTTTATAAGGAGCTGTAAAAACCTTCTGGCCGCATCCCAGGCCCTTGGACTGAAAGCCTCCGAAGCAGCGGCAAACCGTGCAGTGAAAGAGAGCCTCGAACTCCTCGCACACCCCTATCTGGATGCCCATATCCTTGGCCGTCTCGTGAGCCTGGCAGACCATCTCGTTCAAACATTTGGTGATGAGATCGAAGGGCGATCTTTCTTCGTTATGCCCGCTGCTCACTCGAAATACTTCAGCAGTGATCAAGCCTTCGGTGCTGATGTCGAAGACGCCTTCCCATCTGCGTCATTCGATATCTCCGAGGCGGCAAAGTGTCGTGCTTTCGGGCGCTGGACCGCCAGCGTTATGCATCTCATGCGAGTGATGGAGGTCGGCCTCTCATCGTTGGCCAAGCACTACGACGTGGTTCACGATGCCAACTGGAATCAAGTCATCAATCAGATTGAGGCGCGCACGAGGGAAGTCGGGAAGCGCAGCCACGGTGCCGAGGCAGAGCAATGGGCAGCTGAAGCAGCAACACACCTTCGCTTCGTGAAAAATGCGTGGCGCAACCACGCTATGCACCCGCTAGAAAAATATGATGAGGACCGCGCCGTCCTGATCTTCGAAAACTGTCGGTCATTCATGCAGCATCTCGCAGGTAAACTGGCCGAATTCGACTGATCAATATGGCAGTTGCACCTGTCAGGATCTCGAGCAAGCGCGGCTTCCTGACAGCTGCAGCCGCTCGCCCCACACCCAGATGCTCGATCAAAGTGAAAAAACTACGTCACGAAGCTAGCGCGCGGCGACAGCAACAAACAGGACAAGCGGAATGAACTACCCTATCAACCTCTGGCCAGACGGCAGCGTTGTGACTGAAGACGGAGAAGTGATCGGAACCCATGACCTAATCGATGGTGCCATCTGGACTTTTACCCCTGCCGACGGGAGCGAGAGCATCCTCAGCGACGCATTCATGAGCTCATTTTGTGAGAAGGTTCACATGTGGTGGAAGGCCAAGTGCGCCTAAGCATCTTTAGGGGTGTGACTTAACGAACCGCCCGCCTCACGCTCCGGTGCTCGATCAAGGTGAAAAATTGTCGTCGCGAAGCTAGTTCACTTTTGTCGCAAAGCTAGTGCGCCGCAACAGCAACACGCAACAGAAACTCTTCGCGAAGTCGACCACTACACCAAGTCGGCCGACCGTCGCCGCGCGGTTCGAGGAACGGACCAAGGTCAGAACGTTGGAAAATTCCCTGACACAGGTGGAAAACCCGTAAATTTCCAAATAAATTCAATCACTTAAAAGAGGGGTGGCGGACAGTGAGGGATTCGAACCCTCGAGACGGTTCCCCGCCTACACACTTTCCAGGCGTGCGCCTTCGACCACTCGGCCAACTGTCCGTTGCCAGTCGTCTAGCCCGTGACAGAGCCAGACGCAAGCACTCTTCAGAGCTTTGAAATCCGTTTCTGAAGTTCGGCGAGCTGGCGGCGGATTTCGGACATGTCGTCGCCCGATCCATCCGCGGTTTTGCCGTCGCCGTTGTCCTCGTCGCGCTCGGGGCCGCTGCTCGTGGGCCAGCCGGAGGACATCGCCTTGAGGAACATCTCCTGCTGGCGGCGCAGTGCCTCGAAGCCCGGCATCGAGGACATCGGATTGGGAAAGGTCGAGAGGTTTTCCATGACTTTCGACTGGCCCTCGCGCAGCATTTCAAAGCTCGCGGCCAGAAACTGCGGCACGACCGATTGCGCCTGCGTCGTGTAGCTGCGCACTAGATCGGTGAGCACGTCGAGCGGCAGGACATTCTCGCCACGGCTTTCGTGTTCGGCGATGATCTGCAGCAGATATTGGCGCGTCAGATCGTCGCCGGACTTCAGATCCACGATCTGCACCTGACGCCCCGAGCGGATGAAGCCGGAAATATCGTCGAGCGTGACGTAGTCGCTGGTCTCGGTATTGTAGAGACGGCGGCTGGCGTAGCGCTTGATCAACAGCGGCTTGGTGTTATCGGCCTCGGACATCGTCATCTCCAGGTATTGCAATTGCAGCATGATGGAAAAACGACCGGCAAATTGCAAAGAAAAACAGCAACCCGCAGCGTGGTTTGCGGAGAGTGCCGCATCCTGCCCGATGATGTGAAAAAAGGGACGGATCACCCGCCCCTTTTCTTCGATCTCGACTGTCCGGCTGCGGGGATGACCCCGCGCCGCGATCCCGATCAGGCTTTCGGTGCGCCAGCCGTTGCGGTCGCTGCGGCTTTCTTGACAGCTGCCTGCGTGTCGCGGGCGGCTTTTTCGGCCACTTTCTGGGTTTCCGAAGCGATATCCTTGCCTGCGGTCAGCATCAGATCGACGGTGTCCATCTGAACCTGCTTGGCGACTTCGGCGAAGGAAGCCATATGCTCTGCAGCGGCTTCAGCAGCAGCCGAAGCGAAATCGCTGGTGGCTTTGGCGTAATCGGTGACGTCTTCTTTCGACGAAGCCAGCTCGCCGAAACGGGCGATGGTGTCTTTCGCCCACTGGGCCGAAATCTCGGTCGAACGCTCGGCAGCGGCCAGCGAGATTTTCGCCAGTTTTTCGCTCAGTGCGGTCTGCGATTTGAAGGCTTCCTGGAAGGACGACGTGTCGACCGGGAATTTGCCGATGATGTCCTGGAAGGCTTTGGTGAAGTCAGGGGTCTTGGCCATTTGTGCTACTCCGATGAGGCGCTCAAGCGGTAGAGCTGCCGTTACAACTTTTCCTTGACCGTTAGATACATTCTGCACCGCAGCATTTCAAGACATTTATTGCTGCGGTGCAGAAATTATTCGCCAAAACCGTTCAAGTCGCTGTTTTCCCGATCGGATCAGGCGCGCTCATGGACGAATTCACCCGGTGCAGGTCCGAAACCCTCGCCCGGATCGCGCGGTTCGACCAGCCCGCCCGAGCGTTTCGCCAACCATTCTCCCCAGCCGTTCCACCAGCTGCCCTCGTGATATTGGCCCTGCTTCAGCCAGTCTTCGCTCTCGCCGCCGAAACCGGCATCCGAAGTGTAATGGCCGTATTTCTTCTTGCTCGGCGGATTGATGATCCCTGCGATATGGCCCGATTCAGAAAGAACGAACGTCCGGTCGGTCGAGGCCATCTGCGCAATGCCGCGCCAGCTGTCGCGCCAAGGCGCGATATGGTCGGTCTCGCAGGCGATGGCGCAAAGCGGCAGCGTCACATCCGAGATCCGCACCCGCTCGCCCAGAACGTCATAGCCTTCGCCGACAAAGGCGTTCTTCTGGCAAAGGCCGCGCAGATATTCGACCGCCATCCGGCCCGGCAGGTTGGTGCCGTCGCCGTTCCAGAACAGCAGATCGAAGGCGGGCGGTGTCTCTCCCAGCATATAGCTGCGCACCGCCGGCCCCCAGACGAGATCGTTCGCACGCAGGAAGCTGAAGGTCCGCGTCATCAGCGAGGCGGGCAGAATGCCGTTATCCTTGACCTCGCCCTCGATCCCGTCGACGAAATCATCCTGCAGATAGGTCGTGAATTCGCCCTGATCGGCAAAATCGGTCAAGGTGGTAAAGAAGGTCGCCGAGTTCACGCGGTCATCGCCGCGCTTTTTCAGCAGCGCCAAGGTGAGCGCCAGTGTCGTGCCCGCGATGCAATAGCCGACCGCATTGACCTTTTGCTCGCCGGTGAGGTCCTGAATGCGGTCCATGACCTCGAGATAGGCCAGCACATAATCGTCCATGCCGGTATCGGCATAGCTCACATCGGGGTTTTTCCAGGCCACGACGTAAAGCGTGAAACCTTGATCGACGATCCATTTGATCAGGCTGTTTTGCGGCTTGAGATCGAGGATGTAGTATTTGTTGATCCAGGGCGGAAACATCACCACCGGAACGGCATGAACCTGCGGCGTCGAGGGTTTGTACTGGATCAGCTCGTAAAGATGGGTGCGCGCGACGACCGTGCCTTCGGTGGTGCCGATATTCTCGCCCACGGTAAAGGCATTGCGGTCGGCCAGCGAGACGACGATCTCGCCGCCGTTCTGCTCGACATCGCGCACGAGGTTTTCAAGCCCCTGCACAAGGCTTTCCCCCTCGGTCGCGACGGCTTTCTCCAAAGCGTCGGGGTTGGTCGCAAGGAAGTTCGTCGGTGCCATCATGTCGATGATCTGGCGGGTGAACCATTCGACGCGGCGCCGCTCGATCACATCGTCGATCTCGAGATCGTAGGCGGCTTTCTCCATCGCATCGGCATTGATGAAGTACTGCCGGCGCACGAAGCTGAAGAAAGGATGGCTTTCCCAAAGCGGGTTCGAGAAGCGGCGGTCCTTCGGCAGGTCCTGTGGCGGCGGGGTGAACTGGCCGCGCGCCATCGCCTGCTGGGTTTCCGCGAAATGGCGCAGGGTCTCGCCCCAATAGCTGACCTGCTGCCCAAGAATGCGGGCGGGCTGCTCGGCCAGAAGCTTGAGCCATGCGGTCGTCGCGGTGGCATAAAAATCGGCACCCGGCCCTTCGACACCGGGATTGACCGGGCGGCGCAGCGAAAGCGCGGCCATCAGCCTTTGGGTCAGCCCCTCGATGCGCTCGATATTCTGGACGAGCTGGCCGGGAAGGCTGCTGTTGGGACCAAAGGCGGCCTCGACGAAGGCGGCGGTCGGGTTGGTGGCAGCGGCCTCGCCCGTCGCATCGCCGGACTTTTGCGCTGCGGCATTCGCCGCAGCCTGCTGCCCGGCGGGGGCCGGTGAGGGGGCAGGTGCGCGGGACTGGGCGGGGGCTGCGGGCGTCGATGCTGCAGGCCGCTCTTTGGGCGCGGCGACGGCTTCCGAGGCTACGGCGACGGGTCGCGCGGCGGCAGGCTTTTTGCGCGTGGTGGTGCGGGTATCGCTGCGTGTGGTCGCGCGGGCCCTGCTGGCCGCCGCACGCGGTTTATCGGCATCGCTTTTGGGGGCGGCCGCTTTGCGCGCCCCTGCCCCCTCTTTTCCGGCTGCGTCACCCTTGTTCTCGGCCTTGCCGGATAGGGCTGCGGCTTTACCGGAAACAGCAGGTGCCTTGCGCTTGGCGGCCGCGCTTTTGGCCGACGCGATTCGCGAGGAAGAAACCGGCGCTTTTGCCGTCAGATTGGACGAATCTGTTGCCGTCTTGCCCGAGTCGGAGGAGTTTGTACTGGTTTCAGACAGTTCCGGCGGAAGCTCAGGCTTGTCCTCTCTGCTTGTCATAAATTTAAATCCTCCCTACTTATAACAGACATTATGCCTAGCGCGGACCGCAGGTAAAGGCGCACATGGTCGT
The DNA here is from genome assembly GCF_042430175.1 of Paracoccus cavernae. Classification (NCBI taxonomy): domain Bacteria; kingdom Pseudomonadati; phylum Pseudomonadota; class Alphaproteobacteria; order Rhodobacterales; family Paracoccaceae; genus Paracoccus; species Paracoccus cavernae. The sequence goes on along the minus strand of NZ_JBHMDZ010000002.1, from coordinate 222,588 downwards.
GCGATGATTACATCAGAGAAAGTAAACGCCTCATGAAGTACAAAGGCCTGCGGGGGATCATCTCTTACGACGCGCTGGAAGCGATCCGGAACACCAACGAGTGGATGGGCGCGAGCGCCCGCGCCATCGCCTCCTACCCGCAATTCGCGCTGATGCCGAACCCGATGTTCAAGCTGATGTCGGCATGGGGCCGCGTGACAGAGCGCAGCTTTGCCCGCATGGTCATCAAGCCCGACTGGAAGATCCCCTCCATCGCCGGCGAGGATGGTCAGGACCATATCATCTATGTCGAGCCGGTGCTCGAAAAGGACTTCGGCGATCTGGTGCATTTCCGCGTTGCGCGCCGTGATCCGATGCCGCGCAAGGTTTTGATCATCGCGCCGATGTCGGGCCATTACGCCACGCTGACCCGCTCGACCGTGGCCTCGCTTCTGCCCGATTGCGACGTCTATATCACTGACTGGCACAATGCCCGCGACATCCCCGTCAGCGCCGGCAAGTTCGATATCGAGGATTACACCAAATATCTGGTGGAATTCTTCCGCTTCCTCGGCCCCGACACCAATGTCATCGCGATCTGCCAGCCCGCGCCGCTGGCTCTGGCCGCGACCGCGATCCTCGCCGAAGAAGACCCCGCCTCGCAGCCCCGTACCCTCACGCTGATCGGCGGCCCGATCGATCCCGATGCCGCCGCGACCGAAGTCACCGATTTCGGCAACCGCATGACCATGGGCGAGCTGGAGCATCTGATGATCCAGCAGGTCGGCTTCAAATACCGTGGCGCGGGCCGCATGGTCTATCCGGGCCTTGCACAGCTGTCGTCCTTTATCGCGATGAATGCCGAAACCCATACCTCGGCCTTCATCGACAAGATCTTTGCCGAGGCGCGCGGCGAGGGCTCGGAACATGACCGCCACAACAAATTCTATGACGAATATCTCTCGGTCATGGATATGACGGCGGAATTCTATCTCTCGACCGTCGAGCGCATCTTCAAAGGGCTCGAGATCGCCAAGAACGAATTCACCGTTGACGGCAAGAAAGTCGATCTGGGCAAGATCAAAGATGTCGCGATCATGACCGTCGAAGGCGCGAACGACGACATCTCCGCCCCCGGCCAATGCGTCGCGGCCTTGCGTCTGGCGACCAATGTTCCGGCGAACAAAAAGGTCGAGCATCTGGAACCCGGCGCGGGCCATTACGGCATCTTTGCGGGCAAAAGCTGGCGCCTCAATATCCGCCCGCTGGTTCTCGATTTCATCGACGACAATCTTGCGGGCAATGACGAGCAATTCCGCCGCCGTCGTCGCAAATCCGGTTCGGCCGCAGAGAAAGCGGCAGCCGCGCCCGCGGCCAATGGCGACGCAAGCCGCGTCACCCACTGACGCGACAGCGCGCAACCAATGCGAAAGGCCGGTCCCGCGACCGGCCTTTCGCTATCGGGCCGCCCTCAACCGAAGGGTGCTTGCCCGCTCAGGCCGTGCAGGCCAAAGCCTCGAGCACCTCGCCCGTCGCTTCCTCGATCAGATGAAGGCAATCGGGGGTCGAGAAACGGTGATCCGCGCCTTTGACCAGATTGAGCCGGATATCCTGCCCCTTGGCATGGCCGAGCAGCCGCAACGCCCATTCCTGCGGCACATCCGCATCTGCCGTGCCTTGCAGGAAGCGCGTGGGGATCGCGAGCGTGAGCGGCTCGGCAAAGACCAGATTGTTGCGGCCTTCCTCGATCAGGCGGCGGGTGATGACATAGGGCGCGTCGTAGTCGCTGGGGATTTCGACATGGCCGTTTTCGGACAGCATGCGGCGCTGCGCATCGCTGAAGCCCGCCCAAAAGCCGTTCTCGGTGAAATCGGGCGCGGCGGCGATCGTGACCAGACCCGCGACGCGCTCGGGCATGTCGCGCGCGATCAAAAGCGAGATCCAGCCCCCCATCGAGGAGCCGACCAGAACCTGCGGCCCCTCGGTCAAGGCGGAGATCGCGGCTTTGGCGTCGGCAAGCCAGTCGCCGATCGCGCCCTCCTCGAAAGTCCCGCTGCTCTCGCCGTGGCCGGAATAGTCGAAGCGCAGGAAGGGACGGCCCTGTTCGCGCGCCCAAGCCTCGAGCGCGACCGCCTTGGTGCCCTGCATGTCCGAACGGAAACCGCCGAGGAAAACGATGCCCACACCTTCGCCCGCCGTGCGGTTATAGGCGATCCGGCGTCCCTGCGGCGTGTCGAGATAATCGGTCATGCTGTACCCCTTGCTTGCCTTGATACCTTGCGCCACAGCGATAGCCGCAATGGGCGGAGGGGTCCATTCCCCGCGTAGCGCCGCCGGTGGCTGCACGGGCTTTCGGCCCAAACATCAAGGCCGCGCCCCCCCTTTCGCGCCCCTTGCGGCGGGTGATCGCGCACTCCGTTTCGCGACGGCATCCGTCACCGCCCGCTGCATTGACTCTCGCGTACAATCTGTCCACAACCCTCAACCGAAATATTCACCCGCAACCGGGCGTTCCGTGGGCGCCAAACCGACGAGGAGCCAGACATGGCCGACCAGATCTCGCTAACTTTTCCCGATGGCAGCATTCGTGAGTACCCCAAAGGGACCACGGCCGGCGCAGTCGCCGCCTCCATCGCGCCAAGCCTTGCCAAGGCCGCAATCTCGGCCAATCTCGACGGCAAGCATATCGATCTGGCATGGCCGATCGAGGCTTCGGGCACGTTGCGCATCAATACGATGAAGGACGAGGCCCCTGCCCTCGAACTCATCCGCCACGACCTTGCCCATATCATGGCCCGCGCCGTGCAGGAGATCTGGCCCGATGTGAAAGTCACCATCGGTCCGGTCCGCGATGCCGGCTGGTTCTATGACTTCGACCGCGCGGAGCCCTTCACCCCCGAAGATCTCGGCCAGATCGAGCAGAAGATGCGCCAGATCATCGCCGCCAAGGATCCGGTCCGCACCGAGGTCTGGGACCGCGCCCGCGCGCTCGCCTATTACGAAGAGCGCGGCGAGCCCTTCAAGGTCGAGCTGATCAACCGCATCCCCGAAGGCGAGGATCTGCGGATGTATTGGCACGGCGACTGGCAGGACCTCTGCCGCGGCCCGCATCTGCAAACGACGGGGCAGGTTCCGGCCGATGCCTTCAAGCTGACGCATGTCGCGGGGGCCTATTGGCTCGGCGACAGCTCGCGTCCGATGCTCCAGCGCATCTACGGCATCGCCTTCCGCAACCGCGACGATCTCAAGGCCCATCTGACGATGCTGGAAGAGGCCGCCAAACGCGACCACCGCAAGCTCGGCCGCGAGATGGATCTCTTCCATATGCAGGAAGAGGCCCCCGGTCAGGTCTTCTGGCATCCGAACGGCTGGACGATCTATACGACGCTTCAGGACTATATGCGCCGCCAGCAGCGCCGCGGCGGCTATGTCGAGGTCAACACCCCGCAGGTCGTGAACCGCAAGCTGTGGGAAGCCTCGGGCCATTGGGAAAACTATCAGGAAAACATGTTCATCGTCGAAGTCGACGAGGATCATGCCCGTGAAAAAACCGTCAATGCGCTCAAGCCGATGAACTGCCCCTGCCATGTGCAGGTCTTCAACGTCGGTCTGAAATCCTATCGCGACCTGCCCCTGCGCATGGCCGAATTCGGTGCCTGCAACCGCTACGAGCCCTCGGGCGCGCTGCACGGGATCATGCGCGTGCGCGGCTTTACCCAAGATGACGCGCATATCTTCTGCACCGAAGCCCAGATCGAGCCGGAAACCAAGAAATTCATCGATTTCCTGTCGATGATCTACAAAGACCTTGGCTTCGAGGACTTCCGCATCAAGCTGTCGACCCGCCCCGAGAACCGCATCGGCTCCGAGGAAAGCTGGGACATCGTCGAGGCGGCTCTGGCCAATGCCTGCACCAAAGCGGGCTATAGCTTCGAGCTGAACCCGGGCGAGGGCGCCTTCTACGGCCCGAAACTGGAATTCGTTCTGCGCGATGCGATCGGGCGCGATTGGCAATGCGGCACGTTGCAGGTTGACCCCAACCTGCCCGAGCGTCTGGATGCCAATTACATCGCCGAAGATGGCGCCAAGCACCGCCCCTATATGCTGCACCGCGCGGTTCTGGGCAGTTTCGAGCGCTTCATCGGCATCCTGATCGAAAGCCATGCGGGCAAATTCCCGCTGTGGCTGGCGCCGCGTCAGGTCGTGGTGGCCTCGATCGTTTCGGATGCGGACGACTTCGTGCACGAGGTCGTGGCGACCCTGCGCGCGGCCGGCATCCGCGCCGAAGCCGATACCCGCAACGAAAAGATCAACTACAAAGTCCGTGAGCATTCGGTCGGCAAAGTACCGGTGATCATGGCGGTCGGCATGAAGGAAGTCGCCGAACGCACGGTTTCGGTCCGCCGTCTCGACAAGCAGGGCAGCGAATCACTGGCGCTCGATACGGTGCTGGCACAACTCAAAGCCGAGTCCACGCCGCCCGATCAGCGCTGATCCGCCGATTTATGACCACATGAGTGCGCGGAACGACGAGTTTCGCGCATTTGTACTTGTTTTTTTCGGCAGATCGCGCAACCGTTTGCGCGTGAGCACGACTTTCTACCGCCTCCCTAACTGGGCAGCCGGGCTGATGAACGGAAAGGCTGCACGGCCTGGGCTGCAATCTCGCAGACAGGAATTACTAAGGAGAGACGGTAATGGCTACCGGTACCGTAAAATGGTTTAACGCCACCAAAGGCTTTGGCTTCATCGCGCCCGACGACGGCGGCAAAGATGTGTTCGTTCACATCTCGGCTGTTGAGCGTGCAGGTCTGACCGGGCTGAACGACAACCAGAAGGTCAGCTACGAGCTGCAGGCAGGCCGTGACGGTCGTTCCTCGGCAAGCGACATCACCCTGCTCTAATTTTTGGGCCTAAGATTTGGAACGGCCCGTCCGCACGGGCCGTTTTGCTTTTTCCGGGAGGCCGCCACGGCATTGCCGCAGGCTGACATGTCGCCCGGGGTCCAGATCACGGATGTGCCGGATGACCGAGCCCCCGATCCAGATGAATTTGGCGCGCCATGTGCTCACAGCTGGCGCAACCACGCCGGACAAGATCGCTCTGGCGGTTCTTCATCCGGCGCTCGAGCCCGAAATCTGGAGCTACCGCCGCCTGATTGCCGCCATTCGCGGCACGGCGAGCGGCTTTTTGCAGGCTGGCCTTGTGCCCGGAGACCGCATTTTGCTGCGTCTCGGCAATAGGCCGGCCTTTCCCATTGCCTATCTGGGCGCGATTGCCGCGGGACTTGTGCCGGTGCCGAGCTCGGCCCAGCTGACCGCCCCCGAAATCACCCGCCTCGCCGCAACCATCCGCCCCGCTTTGGTCATCGCGGGCGACGGCATCGCTTTGCCCGACCATCCCGCGCCGGTTCTGCCCGAAAGCGCCCTGAGCGGTTTTGCGGCCCTGCCGCCGGCCGGCTGGCACATGGGCCCGCCCGATCGTCTGGCCTATATCCTCTTCACCTCGGGCAGCTCGGGCCAGCCGCGCGCGGTCGCCCATGCCCATCGCGCGATCCTCGCGCGCCGCATGATGATGGAGGATTGGTCCGGGCTTCGCGCCGACGACCGCCTGCTCCATGCCGGCGCCTTCAACTGGAGCTTCACTCTCGGCACCGGACTGATGGATCCTTGGACCATCGGCGCCACTGCCCTGATCCCCGCCGACGGCACCCCGCCCGCGGCTGTGGCCACGCTGGCTGCCCGCCATCACGCAACGCTTTTGGCCGGTGCGCCGGGCGTTTTCCGCAAGATGCTGCAGACCGGCTGGCCGAACTGGCCCGCACTCCGCCACGGGCTTTGTGCAGGCGAAAGGCTCGAGCCCGCGCTGCGGCAGGAATGGCGCACGCGTACCGGCACCGATCTGCACGAGGCGATGGGCATGTCGGAATGCTCGACCTTCCTTTCGGGTAGTCCCTCCCGCCCTGCCCCCACCGGCACGGCCGGCTATCCCCAACGCGGCCGCAAAGTCGCCCTGCTCGACGATCTCGGCCGGTCGCTCGGCGCGGGTCTTGCGGGGCGGCTCGCGGTTTCCGCCGATGATGCGGGGCTTTGTCTGGGCTATCTCGACCAGCCGCAAGAGACCGCCGCGCGCATCACCAACGGCTGGTTTCTGACCGGCGATCTTGCCGTTGCGGCGGATGACGGCGCGATTGCCATGCTCGGGCGCACGGACGACCTCATGAATGCCGGCGGTTTTCGCGTCGCGCCCCCCGAGATCGAGACGCCTTTGTCGCAGGTCGCGCAAGCGGGCGATCTGGCCGTGGCGGAGATCACCCTGCGCGCCGGTGTCTCGATCATCGCGGCTTTCTGGACCGGAACGGCCCCTGAAGAAGCACTTCGCGACAAGGCCGCGAGCGATCTGGCTGGATATAAACAACCGCGTGCCTATATCCATCTCGACGCGTTGCCCCGCACCGCCACCGGAAAAATCAACCGCCGCGCCCTGCGCGAGACCCATTCCAAGGACCGCCTATGACCTCTGTTCGCCTCGATATTTTCGCCGATCCCGTCTGCCCCTGGTGCATGATCGGCAAGGCAGAGCTGGACCGCGCCCTTGAAAGCCGCCCCGACCATCCTTTCGCGATCAGTTGGCATCCCTTCCGTCTCGATCCGCAAATGCCGCCAGCAGGCATGCCCTATGTCGATTACATGAAGATGAAATTCGACGACGAAAAAGGCATTCTCGCCGCAATGGGGCCGGTGATGGAGGCATCCGAGCGCCTCGGCCTCTGGATCAACCCCTCGCTGATCGAGCGCGTACCCAATACGCTCAACGCCCACCGCCTGCTCCATTGGGCGGGGATGGAGGGGGTACAGACCCCCGTCATGTCGGCATTGATGCGGGCCTATTGGCGCGAGGGGAAAAACATCTCCAACCCCGATGTTCTGGTCGCAATCGGCGAAGGCGCAGGGCTGGACGGTGCGATGGTCCGCCGCCTTCTGGCGACCGATGCCGATGTCGAACAGGTCGTCGGCCGCGAGGTCCATGCCCGCGGGCGCGGCATTTCCTCGGTCCCGACCTTCATCATCGCCGACCAACATGCGGTTTCGGGCGCACAGCCCGCCGCGCTGTGGCAGCAGGTGATCGACGAGCTGGCGCAAGGCAAACCGCCCGCCTGATTCCGTAGCTTCCGGCCCAAGAGCACAGGTAGAAAAAAGCGCGCGATTGGCCTATCTTGACACTGCCCCGCCTCAAACGGAGCGCGTCAAGGAGACCGCCGATGAGCCGCTTCCCCGCCCCTATCGCCGAACAGATCTGGGATATGAAATACCGCCTGAAGGCGGCCGACGGCACGCCGCTCGATCTGAGCGTCGAGGATAGCTGGCGACGCATTGCCCGCGATCTCGCGCGGATAGAGAAAGACCCCGCCCTCTGGGAGGACCGCTTTTACGCCGCGCTCTCGGATTTCAAATTCCTGCCCGCAGGCCGCATCATGGCGGGCGCGGGGACGGACCGCTCGGTGACGCTGTTCAACTGTTTCGTCATGGGCACGATCCCCGACAGCATGGCGGGGATTTTCGACATGCTCAAAGAGGCCGCTCTGACCATGCAGCAGGGCGGCGGGATCGGTTACGATTTCTCGACCATCCGCCCGCGCGGCGCGGCGGTCAAAGGGGTTGCCGCCGATGCCTCGGGTCCCCTGTCCTTCATGGATGTCTGGGATGCGATGTGCCGCACGATCATGTCGGCAGGCTCTCGGCGCGGGGCGATGATGGCCACGATGCGCTGCGACCACCCCGATATCGAGGATTTCATCACCGCGAAACAGGACAAGAACCGGCTGAGGATGTTCAACCTCTCGGTTCTCGTCACGGATGCCTTCATGGAGGCGGTGCGCGCGGATGCGCCTTGGGATCTGCGCTTTGGCGGCGCGGTTTTCCGCAGCATCCGCGCCCGCGAGCTTTGGGAAAAGATCATGCGCGCGACCTATGATTATGCCGAGCCGGGCGTGATCTTCATCGACCGCATCAACCAGCAAAACAACCTCCATTACGCCGAGACGATTTCCGCGACGAACCCCTGCGGCGAACAGCCCTTGCCGCCCTATGGCGCCTGCCTGCTGGGCTCGATCAACCTTACGCGGCTGGTTGCGAACCCGTTCACCCCCGATGCCGCTCTTGATCCGGCGGCGCTGGATGATCTGGTGCGGGTGGCGGTGCGGATGATGGACAATGTCGTTGACGCCAGCCGCTTTCCCCTGCCCCAACAAGAGGCCGAGGCCCGCGCCAAGCGCCGCATCGGGCTCGGGGTCACAGGGCTTGCCGATGCGCTGATGATGGTGGGGCTGCGTTACGGCGCGGATGACGCCGCCGACCAGACCCGCCTTTGGATGAAGGCGATCGCGCGGGCGGCCTATCTGGCGTCCAGCGATCTGGCGCGTGAAAAAGGTGCCTTTCCGCTATTCGACGCCGAAGCCTTTCTCGCCTCGGGGTTCATGTCGCGAATGGATGACGACATCCGCGCGGCGGTGCGCGAAAACGGCATCCGCAACGCGCTTTTGACCTCGATCGCGCCGACGGGCACCATCTCGCTTTATGCCGGCAATGTCAGTTCGGGGATCGAGCCGGTTTTTGCCTATAGCTACCGCCGCAAAGTGCTGCAAAAGGACGGCAGCCGCCGCGAAGAGGAGGTCGAGGATTACGCCATCCGCCTTTGGCACGAGATCCACGGCGATGCCCCCCTGCCCGCGCATTTCGTCAATGCCCAGACCCTGTCGCCGCTTGATCATGTCGCGATGCAGGCGGCAGCGCAGGAATGGGTCGACAGCTCGATTTCAAAAACCATCAACTGCCCCGAAGATATCGCCTTCGGTGATTTCGAGACCGTCTATCTCGCGGCATGGGATCAGGGCTGCAAGGGCTGTACCACCTATCGCCCGAATGCGGTGACGGGATCGGTGCTCTCGCTCGCCGATACGCCCGCCGTGGCCAAGGCAACTATGCCACCCGCCCCCGACCTGACCCGCCCGCTCGACCGGCCCGCCAGCCTTGAAGGCGCGACCTACAAGCTTAAATTCCCCGGTTCGGAACATGCGATCTACATCACGATCAACGATGTGGTGCAGGACGGCCGGCTGCGCCCCTTCGAGGTTTTCATCAACTCCAAGAACATGGAGCATTTCGCCTGGACGGTAGGGCTGACGCGGATGATCTCGGCGGTGTTCCGGCGCGGAGGCGATGTGTCATTCGTCGTCGAAGAGCTCAAAGCCGTCTTCGATCCGCGCGGCGGCGCATGGATCGAGGGGCGTTATGTGCCCTCGATCCTCGCCGCCATCGGCTCGGTGATCGAACGCCATATGATCGCGACCGGCTTTCTGGCGGGCGAAGGCATGGCGCTCAAATCCGATCCGAAGGCTTTGCCCCGCGAAAACCCGCCCGACGCCGAAGGCGCGGTGATGACGCAGCCCCTCGGGCCGCTTTGCCCCAATTGCGGCCAGCCCGGAATGCATATGGCGGAGGGCTGCATGACCTGCCTCAATTGCGGCTATTCGAAATGCGGCTAGGGCACGGCACAGCCGGGCCAAAAGAAAAGCGGCGCGAAAACCGCGCCGCTTCTCGTCTATTCTCGCGAAACCGCCGCGTGATCAGTCGTCGACCGCGACATATTTCTCGGCGAGGATGACCACCGGACGCAAAGGCGCGCCGATCTGGTCGAGCACCGAAATATCGGTCAGCGCCAGCTTGTAGCTGCCCGGAGCCAGCAGAACCGGCAGAATGCGCGCATTGCGGCCGTCGTCTGAATCGTCGTTTTCCTGCACCACGCGGCCCGAGGCATCAAAAAGCACCAGCTTGGTATCGACGCCCGAGGGCGAACCCAGCGTGCGGATCCCGATCAAGGTCGGCTCGGAGAGTTCGAAACCGAACCAATTGGCCGAGCTGCCCTGAAGGATGACCTCGCCCTGGGTGCGCTTGAACACAAGCGGCGCGACCGGATAGCTGTCGTCGACCGGCGGCAGCTCGCCGCGCGCGGCGGCGCGACGGATGTATTCCTGCGGATCGAGCGTCTTGGCCGAGACCGTGATCGTGCCCTGCGCGCCGCCATTCACCGCACCGACGCCGATGCAGTAACGCCCTGCTTCGAGAACCGGCGAGAAGTCGAGGCGCGAGTTGCGACCGTCGGCATCGTCGTTGATCGCGATGCGCTGGCCGCTTTGGTCGAACAGCGCGATCTGCGGATCGACACTGCCGTCGCCGAGCGCGCGCAGCGAGACCGGCGAAGCCTTGTCAAGCGTGAAGCGCAGATAGCGGTTGCGCTCGGCACTGCCTGCCGACGTGATCTCGCCCTTGGCCAGTGCCAGCTCGAGGGATTCGGCTGCGAAAGCCTCGGCCTCGGTGTCGGGGGAACAGGTCAGCGCAGTGCTTTCCATCAAGGGCTGCTGGCCGTCGCGGCCGACTTGCACGGTCACATCGACCGTATCGCGCAGCTCGCCCATGCGCAGACAGTAATCGCCCTGCGCGACATTGATCTCGAGCAGCGAATTGAGCGAATTTTCCATATCGTCATTGCTGCCGATCTCGTTGCCCTCGCTGTCGAGCAACGTGACCGAGGGGTCGCCGTCGGCATTGGAACGCGCCTCGATGCGGATCCTCTGATTCCCGTCCGTCACGCGGAAGCCGAAGATATTGTTCTCTTCGTCGAGAAAGCGCGCCTGAAGCGGCTCGTCGACCGAGGAAATATCCGATTCCTCTGCCGAAGCGCCCAGCCACGGGCCCGCAATGGAGGGGCCGCATTGTGCCTGACCGCTCGCGGCAACCGCCACCTCGACGGCCGCCACGGCATCGTCGGTCGCGGCATCGGCAGCTTCCGCAGCGGCATCCGCTGCAGCCTGGGCGGCCTCCAGAGCGGCGCGCGCGGCGTTTTCGGATTGGCTCCAGCCGGTACCGGCAGAGATCGCAAGCGCCGCGACCGACAGAGTGGCAAGAAGCTGATGGCGGATTGTCATCACAAAATCCCGTTCCTGATTAAACTGTTGCGTGGTCTTTTTCACAAAGGTTAACCCTCCTGCAACGCCAAACAACGCCGGCGGAGGGCAGTCGTTCCGGCGCGGGGCCGGCTTAGGCGAAAGAGACAGGCCCGCGCTCTACAATGCAAGCCGCGATTGCGGCCACTAAAGGGGACGACAGGCTGCAGGCAGACCGCGCCCAGACCGCGGCCCAGACCGCGCGAGGCGGAACTGCAAAGGATCATGTTCTCGACCGCAGCATTCTGCGCTAGATTGCCGCGGTCACCAGAGCATTCCGTTTTCCCGCAGAACGTCTTTCCCCAAAACAACCGCAGCCGCCCGCCTTTTTTCCGGCCGTTCCCGCCGCGAAACTTCCCGCCCCTCTCCGGTGCCGAAAGCGCGCAAACTCGCCCTGACGTTGCGCCGTTTCCAAAGGGAAGGTTGAACTGTGGCTGATCTCGGCTTACGGACCTGCGACCAAACAACGAGTAGGCCATGGCCCAAAACGATTTAGAAGCCCGTCACCTCGAGACGCTCGACCGCGATCTGGGCCGGTTCTCGAACCTGGAAGTGGCGACCGGCTATATCTCCCGCCCGCTCGTCGCGCCGGGGATCGCCTTTGTCTTCATCCTGCTGGCCGGATTGGTCGCAGCGGTCCTTCTGGGGCATTCCAACAATGTGATGATCGTCGTCGTCGCGGCGATCTTCGGGGCCTATATGGCGCTCAATATCGGCGCCAACGACGTGGCCAACAATATGGGTCCGGCAGTCGGGGCCAATGCGCTGACCATGGGCGGCGCGATCATCATCGCGGCGGTCTTTGAAAGCGCGGGTGCGCTGATTGCGGGCGGCGATGTCGTCACCACGATCTCGCGCGGCATCGTCGCGCCCGAAAGCATCGGCACGCAGGCGACCTTCATCTGGGCAATGATGGCGGCGCTGCTGTCTTCGGCGCTTTGGGTGAACCTTGCGACCTGGATCGGCGCGCCGGTCTCGACCACGCATTCGGTGGTGGGCGGCGTCATGGGCGCAGGCATCGCGGCTGCCGGTTTCGGCGCGGTGAACTGGGGCAATGTCACCACCATCGCGGCAAGCTGGGTGATCTCGCCCCTGCTTGGCGGCGCGATTGCGGCCGCCTTCCTGTGGTTCATCAAATCCCAGATCGTCTACCGCGACGACAAGATCGCCGCCGCGCGCCTGTGGGTGCCGGTTCTGGTCGGGATCATGGCGGGCACCTTCTCGAGCTATCTCGCTCTCAAGGGCCTGCGCCAGCTGATCGAGGTCACGCTGACGGGCAGCCTGCTGATCGGCCTCGGCATCGGCATCGCGACCTGGCTGATCATGATCCCCGTGATCCGTCGCCAGTCCGAAGGCGCGGAGAACCGCAACAAATCGCTCAAGCCGCTTTTCGGCATCCCGCTCGTCGTCTCGGCCGCGATGCTGAGCTTTGCTCATGGTGCGAACGATGTCGCCAATGCCGTCGGCCCGTTGGCCGCCATCGTCGAGGCGGCCCAATCGGGTGCGGTCACGGAAAACGTCAGCATCCCGCTGTGGGTCATGCTCATCGGGGCCTTCGGGATCTCGTTCGGACTGTTCCTCTTCGGTCCGAAACTGATCCGCATGGTCGGAAGCCAGATCACCAAGCTCAACCCGATGCGCGCCTTCTGCGTCGCGCTTTCGGCGGCGCTGACGGTGATCGTGGCAAGCGGCATGGGCCTGCCGGTCAGCTCGACCCATATCGCGGTCGGCGCGATTTTCGGCGTGGGTTTCTTCCGCGAATGGGATGCCGAGCGCCGCCTGCGCAAGGCCCGCGTCGCCATGCCGGTCGAAGACCAGCTCGGCCCCGAAGAGCGCCGCCGCCGCAAACTGGTGCGCCGCACCCATGTCACGACGATCGCGACCGCCTGGGTCGTGACCCTGCCCGCCGCCGCGGTGCTGTCGGCGATCATCTTCCTCGGGCTGAACGCGATCTCGGGCTGAGAACGCCCACCGCGCAAGATCTTGCTCCGGCCCGCTGCGGCCGGAGTTTTCATTTGTGCCTCCCGAGAGCACCAGAGCAAATGCCCGCCTTCGACGGCATAAGGCTTGCAACCGGACAGCGACCGCCACATAGTCGCTTGGTCAGAGATGTTGCTTGCAACATGGGAACTGGGTTTCGAACCCGACCGCCCCCGCGACTGTGAGCGGAGAATGCAGCGAGAAAGCCACTGGTGCCACGCACTGGGAAGGCCGCGAGCATGATGATCCGCGAGTCAGGAGACCGATCTCTGACGATCAATCAACCTCCGTCGGGTGTGACGGAAAGGAGCTGACATGTCGCGTATGATCGCAACGGCAAATGCCGTAACTTCCGCCGAACAATCGAGCCCGCGGGCCACGATCATTCTGGCCACGGTCCTTGGTTTGGGCCTCGTTTTCCTCTCGGGCATTGCCCAATCCGAAACCTTGCATGATGCGGCCCATGACCTGCGCCATGCGGCCGGCTATCCCTGCCACTAACCGCACATGGATCTGAAATCTTTGTCCAGCGCCTTGATCGCTGGCGCTGCTGCAGGGCTGATTGCCGCCCTGTTGCAGCTGTGGCTTGTCCAGCCGGTGCTTTTGCACGCCGAGCTTTACGAGGGTGGCGAGCGCGTCCATTTCGCAAGCGCCGCGCCCCACCACCACGGCGAGGCAGAGGACGGGGCGCAGCCCCATGACCATGCGGCCGACCACGCTGCGGACCAAACCGCGCCGACAGCAGCCCCCGCGGCTGATGAAGGGGTGTCCGGCGGCATTGACCTCAAGCGCGACGCGCTGACGGTCTTGTTCTCGATCCTGATCTATGCGGGATATGGGCTGCTCGGCCTTGCCGTTCTGCTGATCGCATTGGGTCGCGGCCAAAACCTGCGGCCGCGCGACGGGATGCTTTGGGGCCTTGCGGGCTTTCTCGCGGTGCAATTCCTCCCCGCCTTGGGACTTGCACCCGAGCTGCCGGGCATGTCCGCCGCCGATCTCGGCCAACGCCAGCTCTGGTGGGGTGCGACCGTGCTCGCCTCCGGCCTCGGGCTCTGGCTCATCGCTTTCGGCACAAGCTGGCGGGCATGGGCTCCGGCCATCGCCCTGATCGCGGCCCCCCATGTGATCGGCGCACCGGCGGTCCATGTGTTCGAAGGTCCCGCTCCGCCGGAACTCGCCTCGGAATTCGCGAGCCGCGCCTTGGGCGTGGGCCTCGTGGGCTGGGTCGTTCTCGGGCTGGTCCTTTTCACGCTGGTCCTGCCCAAACGCACCGCCTGAGCCGTGGCGGAAAGCCTCTCGCAACTCAGGCCGGCGCCTCTGACAGGGGCGCTGGCCGATCGTTTGGCGCAATGCGGCTGGAGCTTCGCGACCGGCCCCGCGCTGTCGGCCCTCACGCTGCAAACCCCGCCCTTTCCGGTTGACCGCGATTACCGCGTTCAGGCCTACGAGACGATTTCAAGCCTGCCCGCATCGTGCAATTTCGGCCTGATCCTGCTCAAATGCGGCGCGACCGGCCCCGAGCTCCTCCCGCGCCATCTGCAACTGCCGGAAGGTTTCGCGCTTGCGGGCATTGCCGCCGCGAAACGCGCGAGCCTCGGCCCCCATCCTTTTGCCGAGCATTTCGGCCATGCCTATCGCGCGCAACAGCACGAGTTGCGGGACCTGATCCTGAGCGGCGCCGCACCCGAGAGAGCCGAGTTCCGCAAGGCGCCGCGTCTGATGCTGCGCTGCCTGTTGCGCCAGCTCGCGGCCGATCACGCCCGAACGGTCGCGTGCTTTGCCCCGCTCCATGACCGGCCGCTCGCCCTGCATCTGGGGTGCGGTTAAGGTTCCACTCCCGCCAGCGCGAGCATGCGGTCCAGAGCGAGATGGCTCTCGAGATGGTCGGCCAAAGCATCAAGAACCGCGTCGATTTTGGCGTCATAGGCCAGATCCGAGACCGCACCGAAGCCGCCGAGATAGGCCGCGCGGAAACCGTCATCGGCAAACAACCCGTGAAGATAGCTGCCCTCGACACGGCCATCGCGGGAAACCGCGCCTTCCGGCGAAGACCCTTGAGTTTGCCCGATCCGCGCAAAGGGCCGCGCGCGATCGGGGCCAGTGGTCTCGCCCAGATGGATCTCGTAGCCCCGCATCGCGGCACCGCTCGCCTCGTGGTGCGCCCTGACCTCGCGCAGAACCTTGCCCGATTGCAGCACCGTTTCGACCGACAAAAGTCCCAGCCCCGCGCTGCTGCCCGCTTCCCCTTCGAGCCCTTCGGGATCATGGATCATCGTCCCGAGCATCTGGTAGCCACCGCAGACCCCCAGAATGCGGCCGCCGCGCCGGTGATGGGCGGCGAGGTCGATATCCCAGCCCTGCGCCCGCAGAAAGGCGAGATCCCCGCGCGTCGATTTGCTGCCCGGAACGATCACAAGATCCAGATCGCCGGGGATCGCCTCACCGGCGCGGATCGCGACCAGATCGACGGCCGGCTCGGCCGCCAGAGGGTCGAGATCGTCGAAATTCGCGACCCGCGACAGCACGAGCCAGCCGATTTTCAACGCCCCGCGAACCGCGCCCCGACCCGAATTTCCTTCGATGTCCTGCGCATCCTCGGCGGGCAGAAGACGGGCCTCGGGGAAGGCCGGAACCACGCCCATCCCCTCCCAGCCCGAAAGCGCGGCAATCGCTTGATAGCCCGCATCGAACAACTGCGGATCGCCGCGGAACTTGTTGACGATGAAGCCTTTTATCCGCGCTGCATCGTCGGGCGCGATAACCGTTTTCGTGCCCGCGATCTGCGCGATCACCCCGCCGCGATCAATGTCGCCGACAAGAAAAACCGGCAGGCCCACAGCTTGGGCAAACCCCATATTGGCGATATCGCTCGCCCGCAGATTGACTTCCGACGCGCTGCCCGCGCCCTCGACGATCACGATGTCATGGGCGGCTTCGAGGCGGCGAAAGCTTTCGAGCACCGCCGCCATCAGATCGGCCTTCATCCCCCAGTAATCGCGCGCGCGAAAAGCACCGAGCCGCTTGCCCTGCACGATCACCTGCGCGCCCATCTCGCTTTCCGGCTTCAAAAGGACGGGGTTCATGTCGCTGTGGGGCGCAAGCCCCGCCGCGCGCGCCTGCAGCGCCTGCGCCCGCCCGATCTCGCCGCCATCGGCGGTCACGGCGGCATTGTTCGACATGTTTTGCGGCTTGAACGGCGCGACCGAAAGCCCGCGGCGGCGCAAGGCGCGGCAGATCCCCGCGACGATCAGCGACTTCCCGACATTCGAGCCGGTGCCTTGGATCATCAGCGCGGGCATCAGAATTCGATCCCCGCCTGCCCCTTGATCCCCGCCCGCCACGGATGTTTCACCAGCGCCATTTCGGTCACGAGATCGGCCAGTTCGACCAGCTCGGGCTTGGCATTGCGGCCGGTCAGCACGACATGCGTCATCGCAGGCTTTTCGTCGCGCAGGAAGGCGCAGACCTCGGCCGGATCAAGGTAGTCGTTGCGCAAGGCGATATTGATCTCGTCGAGTAGCACAAACCGGATCGCCGGATCGCGGATCAGGGATTTGGCTTTCTCCCAACCCGCCTGCGCCGCAGCAATGTCGCGGGCGCGGTCCTGAACCTCCCAAGTGAAGCCTTCGCCCATCGTGTGGAACTGGCACAGATGCGGGAAATGGGTGGTCAGCAGGCGGCGCTCGCCGGTCTCGCGGCTGCCTTTGATGAATTGGACGACGGCGCAGGGCATCTCGTGGGCGATGGCGCGCATGACCATGCCGAAAGCCGAGGATGACTTGCCTTTGCCCGCGCCGGTATGAACGATGATCAGGCCCTTCTCGCCTTGACGCTCCTCGTTGACGCGATCCTTTGCAGCTTTGATTTTTTGCATTTTTTCCGCATGTTGCGCGTCATTCATCATGTCGAGTATCAACCTTTTCCGGACGGGTTTGCCGCAACGTTCCGGCCTTGGCCGGAGAGGGATTCGCCTTTCTGCCTAGTCCGGCACGCGCCCCTCTGGCAAGCCCGCAGCGCTGGTCCGGCGGGGGCGGAATGCGGGCCCGACACCACCGGCACCAATCGGCAACCCGAACGCGGCTTGACTTGGCGCGCGGCTTGGCGGCATCAAGGGCGGGCAATGGTTCCTGTGGCGACACAGGCTAAGAGGGAATGCACCAAGCCCGACAGCGCCGCGTCAAACGCGCGTCCGAAGGCCCGAGTGCAGCCGCCCCCGCGACCGTGACCGGAGAGCTTCTCCACCGCCACTGGGCCTGTCCCGGGAAGGCAGGAGAAGCGCGGGCCCCGTGCCCAGATCCGCAAGCCGGGAGACCTGCCTTTGCGAGATAACCAATGATGCGGACGGGGTGTGCCGCGGATGGATGGCATCGGACCACCCGCCCTTGCCCCCTCCGCCCGCCCTTTCGCAAAACCGAAGGGGCGCTTGTGGAAACCACGCTGTACATCTGCCAGACCTGCCGCATGGGCCAGCCCGTGCCCGAGGACGGCATCGTGCCCGGCGCGCGCCTTTTGGCGGCGGTCGCGGCAGGAGACCTGCCCGAAGGCATCCGCATCGTCCCCGCCTCCTGCCTTCAGGCCTGCGCCGAGGGCTGCGCCGTCGCGCTGAGCCGCCCCGGCGCATGGAGCTATGTTCAGGGCGGCCTTGCCCCCGACGACGCCGGCGAGGTCGCCACCATGGCGCGCCAATACCGCGACAGCGAAGACGGGATCGTGCCGTGGCGCGAACGCTCGGCACTCTTTCGCAAGAATACCGTCGCGCGCATCCCGCCGCTTCCCGCCCCCTCCCTTATTGCAACCCCGCTTGCGCCCAGCCCCGCAAAGGATCCGGCATGACTTTTCCGACGACCGCCCCGCTTTCCGGCACTGTTGCCGAAACCCGCACCCGAACTCTCGCCAAAACCCCCGTTACCGTGATCACGGGCTTTCTCGGCGCGGGGAAAACCACGCTGATCCGCCATCTGATCGGCAATGCCGGCGGCAAAAGGCTGGCGGTTCTGGTCAACGAATTCGGCACAGCCGGCGTCGACGGCGAGATCCTGAAATCCTGCGCCAGCAGCGATTGCCCCGAAAACAACATCCTCGAACTGGCGAACGGCTGCATCTGCTGCACGGTTGCCGACGACTTCCTGCCCGCGATGGAGCAACTTCTGGCCCTGCCCGAGCCGCCCGACCACATCCTGATCGAGACCTCGGGCCTGGCTCTGCCCAAGCCTCTCCTCAAGGCCTTCGACTGGCCTGCGATCCGCTCGCGCATTACCGTCGACGGGGTGATCGCTTTGGCCGACAGCGAGGCCTTGGCCGCAGGCGCCTTTGACGAGGGCGAGACCGAAGGCTCCGGTCACGACAGCCCGCTGGCCGAGGTTTTCGAGGATCAGGTCAACTGCGCCGATATCGTGCTTTTGACCAAAGCCGATCTCGCAAGCGAGGCGGTCAAAGCCGCAGCCCGCACCCGCCTTGCCGCGATCGCCCAGCGCAGCCTGCCGGTGATCGAGATCAGCGAAGGTGTGATCGATCCGCGCGTGATCCTCGGGCTCGAGGCCAAGGCCGAGGACGATCTGGCCGCGCGCCCCTCGCATCACGACGGGGCCGACGATCACGAACACGAGGATTTCGAAAGCATCGTGGTCGATCTCCCCGAGATCACCGATCCCGCCGATCTGGCCGCCCGCATCGAGCGCCTTGCCCGCGAGCAGCATATCCTGCGTGTCAAAGGTCATGTCGCGGTTGCGGGCAAGCCGATGCGGCTTTTGGTGCAGGCCGTCGGAGCGCGGGTGCGCCACCAATACGACCAGCCGTGGCGGGGTCCGCGCCATTCGCAGCTCGTGGTGATCGCCGAGCATCACGACATCGACCCCGCCGCCATCCGCAAGGTGCTTGTCGGCTGATGCATGTCGTCTTTCGCGAAAAGGGCGGGCTTGAAGAAAGCGCCACGCCGCAAGATCTCGGGCAAAGCCCCGCGGATCTTGCCGTGTTGTCCTTTTCCGACAGCGATCTTGGGGCCTTTGCCCAGGCTTGGCACGACGGGCGGGAGCATCTGCCCCCGCTTCGCCTCGCGCCGCTGGCACGGCTGACGCATCCGGTCTCGGTCGATCAGTATATCGAGGCCACGCTTTCGGGCGCACGCGCCATTCTGGTGCGGCTTCTGGGCGGGCAGAGCTATTGGCCCCACGGAGTCATGGCCCTGCAGGATCTCGCCCGCCGTCGCGGCATCCGGCTAGTGCTTTTGCGCGGCGACGGGGGCGTGGATGCGGGGCTGATGGGCCTGTCGAATGTCGATGCCGCCCTGTGGCACCGGCTGAACCGGCTTTGCGCGATCGGCGGGGTCGAGGCGGCAGCCGCCGCGCTGCGGCTTTTGGCGGGTGGAGAGTTCGCGGCCGAGACCGATCCCCTCGCCCAGCCTTTGCCCGAACCCTTGCCCGAAGCGGGCTGGCTGGACCCGCAAAGCTCCGCCACGAAGAGGGCGCAAGGCTGGATCGCCATTCCCTTCTACCGCGCGTGGCTCCTTGCGGGCGACATCGCCCCGATCCATGCGCTGATCGCGGCTTTCGCGGCCAAAGGCGTCACGGCGCAGGGGATCTTCCTGCCCTCGCTGAAATCGGCAGAAGCGCAGCGCTTCCTGCATGCGGCTTTTGCCGAAAATCCGCCGCTTGCCGTGGTCAATACCACCGCCTTCTCGAGCGGCGATCCCGATTGTGCCCTCCGCTCCGGCCCGCCGGTTTTCCAGGCGGTACTGTCGACCGCCGAGGCGCGTCTTTGGGCCGAGAGCAGCCGCGGCCTGTCGCCGGCCGATATGGCGATGCATGTCGTTCTGCCCGAGGTCGACGGCCGCGTTCCCGCGCAGATCATCTCGGTCAAAGAGGCAGGACGCCATGACCCCGATCTGCAAATCGCGCTCCCCCGCCACCACCCGCTGCCCGACCGGATCGCGGCGTTGGCCGCGCGGGTGCTGGGCTGGTGCGCATTGCAACCCGAGCCCGCACCTGCGCCTGCGCCCGCACTGGCTTTGGTGCTTTCGACCTATCCGGGCAAGCCGTGGCTGGATGCCCATGCGGTCGGCCTCGATGCCACGCTTTCGGCGGAGGCGATCTTGCGTGGTTTGGGCGAAGAGCCCGAGGCACTCGCACCCCTTTTGCGCAACCGCACCCTGCACTGGCCGCTCGCCGACTACCGCAAAGCCTTGGCCCGACTACCCAAAGAGCTGCGCAAATCGCTCCGCGACCATTGGGGCACGCCCGAGGAGGACCCACAGATCCACGGCGGCGCGGTCCATTTCCACGCCGTGGCGCAGGGTTCGCATCTCGTCGCGCTCCAGCCCGAGCGCGGCCGGATCGCGGATCGCGAGAGCGGCTATCACGACCTCTCCGCCCCGCCCCGCCATGCCTATGTCGCCTTCTATCTTTGGCTTGCGACCCGCGTGAAAGCGATCCTCCATCTCGGGGCGCATGGCACGCTCGAATGGCTGCCGGGCAAGGCCGTCGCGCAGTCTCGGACTTGCTGGCCCGAGGCGCTGACCGGCGCGCTGCCGGTGATCTATCCCTTCATCGTCAACGATCCGGGCGAAGCCGCACAGGCGCGCCGCCGGCTGGGCGCGCTGACGCTCGGCCATATGCCCCCGCCGCTCAAACCCGCGCAGCTGCCGGAGAAATTCGTCAGCCTCGAGCAGATGCTCGACCGCTATGCCTTGGCCGACGGCATCGATCCCGCGCGCCGCGACCGCTTGGCCGACATGATCCGCGACGAGGCCGAGGCCTTAGGCCTTTTCGCCGAACTCGGGCTTGATCCTGCGGCAGCGCCCGAAGCGCTCGGCTCGCTCGACCGTTTCGTCTGCGAGCTCAAGGAAAGCCGCTATACCGACGGGCTCCATATCTGGGGCGCGGCCGAGGGCGAGGTCGAGGGGCTTGCCCGCGCTTTGGCGGGCCGCCATGTCGCGCCCGGCCCGTCGGGCAGCCCGTGGCGCGGCGCGCGCGATGTCGCCCCCACGGGCCGCAACCTTTACGCGGTCGATCCCCGCGCCCTGCCCTCGCCCGAGGCCGAGGCCAAGGGACGCGCCATGGCCGAGGAGTTCATCCGCAGCTATCTGCAAGATCACGGCGACTGGCCGCAATCGGTGATGATCGATCTCTGGGGTTCGGCCACGATGCGCACAGGCGGCGAGGATTTCGCGATGGCGCTGGCGCTGGCGGGGCTTTCGGTGTTGCGCGATGCGGGCACGGGTCGGGTGACAGGGCTGGAGGTCGTGCCGCTCTCGTTGCTGGGGCGTCCGCGGATCGGCTGCATCCTCAAGATATCAGGTCTGTTTCGCGACAGTTTTCCGGTGCTGATCCAGCTTTTCACGCTCGGGGCCAGAATGTTGGCCGCCCGCGTGGAAAACGGGATCGAGACGCCTGCCGACAATCCTTACGGCACGAGCACCGCGCGGGTCTTCGGCCCGAGGGACGGGGTCTACGGCACGGGGATCGCGCTTGACGAAAGCCCCGAACGCATCGGCGCGGCATGGCTCGAAAACGGGGCTTTCCGCCATGACGGCCAAGGCGGTGCGATCCCCGATGCCGCCGGTCTGCGCGCTGCTTTGGGCGGGCTTTCGGCGCATCTGCACAGTCAGGATCTACCCGAAACCGACCTGCTGATGGCCGAGGATTACGCCGCCCATATCGGCGGGATTTCCGCCGCGCTGCGCCTGCTCGACCATGATGCCGCGCTTTATCATCTCGACAACACCCGCGAGGACCGCGTGACCTTGCGCGAGATCGGCGTGGAGCTTGCCCGTATCATCCATAGCCGCGCGGCCTCGCCGCAATGGATCGGCTCGATGCTGCGCCACGGTGCGCGGGGCGCGGGCGAGATTGCCGCCTCGCTCGATCACCTCGCGGCTTTCGCGCGGCTGACCGGTCGGGTGCCGCCGCATCTTTTCGACGCTTTCGCCGGCGCGACCCTGCTCGACGATCACGTTGCGGATTTCATGTCGCGCGAGAACCCGCAGGCTTTGGCGCGAATGATGGAGATTTTGCGCGATCTGCGCCGCTCGGGCCATTGGAACAGTCGCCATAATGCCGTTCTGGCCATGATCGACGGAGGCGACGATGACCGTACGCCCGCCTGATCGGGGCTATATCGTCAAGGGCTGGTGCCCCGCGCCGGGCCGCCCGATGGAAAGCGGCGACGGCTGGCTTTTGCGGCTCAAACCCTTCGGCGGCATCCTGACGGCGCAACAGGCCGCGGCGATCGCTGCGGTTGCGCGGGAACTGGGCAACGGGCAACTCGATCTGACCAACCGCGGCGCGCTGCAATTGCGCGGCATCGCCAGGGACCGTCTCGCCGAGGCAGGCGCGGCTTTGGACCGCATCGGACTGGCGCAGGGCGGCGCGCTTGCGGCGATCACCATCGCGCCGCAGCTCGGGCAGGAGGATGGCTCCGACCCCGGGGGGCTCGCCCGCGACTGCGCGGCGGTTCTTGCGGCCTTTCCCGATCTGCCCGCGAAATTCGGGCTCGTCATCGACTGCGGTGCCGCGCGGCTGCTGGCCGATTGCCCCGCCGATCTGCGTCTCGAACGCGCCGCGAGACCGCCCGATAGGCAGGGCGAGACGCGGCTTTTGCTGCGCATCGATGGCCGCGCGCAGGGCATTCCCACCAACCGCGCCGATCTGGCAGGGCATCTTTCGGCCATCCTGAGCGCCTTTTGCGCAAACGGCATCAGTTCGGGCCGCGGCAGGATGCGCGACTGGCCGGGCGCGATAACCGAGAGCTTTGACACTCAAGGCACGACCTTGGACGAAAGCCTTTCGCCGGTTCTTGCAATCACGCCCCAAGCCGGCCGCTTTGGCGACAGCGTTCTTCATGCTGCGGCCTTCGGGGCGCTGGATGCCGATCTGCTTGCTCTGGCCGCCGAAACCGGCCCGATCGTCCTGACCCCTTGGCGCATGATCGCACTTGGACGAAAGCTCGATCATCCCGCGCTGATCTCTACCCCCGACGCGCCGCTGGCCCGCGTTCAGGCCTGTGTCGGCGCGCCCGCCTGTGCGCAGGCCCATGCACCGACGCGGGGGCTGGCCCGACGGCTGGCGGCGACGCTCGGGCGCGGGGAGAGCCTCCTTGTCTCGGGCTGCGCCAAACATTGTGCGGGTGGCGGCAAAAGGGCCGGCCTGGTTCTGACCGCCAGCCCTGCGGGCTTCGCATTCGCGACCTCCGACCCCGCGCCCCCCGTCCTTTTACCCTTTCCCCCAGCGGATAATACCATGCTCCACAGCTATGAAACCAACGGTCAGACGATCTATGACCAATCCTTCGCGATCATCCGCGCCGAGGCCGATCTGGCGCGTTTTCCCCCGATCGAGGAACGCGCCGCGGTGCGCATGATCCATGCTTCAGGGCTGGTCGGGATCGAGCGCGAGATCGCCTTCACCCCCGGTTTCGGCGCGGCGGCAGCGGCGGCGCTCAAGGCGGGCGCACCGGTGCTTTGCGATGCGCGCATGGTCTCCGAAGGGATCACGCGGGCGCGGCTTCCGGCGGAGAATGCGGTCATCTGCACGTTGAACGACCCCCGCGTTCCGGCGATGGCGGCAGCAATGGGCAATACGCGCTCGGCGGCGGCGCTCGAATTGTGGCGGCCCCATCTCGCGGGCGCGGTGGTGGCGATCGGCAATGCGCCGACCGCGCTTTTCCATCTGCTGAACATGCTGACCGATCCCGATTGCCCGCGCCCCGCCGCGATCATCGGCTGTCCGGTCGGATTTGTCGGTGCCGCCGAATCCAAAGCCGCGCTGATTGCCGCCCCGCCCGTCCCCGCCCTTGTGGTCACCGGCAGGCTGGGCGGATCGGCGGTGACGGTTGCCGCGGTGAACGCGCTCGCCTCGGAGAAAGAGTGATGGGCCGCATCATCTGTGCGGGGCTCGGCCCCGGCGCACAGGACCTCATGAGCCTGCGCAGCGCCCGCGCGATCGGGAATGCCCGCCAGATCGCCTATTTCCGCAAACCCGGCCGCAAGGGCATGGCGCGCATGATCGTCGAGGGGATGCTTCACCCCGAGGCCGCCGAACATGCGATGGAATATCCCGTCACGACCGAGCTGCCCTTTGCCTCGCCGGAATACCGCGCGCTGCTGGCCGATTTCTACGACCTCTGGGCCGACAGGCTGGCCGCGCTTGCCGCCGCGCAGGATGTCGTCGTGCTCTGCGAGGGCGACCCCTTCTTTTACGGCTCCTTCATGCACTTGCACGCCCGCCTGCAGGACCGCGTGCCGATCGAGATCATCCCCGGCATCACCGGCATGTCGGGTTGCTGGACCGCGACCGGCCTGCCCGTGACCTGGGGCGACGATGTGCTGACCGTCCTGCCTGCGACGCTCCCCGAGGCCGAGCTGGCCCGCCGCCTCGCCGATAGCGATGCCGCCGTGATCATGAAGATCGGGCGCAACCTGCCGCGGTTGCGGGCGGCCCTGAGCCGCGCGGGCCGGCTGGAGGACGCATGGCTGTGCATCAAGGGCACGATGGAGGGACAGCGCGTCCTGCCCCTGACCGAGGCAGGCCCCGAAGAATGCCCCTATTTCGCGACCGTCATTCTCCACGGCAACGGCCGCCGCCCGATGCGCGAGGTGCGGTCGTGAGCGGGACATTGACCATCCTCGGGACCGGTCCCGGCGCCGAAGGGCTGATCGTCCCCGAAGCCGATGCGGCTTTGGCGCAGGCAACCGATGCTTTGGGCTATATCCCCTATCTGCGCCGCCTTGCGCCCCGCGCGGGTCTGAGGCTGCATGAAAGCGACAACCGCGAGGAACTGGACCGCGCCCGCCATGCGATCGCTCTGGCGCAGGCGGGCGGGCGCGTGGTTGTGGTCTCCTCGGGGGATCCGGGGGTTTTCGCGATGGCCGCGGCGGTTTTCGAGGTGCTCGAGGATCTCGCCCCCCAAACCCATCCCGAGATCGCGGTCATCCCCGGCATCACCGCCATGCTGGCGGCGGCAGCGCGGATCGGCGCACCTTTGGGCCATGATTTCTGCGCGATCAACCTGTCGGACAATCTCAAGCCCGCCGAGACCATTCGCCACCGCATCCGTCATGCCGCTTTGGGCGGCTTTGCCATGGGCTTTTACAACCCACGCTCGGCATCGCGCCCCGACGGCTTTGCCCGCGCCCTCGACGTTCTGCGCGAGACCTGCGAGCCCGAACGCATCGTGATCTTCGCCCGCGCCGTCTCGACACCCCAAGAAGAGATCACCGTAACGACATTGGCCGAAGCCCGCGACACGATGGCCGATATGCGCACCGTCGTTCTGGTCGGAAATCCCGAGACGCGCCGCATTGCGGGCAAGGGGCGCGACTGGGTTTATACGCCGCGCAGCTGGCCCGCATTATGAGCCGCGCCCAAAGCCGCCCCCTGCGCCAGCCAGCCCATCACGCCGGCCACGGTCGCAAAGCTCAGGCGCGGCGCGATCTGCGGACGCGCGACCATGACCACCGGCAGGGACAAGGCGCGGGCCGCCTCGATCTTGGCATAAGCGCCGCTGCCGCCCGCATTTTTGCTGACGATGCAGGTGATGTCATGGGCACGCAAAAGCGCGAGATCGCCCGCGAGCGTGAAGGGGCCGCGCGCCACCACCCAATCGGCATTGGCCAAAGGGGGGCTTTGCGGCGGATCGACCAGCCGCAAGAGAAAGCGGCGCGCGCGCGGACCGCTGCCGGCCTGTGCGCCGTCCCCCCCGCCGAAGGCCGCCAGCTCGTTGCGTCCGATCCCCAGAAAGACGCGCCTCCCGACCAGATGCTGCGCTGCCTCGGCCATCGAGGCGACCCCGATCCAGCGGTCGCCCGCAACCGGCTGCCAAGGCGGGCGCTCCAGCGCGGCCAGCGGCAGGCCGAGCGCAGCTGCCGCGGCGACCGCGTGATTGCTCATCTGCGCGGCGAAAGGATGGGTCGCATCGATGATCGCGCCGATCCCTTCCGCGCGGCAATAGGCACAAAGCCCCGCGATGCCGCCGAAGCCCCCCACGCGCACCGGAAGAGGCTGGCTGCGCGGCGCGGCAACCGCTCCGGCATAGGAATAGACCGCCGCGATCCCCGCGCCCGCCAAGGCCTGCGCCAAAGCGCCCGCCTCGGTGGTGCCGCCCAGAAGAAGGATGCGTGACATGGATGCTCCCGCCAAGGCTTGGCTTACAATCATCGGCTTGCAGGAAGACGGGATCGAGGGGCTTTCGCCCCGCGCCCGCCGCGCGCTCGACGAGGCCAGTACCATTTTCGGCGGCCCGCGTCACCTCGAACTCGTCGGCGCGGGTGCCCGGGGGCGGGCATGGCCCCTGCCCTTTTCGATCGCGCCGGTTCTGGCCGAACGCGGCCGCCCGAGCGTGGTGCTGGCCTCGGGCGATCCGTTCCATTTCGGCGCGGGCCGCGCTTTGGCGCAGGCGCTGCCCAAGGGCGAATGGCTCAGCCTGCCCGCGCCCTCGACCTTCGCGCTGGCAGCCAATGCGCTCGGCTGGCCGCTCGAGGATTGCCTGTGCCGCGCGCTCCACGCCGCGCCCGCGCAAACCATCCGCGAAGATCTTGTGCCCGATGCGCGGCTGATCCTCTTGATGCGCGATGCGCAAGCGCCCCATCAGCTCGCCCGCCAGCTGGCTGCATGGGAGATCACCGCCGAGATCACCGTGCTCGAACGGCTGGGCGGGCCGCATCAGCGCATCCTGCCCTATCGCGCCGGCGACAGCTTTGCCGCGCCGGTCGCGGTGGCAGTCGCGGTCATGGCGGGGGGCGGTCTTTCGCGGGCCGCCGGTCGCCCCGAGACGAGCTATGCCCATGACGGCCAGATCACCAAAGCGGCCATTCGCGCCGTGACCCTGGCCGCGCTTGCTCCGCGCGAAAACGAGATGCTCTGGGATCTCGGGGCGGGCAGCGGCTCGGTCGCGATCGAATGGTGCCGTCTGGGCGGCCGCGCCACCGCCGTCGAGACCCGTGCCGACCGCGCCGCCAATATCGCCGCGAATATCGCCGCTTTCGGGCTTGGCGCGCGGATGAGCCTGACGCAGGGCGACCATCTCGGCCGTATCGGAGACCTGCCGCGCGCCGATGCGGTTTTCGTCGGCGGCGGCTTTTCGCAGCCCCTCTTCGAGGCGCTTTGCCGCCATGCCGAAGGCGCGCGGCTGGTGGTCAATGCCGTCACCCTCGAGACCGAGGCCCTGCTGATCGCGCTCGCGGCCAAGGGCGGGAGGCTGATGCGCTTCGATCTCTCCGAGGTGCAGCCTCTCGGGCCGATGCGCGGCTGGAAAAGCGCCCGCCCCGTCACGCAATGGGTGACGACATTATGAGCGCGCGGCTGATCGCTGGGATCGGTTTGCGCGCCGGTGCCTGCCTTGCCGATCTCGAGGCGCTGCTCGCCTTGGCCCCCGCCCCCGTCGCGGGGCTCGCCACGCTTTCGGACAAGGCGGGCCACGCCGCTTTGCGCGAATTGTGCGACAAAACCGCTCTGCCGCTGACCCCGATCGCGGGGCAGGCAATTGCCGGCATCCCGACCCCGACCCGCTCGCCCGACCAGATCGCACGCTTCGCCACCGGCTCTCTGGCCGAGGCTTGCGCGCTGGTCGCCGCCGGAACCGGCGCCCGTCTTCTCGGCCCGCGCCTCGTCTGCCCGAACGGCCGCGCCACCATCGCTTTCGCCGAAAGGAAGCCCCTATGACCGTCCATTTCATCGGCGCAGGCCCCGGCGCGCCCGATCTTCTGACCCTGCGCGCCGCGCGTCTGATCGCCGCTTCGCCGGTCTGCCTTTACGCGGGTTCCCTGATCCCGTCCGAGGTGCTCGACCATTGTCCGCAAGGCGCGCGCATCATCAACACCGCGCCGATGTCGCTGGACGAGATCATCGCGGAAATCAGGGATTCCCATGCGCAAGGCCATGATATTGCGCGGCTTCACTCGGGGGACCTGTCGGTCTGGTCGGCCATGGGCGAACAGCTGCGCCGTCTGCGTGCGCTGGCGATCCCCTATGATGTGACGCCGGGCGTTCCGTCCTTTGCGGCGGCCTCGGCCGCGCTCGGGGTCGAGCTGACACTGCCCGGCCGCGCCCAATCGGTGATCCTGACGCGGGTGTCGGGCCGCGCTACCGCCATGCCCGAGACCGAGCGGCTCGAAACCTTTGCCCAAAGCCGCGCCACCCTTGCGATCCACCTTTCGATCCATGTCGCGGCCGAGGTGCAGTCACGCCTTTTGCCCCATTACGGCGCGGATTGTCCGGTGGCCGTGGTCTGGCGCGCGAGCTGGCCCGACCAGCAGATCGCGCGCGGCACACTCGCCGATCTTGCCGCGATAGCCGCCTCGGGGGCCGAGCGGACCGCGCTGATCCTTGTCGGCGAAACCCTTGCGGCCGAGCCCGAAGACTTTCTCGAAAGCCGCCTTTACGCCGGCGATTACGACCGCCGCTTCCGTCCCAACGGCGCCGAGCCGCGTTTCCCCGAGGGCACGGCATGACCGCGGGCCTGTTGATCGCCGCCCCCGCCTCCGGCACCGGCAAGACCACGGTGATCCTGGGCCTCCTGCGGGCCTTTCGCGACCGCGGCCTGACGGTGCAGCCCTTCAAATGCGGCCCCGACTACATCGACCCCGCCTTTCACCGCGCGGCTTCGGGACGCGAGAGCCTCAACCTCGACGGCTGGGCGATGGAGGGGGCGATGCTCGACGCCCTGAGCCTCTCGGCGCGCGGCGCGGATCTGGTCATCGCCGAGGGCTCTATGGGGCTTTACGACGGGGTGATCGCCGCCGGAGCCTATTCCAACGGCTCGAGCGCCAGCATCGCGCGGCGCATGGGCTGGCCGGTGGTGCTGGTGATCGACGCCTCGGGTCAGGCACAATCTGCGGCGGCAACGGCGCTTGGCTTCGCGACGCTGGAAACGGGCTTGCCCTTTGCGGGGGTGATCCTCAACCGCGTGAACTCGCCGCGCCACGAAAGCCTGCTGCGCCATGCGATGGCGCAAGCGGGAATCACGGTTTTCGGCTGCCTGCCGCGCCGCGCCGATCTGACTCTGGCCGAGCGACATCTGGGGCTGGTTCAGGCAGCCGAGCATCCTTCGCTCGAGGCGGCGATCCGCGATTATGCGGCCATGCTGGCCGGTCATGTCGATCTCGATGCGCTGCGGGGCGCGGCGAATGCGTCGGGCAGCAAGGTCTTGGCTCTGGGCACGCGGATGGCGCCGCCCGCCCAAAGGATCGCGGTGGCGCGGGATCTGGCCTTCAGCTTTCTCTATCCCCATCTCGTGCAGCTCTGGCGCGATCAGGGGGCCGAGCTTGTGCCCTTCTCGCCCCTTGCCGACGAGGCCCCCGACCCCGCCTCCGATCTGGTCTGGCTGCCGGGCGGCTACCCCGAGCTTCACGCCGCCAAAATCGCCTCGGCCGGCCGGTTCCTCGCGGGATTGCGCACCTTTGCGCAAAGCCGTCCCGTTCACGGCGAATGCGGCGGCTATATGGTATTGGGCCGCTCGCTGACCGACAAGGACGGCATCAGGCACGAGATGGCGGGGCTCTTGGGCCTCGAAACCTCTTTCGCCAAGCGCAAGCTGAACCTCGGCTACCGGCTCGCGACTCTGGCCGCGCCGGTCGGGGCGCTGCCCACAGGCGCGCGGCTGCGCGGGCACGAGTTCCATTACTCCTCGATCACGGCCCAGCCCGATCCACCGCTGGCCCGCGTGGTCGATGCGACCGGCACCGAGGTCGCGCAGAGCGGCTCGCGGCGCGGCAATGTCACCGGCAGCTTCTTTCACCTCATCGCCGAGGAGAAACCATGAAGCTCA
Organism: Paracoccus cavernae; assembly: GCF_042430175.1. Classification (NCBI taxonomy): domain Bacteria; kingdom Pseudomonadati; phylum Pseudomonadota; class Alphaproteobacteria; order Rhodobacterales; family Paracoccaceae; genus Paracoccus; species Paracoccus cavernae. The sequence goes on along the minus strand of NZ_JBHMDZ010000002.1, from coordinate 192,872 downwards.
CGCTTATCGGGATCGGCTGCGGTAATCCGCAGCATCTCACGCTCGAGGCCATCGCGGCAATGAACGGCGCCGATCTGATCCTGCTGCCCGACAAAGGTACGGAAAAGGCCGCTTTGGCCCATCTGCGCGAGGATATTCTGGCGCGTCATCTGACCAATCCATCCGTCGAAATCCGCCGCATTGCGATGCCCGCGCGGCGCAAGGACAATGGCTACCGCGCCGGTGTCAACGACTGGCATGACGAGATCGCGCGACTTTGGGCGGGGGCAATCGCGCAAGCAGGCGCGCCCGCGCATGTGGCGCTTCTGGTCTGGGGCGACCCCGCGCTTTACGACAGCAGCCTGCGCATCGCCGCGCGGCTCTCGCCCGCGCCCGAGATCCGCGTCATCCCCGGCGTGACCTCGCTCTCGATGCTGACGGCGGCGCATCGGGTGCCGCTCAACGATCTGGGCGAAAGCGTGGCGATCCTGCCCGCGCGGGTCCTGCGCGAGCGGGGCTGGCCCGAAGGGGCGGCCACACTTGCGGTCTTTCTCGATGACGGCTCGACGCTGGCGGGCCTGCACGATGATTGCCGGATCTGGTGGGGAGCCTATCTCGGCATGGAGGAACAGGCGCTGATGGCGGGCAGGCTGGGCGACATCCGCGGCGATCTGGCGGCGACCCGCGCGGCTTTGCGCCAAAGACATGGCTGGATCATGGACCTCTACCTCTTGCGGCGGGGCTAAGGCGCGCGAGCAGATCGGGGCGGTGCAAGCCATGGCCCGCCCCGATTTCCCGTTTTCCTGCCGCGCGTTCTTCTTTAGCCTTGGCGAGACCAGCCGGAGCGCGCTCGCATGGAACTGAAATGGCTCGAGGACTTTCTGTCGCTTGCGACCACGCGCAGCTTTTCGCGCTCGGCCGAAGAGCGAAACGTCACCCAGCCCGCCTTCAGCCGCCGCATCCGTGCGCTGGAAATCTGGCTCGGCCGCGACCTTCTGGACCGCAGCGTCTATCCGGTGGCCCTGACGCCCGAGGGCAAGCAATTCCTTGAAACCGCCGAAGAGGTCGTCGGCGCGCTCAATGCCGCGCGCGAGAGCTTCCACGGTACGAAAGGCGGCGGGCGGGTCCAGAGCCTCTCGATCACGGCGTTGCACACGATCGCGCAATCGGTGCTGCCGCGCTGGATCTCGGTGCTGCAGGACGCTCTCGGTCCTTTCACCAGCAAGGTGCTGCCCGACAATTTCAACACCTGCCTCCATGCGCTGACCGATGGCGGCTATGATTTCTTCATGACCTTCTATCACGCGCAGGTGCCGATCAACCTGTCGGAGCAGGCCTACCCCTATCTGACGATCGGGACCGACCATCTCGTCCCCGTCGCCACCCCCGCTCTGCGCGACGCCTTGGCCGAAAACGGCGCGGCCCTGCCGCTTTTGCAATATTCGCGCGGCTCGTTTCTCGGGCTTCTGGCAAAGATCGCCCACGGCCAGCAGAAATCCGTTCCGACCTATCTGAGCCATATCAACGAGAACTCCATGGCCGAGGCCCTGCGTGCGATGGCGCGGCAGGGTTTGGGCATGGCATGGCTGCCGCAATCGCTGATCGCGGATGATCTGGCGCTCGGCCGCCTTGTGCGCATGGGCGAGAGCTTCGAGATGGAAATCCGGCTTTACCGCAATCTCGAACGCGCACGCGGCTTTCTCGACCGCGTCTGGGAAACGACGCGCAAGGCCGCCCCCTTCGGCGAAGAGGCCGCGGCCCAGCCCTTGGCTTCGCCCCAGCCCTTGGCGTCGCCCTAACCCTTGGCTTCGCGGCTCTCGACCGGATGGCCGGCGGCCTTCCAGCCAGAAATGCCGCCCTTCAGGCTGCGCGCGTCCAGCCCCATCTCCTGCGCGAGCTTTACCGCCAGCAACGAACGCCAGCCCGAGGCGCAGTAGAAGACATAGGTCTTGCCCTCGGCGAAACGCGGCTTGTGATAGGGACTTTCGGGATCGATCCAGAATTCGAGCATCCCGCGCGGCGCATGAAAGGCCCCCGCGATCACGCCTTCGCGTTCCAGCTCGCGCGGGTCGCGGATGTCGACCATGACGAGATCGTCGTCATCGAGCCGGTTGACGATCTCGTCGGGGAGCAGCGAATGCACGACCCGATCCGCCTCGTCCAGCATCTCCTGATAGCCTTTGACCATCGCGCCCTCCTGTTCCGTCCGGCTTGGCTTCCTGTCGGTCCCAGCCTAACCCTTAGGGCGGCGCTTCTCCAAGCGGATGTCGCCGCCGCCGATGTCTTGCTCGTTGCCCCAGCCAAGCGCGCGGTAAAACCCCGCCGCCCGCGTTGCCGCGCCGGTTTCAAGCCATGCGGCGGGATGGCGCGCGAAAAGGGCATCCTCGGCCAGAAGGACCAGTTCGCGCCCGATCCCCTGCCCCTCGCTTTCGGGCAGAACGAAGGCCGCGAAAAGCGAGCCCTCGTCCAGATCGACCATCGAAAAGCCCATGACCGCATCGCCCGTGACCGCATCGCCCGTGACCGCGACCCAAGCGCAGGGCTGCGAAGCGATCATCCCCGCGACGGCCGCTTCGGTAATACCGGCGCGGGTCAGCTCGTCGCGGCTCATGTGGTTTTCGCGCACATGGGTGCGGACATGGAAAATGCCGGCAATATCGTCGGTGGTGGCGGGGCGGATCTTGATCGTCATGGTATCGTCCTTGGGGGCCTAACGGGCGAAGCGTCGCCCCTATTCCGCCGCCAGTCCGGCAAGGGTCGCGCGGGTGTGTTCCATCGCATCGGGCGCGCTTTCGCCGTAATGCTCGATCCGCACAAGGCAGGTATGCGCCGCGCAGCCCTGACCAAAGCGCGAGGTCGGGATATCGGGCGTCAACACATTGGGGTTGCCCGACAGATCCAGCCCCGAATTCCCCGAAGGCGCGAACCATGCGCCGGTCGGCAGGACCAGAACCCCCTGCCGCACCGAGGCGCTGGTGCGCACCGTCGCCAGACAGGCCCCGCGCCCGTTCCAGAGACGCGCGATATGGCCGTCGGTCAGACCAAGCCGCAAAGCGTCCTCGGGATGGATCGAGACTTGCTCGCGGCCGTTGCGCTTGTCGGCCATGCTGGCGGGGCCGGTTTCCAGCTGGCTGTGCAGGCGGCCCGCCGGCTGGTTCGACATCAGGTGGAATTCGTCGTCGTGACGCGCCGCGCCCAGCCATTCGTCGGGCGCGATCCACGCGGGATGGCTCGGGCAATCGTCATAGGCCAGCCGCGCCAAAGTCGCGCTGCCCAGAACGATACGCCCGCTTTCGGTGGCCAAGGCCGCGCCCTCGGGATCGGCGCGGAAATCGGCGAGATAGACATGATCGTCCGTCACCGGCACCTCGGCGAAACCGGCCTGCCAAAAGGCGTCGAATTCGGGCAGATCGACCCCGAACCGCGCCTTGCTGTCTTGCCGCGTGCCCTCGTACAGATGGCGCAGCCAGCCCATCTCGTTACGGCCCTCGTTGAAGGCGGGGCCGACGCCCAGCTTGCCCGCGATCAGGTCGAAAATCGCGTAATCCGAACGTGCCTCGCCCAACGGTTCGATCGCCTGCTGCATGGCAAGGATCACATCCATGCGCCGGTTGCCCGCCAGATCGTTGCGCTCGACCGAGGTCGAGGCCGGCAGCACGATATCGGCACGCTGCGCGGTGGCGGTGAACATCGGATCCTGCACGATGATGGTCTCGGGGCGCGTCCATGCCTCGTTCAGGCGGTTGAGGTCTTGGTGATGGTGGAAGGGATTGCCCCCCGCCCAATAGACCAGCCGCGTATCGGGATAGTGCCGAACTGCGCCCTCATAGGTAAATTCCGCACCGGGGTTGAGCAGCAGATCGCTGATCCGCGCCACCGGAATGAAGCTGTCGATGACATCCGCGCCCGCCGTGATCGCGGGCGAGCGGCCGCTGTTGATCCCCGCGCCGACCCCGCCGAGCGAGGCATAGCCGTAGCCCACCCCGCCGCCCTCAAGCCCGATCTGGCCGATGACCGCAGCCAGCCCCAGCGCCGCCCAATAGGGCTGCTCGCCATATTGCGCGCGCTGGAGGCTCCAACTGACGCTGAGCATCGAGCGGGTCTCGACCAGCTGGCGCGCAAGCGCACGGATCGCCGCCGCATCAAGGCCGGTGATCCCTGCCGCCCAATCGGCATCCTTGCGCTGGCCGTCTTCCTGCCCGCGCAGATAGGCCAGATAATCGCCCGAACCGCTGGTATAGCGGGCAAGGAAATCCGCATCATGGCGTCCCGCCGTGACGATTTCGCCCGCAAGCCCCAGCATCAAAGCCGTGTCGGTATTCGGGCGGATCGCCCACCAGTCGGCCCCGACCCAATCGGGGATGTCGTCGGCCAGAGGCGAGACCAGCACGATGCGCATGCCGCGCTCCTTCATGCGCCTCAGGCGGGTTTCCAGCATATGGCTGCCGATGCCGCCCGCCTCGTTTTGCGCGGTGCGGGGCGAGAGCGCGCCGAAAACCACCAGCGTCTCGCTGTGTTCGGCGATCGTATCCAGCGTGCTCGCCCGCCCGACACAGGCCGCATCACTGCCTAAAGCATGGCGCAAGATCACCGGCCCTGCCGCGATCGAATAGGTATCGACATGGCCGGTATAGCCGCCCACCAGATTGAGCATCCGCTTGAGCAGCGTCGGCGCGTGATGGAACCGCCCGCAACTCGTCCAGCCGTAAGAGCCCGCAAAAATCGAGGCATTGCCGTGATCGCGCGAAACGCGGGTGATTTCCGATGCAACCAGCTCGGCGGCCTCGTCCCAGCTGACGGGGATGAACCGGTCCGAGCCGCGCCCCTTCCGGTTCAGCGCGGCATCGCCGCTTTTGCGCGCGGCCAGCCAACCCTCGCGCACCATCGGCTGTTTGATGCGGCGCTCGGGATTGCCCCATTCCTTGACCGAATGGATGATCGACGAGGGGGCCGGATCGCGCGAGAAAGGTTCGGCCCCGATGATCTTGCCGTCTTTGACCAGCAGCGAATATGCGCCCCAATGGCTGCAATGCTGAACCCTTTTCACGCCGTCCATTTCGCTCTTGCCCATCGCCTGCCCTCTTGCCCGACCCGTCAGAAACCGCCCGCGCGGGGCCCCGTCAAAGGGGCAATCGTCCGCGCGGATCTTGCGCCGAATTCGCACAGTCCAAGCGGCCCGCGTCAAGGCCTCCGCGCGATGAAAACCGCAAATCATGCCGATACGTGCAGGCCGGTCCGATGGCGGGCCGCAGAGCCCTGCGCGGCACAACCGACGCGGAATTTCCCCACCGGGCGTCTTTCTTGCGGTTTTCTGCCCCGATCCGGCATCTTTGTGGCGCTTTCGCTTTGACAATCAGCGCGAGAGTAGATAGGGCCGCCTCTCTGGCTCCGGATTCCGGGGCGGCGGGCATTGGGAGGCCCTGCCGCGAAAGGGACATGGTGCCGTTCATCGGGTAGTTACACCCCCTTTTCCTGGCGAAGTATATGACCACATTCGATATTGCCGCACCTTTGGCTGCGGCGCTGGCAGCCAAAGGCTATGCCAGCCTGACTTCCGTGCAACAAGCCGTTCTGGCCGAAGATGCCGCAGGTCGCGACCTTCTGGTTTCGGCGCAGACCGGCTCGGGCAAAACCGTTGCTTTCGGGATCGCGATGGCCCCCGAAGTTCTGGGCCACATGGACCGCCTGATGCCCGCAGAGCGCCCGCTTGCGCTGGCGATCGCACCGACGCGCGAACTCGCGCTTCAGGTCGCACGCGAACTGCAATGGCTTTACGGCGAGGCCGGTGCCCAGATCGCCACCTGCGTCGGCGGCATGGATTACCGCACCGAGCGCCGCGCGCTTGATCGTGGCGCCCATATCGTTGTCGGCACCCCCGGCCGTCTGCGCGACCATATCGAGCGCGGCAGCCTGAACCTGACCGGCCTGCGCGCCGCGGTTCTCGACGAGGCCGACGAGATGCTGGACCTCGGTTTCCGCGAGGATCTGGAATTCATCCTGTCCGCGGCCCCCGAAGACCGCCGCACGCTGATGTTCTCGGCCACCGTGCCGCCGGCGATCGAAAAGCTCGCCAAGGACTTCCAGCGCAGTGCCCTGCGCATCAGCGCGGTCGGCGAAGCGCGCCAGCATGGCGACATCCAGTACCGCGCCCTGTCGATCGCGGCACGCGACCGCGAGAACGCGATCTTCAACCTGCTGCGTTTCTACGAGGCGCAGACCGCGATCATCTTCTGCAAGACCCGCGCCAATGTGAACTATCTGCTCTCGCGCATGGGCAACCGCGGCTTCCGCGTCGTGGCGCTGTCGGGCGAGCTGAGCCAGCAGGAGCGCATGCATGCGCTGCAGGCTTTGCGTGACGGCCGTGCACGCATCTGTATCGCGACCGATGTCGCGGCGCGCGGCATCGACCTTCCGGGTCTGGAACTGGTGATCCATGCCGATCTGCCGACCAACTCGGAAACGCTGCTCCACCGTTCGGGCCGGACCGGTCGTGCGGGTGCCAAAGGCGTCTCGGCGCTGATCGTGCAGCCGTCGGAATACAAAAAAGCCCAACGCCTGCTGCAAGGGGCAAAGGTCGTCGCGGAATGGGGCACTGCGCCCAGCTCTGACGAAGTCCGCGCCAAAGACGATACCCGCATGCTCGAAACGCCCTCGCTGACCGAGCCGATGGAAGACGAGGCCGCGATGGCCGCGCATCTGGTCAAGCGTTTCGGTGCCGAACAGGTCGCCGCGGCCTTCATCAAGCTTTGGCGCGAAGGCCGTCCGGCCCCCGAGGAAATCAACGAGACCGTGACGCCGGCGCAGCCTTCGGCTCCGCGCCAGCGCGAGGCTTTCGGGGCTTCGGTCTGGTATCTGCTGACGGTCGGCCATTCGGGCCGCGCCGAAGCGCGCTGGCTTCTGCCCAAGATCTGCGAAGCGGGCAACATCACCCGTGACGCCATCGGCGCGATCCGCGTCAAGACCAACGAGACCTTCGTGCAGATCGCGGCCGAAATGGCCGACCGCTTCCACGACGGCGCCGAAATCGAGGAAGGCATCGTCATGCGCCGCCTCGCCGACGAGCCGGTCTTTGGTCCCGAGACGCGCGGCGAGCGCCCCGAGCGCGCCCCGCGCCGTTACGAGGACCGTGGTGATCGCGGTGGTGATCGCGGCGAGCGTTACTCGGCTCCGCGCGCACGTCGCGACGACGACGGCGACAGCCGTCCGCCGCGTCCGCCGCGTGGCGAAAAGCCTGCCTATGTCCGCAAACCCTCGCGCTTTGTCGAGGACGACGGCCAGGGCCATGACGCGGCTTCCGCCCGCAGCGAGCGCAAATCCTATGATCCGGCCGCCGAGAACGAGAAGCTGAAAAAGCCGCGTTGGTCCGCAGCCGACCGCGCCAAGAAAGACGGCGAAGGCTTCAGCCGCGACGACCGCGCCGCACCGGCGAAGTTCGGCGGCAAACCGGCCTCGAAATACGGCAAGCCCGCGGGCAAACCGGCTCCGGCCAAAGCAGGTTTCGCAAAACCCGCGCGCGCCAAATCCGGCGATGCCGGCACCAAGCGCAAGCCGGCGAAATACTGAGGCGCGACCTTGGTGCAGGCAGCGCCGCCGCTTGCACCGAACCACCGCATTCTGGGTGAACAACGCGAAGCCGCTCCGAAAGGGGCGGCTTTCGACTTATTGGTCTGCCGTCATTGAACCAGTCGGGACCACAGGACGTTTCCACCCCGTCGCAGGGCATCGGGCCCGGCTGCGGCACGTCCCTGGAGAGAATGATGAGCACTGATCGCAAAGTCGCAGTTATCGTAGGCAGCCTGCGCAAGGATTCGCATAACCTCAAACTGGCCAAAGCGTTGGTCGAGGCGGCGCCGGCAGGCCTTTCCTTCACCTTCATCGAAATCGGCGATCTGCCGCATTACAACGTCGATCTCGACCCGACCCCGCCCGCCAGCTGGACCCGCTTCCGCGAGGCGGTCGCGCCGATCGATGCGGTGCTCTTCGTGACGCCCGAATTCAACCGCTCGGTGCCCTCGGCGCTCAAGAACGCGCTGGATGTCGGCTCGCGCCCCTATGGCCACAGCGTCTGGGACGGCAAACCCACGGCAGTCGTCAGCGGCTCGGCCGGTGCCATCGGCGGCTTTGGCGCGAACCATCACCTGCGCCAGTCGCTCGTCTTCCTCAACATGCCCTGCATGGCCCAGCCCGAGGCCTATATCAGCAGCATCAACGACATGTTCGACGAAAACGACAAGGTGAAATCCGAGGGAACGCGCAAATTCCTCGGCAGCTTCATGCAGGCCTACAGCGCCTGGATCACCACGAACGCCAAGAAATAATCCGCGCGTCCCGCCCTGCGCCCGTGGCAAAAGAAAGGCGCGGCCCCGCAGGGTCGCGCCTTTCGCACGCGTTTCGCCGCTTTGGCCCGAAGGCGCTAGCCCGCGATGAAGAGGTCGCGGTAAACAGCGGGCTGGCTGCGCAGATATTGCGGCACGACCTTGACCTGCGCCCCCAGTTTCGCCGCCGCATGCCAGGGCCAGCGCGGATCGTATAGAATGGTGCGGGCGAGCCCGATCATATCGGCATCGCCGGTCGCCACGATGGCCTCGGCCTGTTCGGGCTCGGTGATCAGCCCGACCGCCACCACCGGCATCGAGACCGCCGCCTTGACCTGACGCGCCAGCGGCACCTGATAGTTCGGACCGACCGGAATTTTCTGCTCGACCGCCAGCCCCGCGCTGGAGACATGGATGCCGTCGCAGCCGCGCGCCTCGAGCGCTTCGGCAAAGGCGACGGTCTGGGCGATATCCCAACCGCCCTCGACCCAATCCGTGCCCGAGACCCGCACCGTCACCGGACGGTCGGAGGGAAAGGCCGCCCGTACCGCATCATAGATTTCGAGCGGGAAGCGCATGCGGTTTTCCAGCGAGCCGCCGTATTCATCCGTGCGCCGGTTCGACAAGGGCGAGAGGAATTCATGCAGGAGATAGCCGTGCGCGGCATGGATCTGGACGGCATCGATCCCCAGCCGCGCGGAGCGGCGGGCGGCATCGGCAAAGGCCTCGCGGATCCGCACCAACCCCGCCGCATCCAGCGCCTCTGGCGGATTGTCGGTTGCGGCGAAGGGCACGGCCGAGGGGGCCTCGGTCTGCCAGCCGTCGGCATGGTCGGGGGCGATCTGCGCGCCGCCCTTCCACGGCAGATCGGTCGAGGCCTTGCGGCCGGCATGGGCAAGCTGGATCGCTATGGGCATGTCGGACCAGGCGCGCACACCGTCGAGAACCCGCTTCATCGCGGCCTCGGTCGCATCGTCCCACAGCCCGACATCGCGGTAGCTGATGCGGCCCTCGGGAGTGACTGCGGTGGCCTCGATCGTCAGGATCGCCGCCCCCGACATCGCCAGCTGGCCGAGATGGATGAGATGCCAGTCGGTCATCTGCCCGTTCTCGGCGGAATAGGTGCACATCGGCGCGATCACGATGCGGTTGGCAAGCGTCTTGCCCCCCACCGTGACCGGTTCAAAGAGCTTGGAGCGCGGCATCAGCTTCGTCCTTTTTGATGGGCTTGTTTACGGTACCAAACACTTGGCCCGAGAGTGGAATTTAGGGCCGGATGCGCGGCAGAAAAGCCCCTGCCGCCGCTTTGGGCGGGAAAAGGCGCGACAGATCCGCCGCGCCTTTGCCGAAAATCAGATCTTGCGGGTCACGAAACGGGTCTCGAGATAGGCCTCGAGCGCTTCCGAGCCGCCTTCGGTACCATAGCCGGAATCACCGATCCCGCCGAAGGGCACTTCGGGCAGCGCAAGGCCGAGATGGTTGATCGTGGTCATGCCCGCGCGCACCTCGGCCCCGATCCGCGCCGCGGTCGTGCTGTCGCGGGTGAACGCATAGGCGGCAAGGCCGTAGGGCAGACGGTTGGCCTCGGCAATCGCCGCATCGAGGCTGTCGAAGCGGTTGATCACCGCAACGGGGCCAAAGGGCTCCTCGTTCATGATCCGCGCATCGACCGGCACATCGGCGAGAACCGTCGGCTCGAAGAACCAGCCCTCGTTGCCGATCCGGCGCCCGCCGGTGGTCAGCCGCGCACCGCGATCGACCGCATCGGCAATCAGCGCCTCGAGCGCGGGAATGCGGCGCTCGTTGGCCAGAGGCCCCATATCGACGCCCGCATCCATACCGTTTCCGACCCTCACCGCCTTGGCCGCTTCGGTGAAACGGGCGGTGAAATCATCGGCCAGACGGGTCTCGACCAGAAAGCGCGTGGGCGAGACGCAGACCTGCCCCGCATTGCGGAATTTCGACCCCGCCATCAGCGCCACCGCCTGATCGAGATCGGCATCCCCCGCGATGATCACCGGCGCATGACCGCCCAGCTCCATCGTCGCGCGTTTCATGTGAAGCCCCGCCAGCGCCGCAAGCTGCTTGCCCACGGGCGTCGAGCCGGTGAAGCTGATCTTGCGGATCACCGGATGCGCGATGAGATATTCCGAAATCTCGGCCGGCACGCCGTAGACGAGGTTCATCACCCCCGCAGGCAGACCGGCATCGGCGAAGGCGCGGATCAGTTCGGCGGGCGAGGCCGGCGTCTCCTCGGGGGCTTTGACGATGATCGAGCAGCCCGCAGCCAGCGCCGCCGACAATTTGCGCACGACCTGGTTGATCGGGAAGTTCCACGGAGTGAAGGCCGCAACCGGACCGACCGGCAGCTTCACCGTCATCTGCAAGACATCGGGGGCGCGGGCGGGAATGACCTGACCATAGGCGCGCTGCCCCTCGCCCGCGAACCAGTCGATGATATCGGCACCCGCCGCAGCCTCGGCCACGGCCTGCGCCAGTGGCTTGCCCTGCTCGAGCGTCATGATCCGCCCGATCGCGGGGGCGCGTTCGCGCAGAAGATCAGCGGCGCGGCGCATGATGCGGGCGCGTTCGTAGGCCGAGGTCTGCGACCACAGCGCGAAACCGCGTTCCGCCGCCGCCAGCGCCGCATCGAGATCGGCGCGCCCGGCCCAGGCCACAGCGCCGATCCCGAGGCCGGTCGCGGGGTTCACCACATCGATGCTGCGCCCGTCCGAGGCATTCTGCCAGCGGCCGTCGATGTAAAGCTGGGTATCGGGATAATCGCTCATGATAGGCTCTCGCTTGCGGAATGGATGAGGCCGGAGGCGATCGCGACCGGCTGCGACTTGCCCAAAGACATATAAGCGTGATCGCGAAAGGTCGACCTCCCTCCCCCGAATACCGCCGCAATGTCGCGCAAATGCATGATCGACAAGGAAAATCTACGACTTTTATCCGCGACACAACGCCACCTTGCCATTTTTCCTTTTCGCAAACTTTCCCGACTATTTCTGTTGAACATTCCCGCCACTCCGTCATATCTGGGCCAATCGACTGCGTTCGGCCGGAGTTTTTGCGTGTTCGCTCCTTTTCTCATCATGCTCCGCGAGGGGCTCGAAGCAGCTCTGATCATCGGCATATTGGCAGGCTATCTGACGCGGACGGGCCGCGCGGCGCAGCTTCCCGCGATCTGGGCGGGGATCTTCCTCGCGCTCTCGGTCGCATTGCTGACCGGCGCGGCGCTGATCATGCTCGACGCCTCCTTTCCGCAAAAGGCGCAGGAGCTGCTCGAGGCGGGAATCGGCGTCATCGCCTATGTCTTCCTCATCACCATGGTGCTCTGGATGCACAAATTCGGGCGTTCGGTGAAATCCGACCTGCAAGGCCAGATGGACAGCGCCTTCAGCGGCGGCTCGATCTGGTCGCTGGTGGCTTTGGCCTTTGCGGCTGTCGCGCGCGAGGGGCTGGAATCGGTCTTTTTCCTGCTCGCGATCTTCCAGCAAAGCAGCGGCTGGCATGCACCGCTCGGCGCGCTCACGGGCGTGCTGGTTGCGATCGTGCTGGGCTGGCTGATCCATCGCGGCGCGCTGAGCGTCAATCTGGGGAAGTTCTTCCGCTGGACCTCGATCTTCATCATTCTGGTCGCTGCCGGAATCGCCGCCAGCGTGCCGCGCGCGCTGCACGAGGCGGGGATCTGGAACCATCTGCAACAGCCGGTCTGGAACCTGTCCGAGACCCTGCCCGAGTCCTCGCTGTTCGGCACGCTGCTGTCGGGCTTCTTGGGCTACCGCGAAAGCCTCGTTCTGGGCGAGCTGCTGGTCTATCTGGTGGCGCTGGTCGTGCCGCTTTTGTGGATCTTGCGCCCGCGCAAGGTCGTGCCCCTCGCCCCCACCAAACCCGAGGCGCGCCATGTCGGCAACTGATCCGCTCCAACCGATCCCGCGCCTGCTGTTTCCCGCAAGCCTCGCGCTTTGCGTGGTCTCCGCCGGCCTGTTCGTTACGGCCTTGGCTGTTGCCGAACGCGGCGCGACATCCGGCCAAGAGGCGCTGACCGAAATCCGCGTGACCGAGAAGGTCTGCGATCCGATGTCGCTGACCCTGCCCGCCGGACGCCAGAGCTTCCGCATCCATAATGCCGCGCAGACCCGCCCGCTCGAATGGGAGATCCTCGACGGTGTCATGGTTGTGGCCGAGCGCGAAAACATCGCGCCGGGTTTCAGCGCCGATCTGGCGGTGCGCCTGATGCCGGGCGAATACCAGATCACCTGCGGCCTGCTGTCCTCGCCGCGCGGCACGCTGACCGTGACCGCGACCGACCAATCTCTGGCCGAACAAAAGCAGCCTCCCGTCCGCGCCATGATCGGGCCCTTGTCGGAATACAAGGTGCGCATGATGCGCGATGCGGGACGCCTGCAAAAGACGCTGGCCAAGCTGTCTGCGGCGATCGAGGCCGGTGATCTTGCCAAGGCGCGCGAGCTTTACGCCGAGGCGCGCGGCCAGTGGCGGCGCATCCAGCCGGTTGCGGGGCGTTTCTCGGATCTCTCGCAACGCCTCGATCCCTCGCCTCGCTATCTGGCGGGCGGCGAGGACGATCCGGCCTTCACCGGCTTCCACCGCCTCGAAGGCGCGCTTTGGGGCACCGCCCCCGAAGATGCCGCAACGGCGGATGCAACGGTCACGGCAATGGTCGCGGATGCCGCACTTGTGTCGGCGCGGATGAAGGATTTCGCCCCCGCTCCCGCCGATATCGCCGAGCAAAGCGCGCAATTCGCGGCCCATCTCGCCGATGCCGTCATCCCCGAGGGCGACAATGCCCATAGCGGTCAGGACGGCGCGGAGCTGGCGGCGGCGCTGGCGGGGCTTCAGGCATCGGCGGGGCTGCTCGAGCCCTTCCTCTCGACCGGCCACCCCGATCTGCAGGCCGGTCTCGGCCAAAGTTTCGCCGCGCTTTCCCAGCGCATCGCCGCCCTTCCCGCCGATTACCGCGAAACCCCGCGCGCAGATCGCGCCGCGCTGGCGGCAGGCTTTACCCAATTGTCGGAGCTCCTGCGCGAAGCCAATCGCGCGATGGGGCTGGAGGCGTGAGATGACCAAAGAAATGCCGCCCCAAGGCGGATGTCCCCATTCGTTCAACCGTCGCGGCCTGCTGATGGGTCTGGGTGTGGCCGGATTGGGCGCGGCCATGACAGGGACCGCGCATGCCCAAGTGCCGGCACAGCAAGGCGATCATGCCGTGACCAACGCGCCCTCGGCCACAGTGGCCTCGGGTCCGGTCTCGCCCTATGGCACCCATCAGGCGGGGATCGTGACGCCGCGCCCCGCACACGGGCTTTTCGCCGCATTCTCGGTCCTTGCCCGCGATCCCGCCGAGCTCGAAAACCTCATGCGCCGTCTGGGCGAGCGTATCGCGACGCTGACCCATGGCGGGCCGGTGCCGCAGCTCGACGCCAACCTGCCGCCCTTCGACAGCGGGCTTTTGGGGCCGGTGATCGCGCCGGATGCGCTGACGATCACGCTGTCTTTCGGCGCCTCGCTTTTCGACAACCGCGACTGGCTGGCGCCGCACCGGCCCAAGCAATTGCAGCGCATGACCTCGTTTCCCAATGACGCGCTGGTCGCCGATCAATGTCATGGCGATCTGGGCGTGCAGATCTGCGCCAATACCTCGGATGCGGTCATCCACGCGCTGCGCGATCTGATCAAGAACATCCCCGACCAGATGGTACTGAAATGGAAGGTCGAGGGCTCGGTCCCCGTCCTGCCCGCAGCAGCCGACGGCACGGTCGAAAGCGCGCGCAACTTCCTCGGTTTCCGCGACGGCTCGGCCAATCCCGATGCGGGCGACGACGCGCTGATGGGGCGCATCCTGTGGGTCAATGCACCCGCCGAGCCCCTTTGGGCCCGTCACGGCAGCTATCAGGCCGTGCGCATCATCCGCAATTTCGTCGAACGCTGGGACCGCACCAATCTGGGCGAGCAGGAACGCATCATCGGCCGCCTGAAAATGTCGGGCGCGCCGCTCGACCAGCCCGAAGCGGGCGAATTCGTGCCCCCCGACTATGGCAGCGACCCCGAGGGCAAGGCCACGCCGATGGATGCCCATATCCGTCTGGCCAACGACCGCAAGGCGGGCTCGGAGGCGCGTCTGATGCTGCGCCGCCCCTTCAACTATTCGCTCGGGGTGACGAAATCGGGCCAGCTCGATCAGGGGCTTTTGTTCATCGCCTATCAGGCCGATCTCGAACAGGGCTTCATCGCGGTCCAGAACCTGCTCAACGGAGAGCCGCTCGAGGAATATATCAAGCCCGTCGGCGGCGGCTATTTCTTTGCTTTGCCCGGCTACGGGCAGGGCGACTACCCCGCCAGCCAGCTGATTGCGAGCCTGTGATCCCACACATCCCCAAGGGCCGTGCGCCCGCTTCCTTGCCAAGGAGACCCTGATGAAACGCCTGCTACTGACCTGTGCCTTCGTGCTGGCCGCCCCCCTTGCCCATGCGCAAGAGCCGAGCCTCGATCTTGTCGGCCCGATCGCCGAATACAAGCTTTATGTCGCGGAGAACCTCGACCAGCTGGTCGAAGACACCACCGCCTTCACCACCGCCGTCAAGGCCGGCGATATCGAGACCGCCAAGGCGCTTTTCGCCCCGACCCGCCTGAGCTACGAGCGGATCGAACCGATCGCCGAGCTGTTCTCGGATCTCGACGTCTCGATCGACAGCCGCGCCGATGATTACGAGCTGGCCGAGAAGGACCCGAAATTCCCCGGCTTCCACCGCATCGAATACGGGCTTTGGGACCAGAATTCGACCGAGGGCCTCGCTCCGGTCGCCGACAAGCTTCTGGCCGATGTCACCGAGCTTCAGGGCCGGATCGAGGGCCTGACCTTCCCGCCCGAAGTCGTGGTCGGCGGCGCGGCTGTTCTGATGGAAGAGGTCGCGGCCACCAAGATCTCGGGCGAGGAAGACCGCTACAGCCACACCGATCTTTGGGACTTCCGCGGCAACTTCGACGGCGCCTATAAAATCGTCGAGCTGACCCGCCCGCTGATCGCCGAAAGCGAGGCCGAATTCCTCGCCAAGGTCGACGAGAACTTCAAGACGATCGACGTCACCCTCGACAAATACAAAGAGGGCGAAGGCTATGTCTCCTACGACAAGCTGACCGAAGAGGACCGTCTGGTTCTGGCGACCGGCGTGAATACGCTGGCCGAGGATCTCTCGACGCTGCGCGGCAAGCTCGGCCTCGATTGATCCCAGCTGATACCCAAACAAAAACGGCCCGGGGATTGCCTCGGGCCGTTGTCGTTTTGGCGTGTTTGGCTTGTGGCGGCCTCAGATCAGCCCGTCGAGCAGCAGGAAACCCGGCAGCCAGCCGGTGAAAATGCCGGTGAACAGCGTGACCCAGGCGGTCTGGCGCTGGATCGGGCGGCCAAGCGCCAGAAGCAGGAAATACATGAACCACAGCCCGCACCAGACCACCCAATTGGCGGCCAGCCACAGATCGGTCGCGCTGGCGGCCTCGGCGAAACCGCGCAGGAAGACCGGCACGGTGGTGATCGCGACAAAAAGGCTGAACCAGCCCAAGCCGCGCCCGTCGACGCCCGACCAGCGGTTATAGGCCACCCAAAGATAGGTCGTCGCAAAGAGCAGCGACAGCGCCGCATTGCGGATGCTGCCCGCCGTGCCCACGACAAAGCCGTCATGGACGACCACGCCAAGCGAGACCAGCGCCGAGATGATGTTGATCACGACGATTTCGCGATCCTCGATTTTGCCCATCAGCCACAGGCCGTTGAGGCACAAAACCGCGCCGACATAGAAAAGAACGAAGCCGGTAAGCATCGCACGAACTCCGAAAATGGCCCGAAAGGGCGAAATGACAGGGGACAGGAGCTTCGCGCGTCGATCCGGCTACCTGCCGCATCGCGAGACTTTTCGACCGACCGCCCGCAAAGGGGCGTTTGTCGCCGAAGGAACCAGCCAAAACCGCCTATTGGGCAAATCCGCGCCCCTGTCAACGCCCTTCCGGCGGGGCGAAAGCGGCACGGATGTTGGCGCATGCGGAGACTACGGCGTCCCGCCTGCCGCATGGCTGCCTTGCACGGATACCGCGCGGGCGCCGCGCATCCTATCCGCCCCCTAGGCGCGCCGTTTTGGCCAATGAAATGAGATGCTTCCGCCCGATTCCCGATGGATTTCCGGCACTTTCTCGTGGCGTTTTGCAAATGCGTCTCAAAAACAAGTCATTGTTTTTATTGACATTACCGCTCGCAGCCTTATTTCGGGCGCTTCGGGGAGTAGCGACCGCAGCAATGCGGGGGCGTGTCAACATTCTCGCGGGTAAGTCCCCGCGTGGCGCGACCAGCCGGAAGGCCTTGCAAGACCGTACATCATGTTTTGGGCGGAGCTTCGTCCCGCCAAGCCAAGGAGAAATCCGATGTCCCCGATTGCAATCGGCGTTCTGGCCGTCGGCATGTCCGTCGACGCATTCATTGCCTCGCTCGGGCGCGGGGCGAGCGGGAGCCGCCCGAGCTTCGCCCTCGCGCTGCGCACCGGCGCGGTTTTCGGCATTATCGAGGCTCTGACGCCGCTTTTGGGCTGGACCCTCGGCGTCGCGGCCAGCCGCTATGTCGAGGCTTTCGACCACTGGATCGCCTTTACCCTTCTCGCGGCTGTCGGGCTGCGCATGGTGATGCAGGCGCTGCGCCGTCCCGAAGACGAGACACCGGCTCCCGCCTCGTTCTGGATGCTGGTCGCAACTGCGGTCGGCACTTCGATCGACGCGATGGTGGTCGGGGTCTCGCTGGCCTTTCTCGAGGTCAATATCGTGATCATCGCCCTTGCCATCGGTCTGGCCACTATGGCCATGAGCACGACGGGCATGCTCGCGGGGCGATTTCTGGGCAGCCGTCTCGGCCGCATCGTCGAGATTCTGGGCGGCCTCGCATTGGTCGCTTTCGGCACGACCATCCTGATCGAGCATCTGAGCGCCTAGACCGCGCGCCCCTGATCCAGACCGAAACGCCGGATGCGGCGATGGATCGTGGTGCGGTCGACCCCGAGCCTGCGCGCGCAGAGCGAGATATTGCCGCCAGAAGCGACCAGCATCTGCGCGAGAGCCGCCGCCTCCGAGGGCAGGACCCCGACCGGATCGTGCTGGGGCGCGGGCCCGAGCAGGGCCAAGGCAGCCTCGGGCGCGATGGTCCCGCCGCGCGCCAGAACGGCCAGCCTTTGCGCCAGAAACGCGAGCTCGCGCAGATTGCCCGGCCAGCTTCTTTGCGCAAAAGCGCGCAACAGTTCTGGCGGCAGAACCACCGTGGCGGCAGCGGCCTTGCTGGTCAGATGCTCGGCCAGCCACAGCAGATCCTGCCGTTCGGCAACGCGCGGCAAGGCCAGATGCGCGCCGCAGATCCGGTGGTAGAAATCCGGCCGGAGCCTGCCGTCGCCCGCCAAATCCGCTGCACCAAGGCCCGTGGTCGCGATCACCCGCAGATCCAGCGGCACCGGCCGCAAAGCGCCGAGCGGAAGAAAGCTGCCCTCGGCCAGAAGGCGCGACAGACGTGTCTGGATACGCTCGGGCAAGGCCTCGATATTTTGCAAGACCAGCGTCCCGCCATCCAGTTCGCCCAGATGGCCCGATGCCGATTTGCGCGCGCTTTGGCGGCCGAAAAGAAGGGCCTCGGTCTCGGGATCATCGAGGTCAGGGCACGAGAGCACCGAGAATGCACCACTGCGGCGCGAAAGCTCGTGGATCTTGCGCGCCAGCGTCAGCTTGCCCGTTCCCGTCGCCCCCGAAATCACCAAAGGCAGCTTTGAAGGGGCCAAAGCCGCCGCCTGCGCCAGCAATTCGGCCATGACGGGATCGTCGCCCGCAAGGCTGCGCAGGGCATCCGGCAAGGGCGCGGGCGTCATCGTCCGGGGTCTTGCGGTCCGGCGCGGAGGTGTCGGCGGGCGCGGTTCGATCGCATGGGCAAACAGACGGTGGCCGTCGCGGGTCTCGATCAGGCGGTCGCGGGCGGGGCGCTGGCGCGTCAGATCCTCGAGCCTGCCAAGGCCGATATCGAGGAAATCCGAGACCGGCCGCCCCATCACCCGCCCCGCCTGCCGCCAGTCCAGCCCTGCTGCCCGCGTCAGAGCTCGCATCGCGCCATGGGTTGCGCCGATCACCCGTCCCGCGCCATCGAGCGCCACCGCGGCCTCGGGATCGACATCGAGAAAATCGGGACTTCCCGCCAGCCGCAGCACCCATTCGCGCCGGCTTTCGGCCATGAGATTGGCCATCTCGATCCGCCGCACGGTCTGGCCGACCAAATTGAGTGCCATCGACTGGCTCGCGCGCGGCAAAGGCGAGGAAAGCAGCGAAATATCGAGCGCCGCAACCAGCGCGCCCTGGCTGTCGTAGATCGGTGCGGCGGTGCAGGAGAGCCCGCCATGGGTCACGTCGAAATGGTCGGTCTGGTGGATGATCAGCGCCTCGCCGGTTTCGAGGCACGCACCCAGAGCGCAGGTTCCCGCGCGCGCCTCGGACCATTCCGCGCCGAGATAAAGCCCGCTTTTGCGCAGCGCGCTTTTTTGGGCCTCGTCGCCCAGATATTCGACGGTGACACCCGCGCGATCCGACAGCATCAGCACATAATTCTGGCCCGCGACCAGAGCGAAAAGCTGCTCGATCCCCGAACGCGCGATCGCCACGAGATCGCTGGCGCGCTGGCGGTGCTCGCGCAATTCGGCATCGGTGACGATATGGGCCGCCGCGCGCTGGCTCGGGTCCAGACCATGCTGGTTGAGACAGCGCAGCCAGCTGTCGACCACGATCGGATCGCGTCCGACCCCGCGCCCCTGCGAGACATGTTCGATCTCGCGGATATGGTGGCAATCGCTCGCCATCGCGCCCCTTCCTCCACCCGAGATGCCCTGCTGCGGACGGGCCTCGACAAGGCTAAACCCGCGCGCCCCCTCCCGCAAAGGCACTTTGGTCGCAGAAGATCGATCACCGCCGCACCTGTGGCACGCGGCGCCACAGGTGATCCGCACAAGTCTTTGATTTCGTTGAGACGCGTTTTTTTCTTTGTCGCACTGCCGCCGGCAGAGCAGCATCACCCTATCTCAAAGCGCGCGGCATCAGGGGGAAGGAGGAGCCCCCGCCGCGCGCCCGATCACCGCAAGGGAGGAACCATGCTCGACCAACACTCACCCCAAAGCCAGCTTGCCGCGCTGGTTGGCCAACTCAATGACGCGCTTGTGGCCCAAGATGCCGACCGCGTCGCGGGGCTCTTCCTCGACGACAGCTATTGGCGCGATCTGGCCGCTTTCACGTGGAACCTGAAGACCAGCGAAGGCCCTGCCCAGATCCGCGACATGGCAAAGGCGCAGCTGTCCCATATCAAGCCGCAGTCGATCGCGCTTGACCCCAAGGAGAGCGTCTCCGAGGGCGGGGGCGTCACCGAAGGCTGGCTGGTTCTGGAAACCGAAACCGGCCGCGGTGTCGGCCATATCCGCATGAAGGACGGCAAGATCTGGACGCTGCTCACCACGCTCCACGAGCTGAAGGGCCATGAGGAACCGCGCGGCCTGCGCCGTCCGATGGGCGCCGAACACGGCCATGACCCCGAGCGCAAGACGTGGAAGGAAAAGCGCGCGGACGAGGCCGCGACCCTCGGCTTCACCGAACAGCCCTATGTCTTGGTGATCGGCGGCGGTCAGGGCGGCATCGCGCTTGGCGCGCGTCTGCGCCAATTGGGCGTGCCCGCGATCATCGTCGACAAACATCCGCGTCCGGGCGATCAGTGGAGGAACCGCTACAAATCGCTCTGCCTGCATGATCCGGTCTGGTACGACCACCTGCCCTATATCCCCTTCCCCGACAACTGGCCGGTCTTTGCGCCCAAGGACAAGGTCGGCGATTGGCTGGAGATGTATACCAAGGTCATGGAGCTGAATTACTGGTCCTCGACCACCGCCAAATCCGCGAAATACGACGAGGCCAAGAAGGAATGGACAGTCGTCCTTGAACGCGACGGGCGCGAGATCACCCTTCACCCGAAACAGCTGGTGCTGGCGACCGGCATGTCGGGCAAGGCTAATGTCCCAGACATTCCCGGTCAGGACATCTTCAGGGGCGAGCAGCAGCATTCCAGCCAGCACCCCGGCCCCGATGCTTACCGCGGCAAGAAGGTCGTGGTGATCGGCGCGAACAACTCGGCCCACGACATTTGCGCGGCGCTTTGGGAAGGGGGCGCGGATGTGACGATGATCCAGCGCTCCTCGACCCATATCGTGAAATCCGACAGTCTGATGGATATCGGTCTGGGCGATCTCTATTCGGAAAAGGCGCTGGCCAACGGTATCACAACCGACAAGGCCGATATGATTTTCGCATCCCTGCCCTATGCGATCATGGCCGATTTTCAGGTGCCGGTTTACAACGCCATCCGCGAGCGCGACGCCGATTTCTACAAGGCGCTGGAAGGCGCGGGCTTCATGCTGGATTTCGGCGACGACGACAGCGGGTTGTTCATGAAATACCTGCGCCGCGGCTCGGGCTATTACATCGACGTAGGCGCTTGCGATCTGATCATCGACGGCTCGATCAAGCTGAAATCGGGCGTCGGGATCGAGCGTCTGACCGAAACCGGCGTTCTGCTGGATGACGGGACCGAACTGCCCGCCGATCTGGTGGTCTATGCCACGGGCTATGGGTCCATGAACGGCTGGGCGGCGGATCTGATCAGCCAGGAGGTCGCGGACAAGGTCGGGAAATGCTGGGGCCTTGGTTCCGACACGACCAAAGACCCCGGCCCTTGGGAGGGCGAGCAGCGCAATATGTGGAAACCCACCCAGCAGGAAGGCCTGTGGTTCCACGGCGGAAACCTGCACCAGTCGCGCCATTATTCGCGCTATCTGTCCTTGCAGCTGAAAGCGCGGCTCGAGGGGATCGAGACGCAGGTCTACGGCATGACCAAGCCCCATCACCTGCGCTGAAACCCGCCCCTGAAAACGCGAAAGGCCGGAGATCCTCCGGCCTTTTCCATGCGCGATGACGGCTCCTTACGCGCGCCCCTCCGCGCGAGAGGTCACGACCGAGGGGCGCAGTTTCAGCAGCGTCTGGGTGATCAGCCCCGCCAGAACCGCCTTGATCGCGTCCCCCGCAAGGAACGGCAGCGTCAGTAGATAGGCCTGAGCGAAGCTTTTTCCCAGAATGATCGCCATGCCTGCCGCGCCGAAAACCGAAAAAAGCAGCACCGGACCAAGGATCGCACCCGCAAAAGCCGAGACGCTGACCGGCACCTTGCGCCAATGCTCGACCACCAGCCCCGCGACAAAGGCCGCAAAGGGAAAGCCGATGATATAGCCCGCCGTCGGACCTGCCAGAACGCCCAAGCCCCCGCGCCCGCCCGAGAATATCGGCAGGCCGATCAGGCCGAGGACCACGAACAAAAGCACCGCCAGAAAGCCGCGTTTCGCGCCCAGCACCGTTCCCGCCAGCGCGACCCCCAAGGTCTGCAACGTGATCGGCACGCCCGAAATCAGGTCGATCCGCGGCATCATCCCCAGAACGGCGATCAATGCGGCAAACAGGGCGATATGGGCGATACTGCGTTCCATCAGGCTTTCCTCGGGCGGGATCCGCGCACTGCGAATCACTTGTGGCGGGGCGAGATGCCGCCGCGTGCGCGCAAGGCTTCCGCGACCTGATCGGCCTCGTCAAGCGCCGAGAGCGTCAGCGGAAGCGCGGTCCGCCAGCCCGGACGGCGATGCGAACGTGCGCGCCATGCCATCGCGATCCCGCGCTGCCGCTCCAGCAAAAGCGGCGCGAAGCGGATGACCAAAGCCATCGCCAAAGCCACCGCGCGCGGATCAAGCCCGAGGCGGCGGAGCGGCGAAAGCAGCCGCTCGATCACCGCGATCATCTCGGAGAGGGAGGTGGTCAGCGTCACCAGATTGGCTGCGGCAACCGCCAGCATCATGCGTAGGATCAACAGGCCGCCCAGCGCCAAGGTCCCGCCAAAAGCGTGCCAGACCGCGAGCACGAGAACAAAGGGCCACAAGGGCAGCAAGGCCCGCAGCCCCGCCCGCGCCAGATCACGCCCGAGCGCGAGGTAGATCCCCGCCAAGGCCAACGCCGCCAAGGCCAGACCGGCCGGCGGCAGGCGGAAAAGCAAGAGCGAGGCCGCCGCCAGCAGCGCCAGCTTGACGCCCGCGGGCCAACGGTGAAGTACCGTCCTACGCGGATGGGTCAGGGTCAGCATCAAGCGCCCCCAGCTCGGCCATCGCCGCATGAAACTGCGGCAGGATCAGCGCGGGCGGGCCATCGGCCGCAACCAGACCGCGATCGATCCAGATCACGCGATCGACGCTTTCGGCATGGATCGGATCATGGGTGATGGTGATCAGCCGCTGCTTGAGCCGCCCGAGCTGACGTGCAAGCCGCAGGCGCGTCGGCAGATCCAGCGCGGCAAAAGGCTCGTCGAGCAGAATGGTGCGCGGCGCCATCAGCAAGATCGCCTGAAGGCAAAGCCACTGTTTCTGGCCGTGGCTCAGCGTATGGACGAGCCGGTCGTGCCAATCGCTGCGCCCCTCCTGCTCGAGATGCGCCCTGACCTGTGCCGCCGCATCGGCCGCATTCACGCCCTGCTGGCGCAGCCCGAAGGCAAGCTCTTCGTGAACGGTCGGGAAGATGATCTGGTGGTCGGGATTCTGGAAGAGAATGCCGATCGCCGCCAGCATCCCCTCGCGCTCCTTGACCGGATCGAGCCCGCTGATACGGACCTGCCCGCGGGCAGCCCCCACCAAACCGGCGGCAAGCCGGAGAAAGGTGGATTTCCCTGCCCCGTTGCAGCCGATGACGGCAATGCGCGCCTCGCGAATATCGAGCGTGATCGGGCCGAGCAGACGCTGGCCGTTCTGCTGCACCTCCGCAGCCTCGAAAATCAGGGAATCGTCGCGCCACTCGCTCATATGGGAAAGATTTAGCCCCGCCGCCGCCAAGATGCAAAAGGGAGTTCGCCTTGATTCTCCGCGACTTTCCCGTTTTCCGACAAATATCCTTCTGCCGTTGCGCAAGGCCGCGTGCCGGCCACGGCGCAATCACGACCGGATCGGGGGGGCAGGCATGCCTCGCCCCCGCACTTCTCCGTGCTTCACCATCGCGTCCCCTTTGTCCGCAAATCCGCGCACGCCCTTGCCTCAAACCCTCCCCCACCCTAACGCAGACATGTTAAGCAATTGATAACAAAAAGCCTCTTTCACGGTCCCGCTGCCGGCCTGCCGGAAAGCCCCCTCCACGATTGCGCCGATCCGCCTGCGATCACGCCTAAGCCGCTGTTTACTTGCGCTCCGATCGGGTCGGGCGCAGCGCCGCAGGGCTGGTCAAACCCATCCCGACTTTGCATGATGCCGCGGGATCCACCCTTGCGGTGAAACTTTGAAGGACTTGTCATGATCACGCTTTTCTACGCGCCTGGCGCATGCTCTCTCGCACCCCACATCGTTCTGGAATGGATCGGTGCCCCCTATAAAGCCGTGAAAACCGCGATCGGCTCGCCCGAGCTTCTCGCCCTGAACCCCGCAGGCGCCGTTCCGGCGATCAGCGAGGAGGACGGCTGGCACCTGACCCAGGCTTCGGCCATTCTCGACTATATCACCCAGCTCCACCCCGAGGCCGATCTGGCCGGCGGCAGCAGCCCGCGCGAAAAGGCCGAGGCGCATAAATGGAGCGCCTTCCTGACCAGCGACGTCCATGCCTCCTTCTGGCCGATCTTCATGCCCGACCGCTACAGCACCGATGCCGAGAAGAAGGCGCAAGATCAGGTCGTCGAGGCCGGCAAGATCATGGCCGCCAAGAAATTCACCATCCTGAACGCCCATATGGAAGGGCGCGACTGGATCCTTGGCGAAGGCCGCGGCAAGCCCTCGTATCTGGACGCCTATGCCTTCCCGATGCTGCGTTGGGGTGCCTCGAAACTGCCCGAGGGCCTCAAGCCCTGGCCGAACCTGCTCGAGCTGACCAAGCGCCTCTATGCCGATCCGGCTGTCGACCGCGTTCTGGCCGTCGAAGCAACCGCCTGATCACAGGCGAGGAACCACCGCCCGCTCAGGGCAGCGAAGAAGGGCCGAAAGGCCCTTCTTTTTTGTTTCGCGCCCACGTCGCCCGCTTGCGGTCGCCCGACGCATCGCAATTTTATCTATTATTTACCAAAACATCATTTCCGTTTCCCAAATCCTCCCGCTTTTTATAGACAATCCTTGTTGATTCCGACGAAACAGAGCACGGGGCAGTAAAATGGATCAGACGGCAGCAGAAATTATCTACAATCTGCCATTTATGGAGCTTCTAAATCGCGCCCATCAGACCCATCGCGCGCATTTCGACCCCAACTACGTCCAGCGCTCCAAGCTTTTGTCGATCAAGACCGGAGGCTGCCCCGAAGATTGTGCCTATTGCTCGCAATCGGCGCGCAACGGCTCGCAGCTTTCGGCCTCCAAGCTGCTCGAAGTCCAGCGCGTCATCGCCGAGGCCCGCGCCGCGCGCGATCAGGGGGCGACGCGCTATTGCATGGGCGCGGCCTGGCGCTCGCCCAAGGAGCGCGACATGCCCGCGATCATCGCGATGGTCCAAGGCGTCAAAGCCCTCGGGATGGAGACCTGCATGACGCTCGGCATGCTCGACGCGGAGCAGACCCTCGCGCTGAAAGAAGCGGGGCTCGATTATTACAACCACAATATCGACACGTCGGAACGCTTTTACCCCGAGGTCATCACAACGCGCAGTTTCGCCGACCGGATCGAGACGCTGGAGCGGGTGCGCGAGGCGGGGATCAATGTCTGCTCGGGCGGCATTCTGGGTATGGGCGAGACGGCGGAGGACCGCATCTCGATGCTGGTGACGCTCGCCAACCTGCCCGAGCCGCCGCAATCGGTGCCGATCAACATGCTGATGCCGATGGCCGATACGCCGATGGCCGATGTCGCGCCGCTCGATCCTTTCGACTTTCTGCGCAGCATCGCGCTGGCGCGGATCCTGATGCCCAGATCCCATGTCCGCCTCTCCGCCGGCCGCAGCAAGATGAGCGACGAGATGCAGGCCCTGTGCTTCTTTGCCGGCGCCAATTCGATCTTCGTCGGCGACACGCTTCTGACCGCCGACAACCCCGAGGAGGACCGCGACGCACGGCTCTTCGCGCGGCTGGGTCTTCATAGCGGCGAGGGCCTTCCGGCAGATCCCGCGAAAACCGCTGCCGCAACCGCGAAGGCCAAGCGCGCAAACCGCCCCGTCCCAATCCTGACATGAGCCGCTTTCCGGCCCATCAGGCCCAGCTTGCCGCGCTTGAGGCGCGCGGGCGGACGCGGGCCCTTTCCCCCGCGCAGGGGCTCGACTTCGCCTCGAACGACTATCTCGGGCTTGCTGGGTCGGAGCTGCTGCGCGACGCCGCGCATCAGGCGCTGGCGCGCGGGGTACCGCTTGGTGCGGGGGGCTCGCGGCTCCTGCGCGGCAACCATCCCGAATTCGAGGCTCTCGAAACCGAGGCCGCCGCCTTCTTCGCAAGCGGGGCCGCCTTGTTCATGGGCGGCGGGTTTCAGGGCAATCTCGCGCTTTTCGCGAGCCTGCCCCGCGCCGGCGATCTGGTGCTGCACGACGCGCTCATCCATGCCAGCGCCCATGACGGGCTGCGCCATTCACGCGCCGAGCACCGCCCCTTTCGCCACAACGACGCCGCCGATGCGCGCGCGGTCCTGCAGGGCTGGCGGCGCGCGGGCGGCACGGGGCGGATCTGGATCGCTGTCGAAAGCCTCTATTCGATGGATGGCGATTTCGCGCCGCTGGATGCGCTGGCCGATCTCGCGCGCGAAAACGATGCGGTGCTGGTCGTGGACGAGGCCCATGCCACCGGACTCTACGGACATCAGGGGCGCGGCCTGTCGCATGCAATCGACGATGTCGCGCTGATCGCGCTGCATACCTGCGGCAAGGCCCTCGGAGTTTCGGGGGCGCTGATCACGGCCGACAAGGTCGTGATCGACTGCCTGATAAACCGCGCGCGGCCGTTCATCTATGCGACTGCGCCCTCGCCCCTCAATGCGGCGCTGGTCCGCGCGAGCCTAGCCGCCCTGCAGGAGCGCCCCGCTCTGATCGCCCGAGCGGGCGCGTTGCGCGCCCATGCCGCAAAAGAGGCGCGCGACCTATGCGGCCTCGATCCCGCGCCGAGCCAGATCATCCCCCTGCCCGTCGGCGACGATCACGAGGCGCTTACGCTGGCCGCCCACCTGCAGGCCGCGGGTTTCGACATCCGCGCGATCCGCCCGCCCACCGTACCAAAGGGGACGGCACGGCTGCGCATTTCGATCACCGGATCGCTTGACCCCGCCGCGATCACCGCGGCTTTCCGCACAATCGCCGCGACAAGGAGCTGACATGCCCGCAATCATCGTCACCGGAACCGATACCGGCATCGGCAAAACCCTCTTCAGCGCGGGGCTGACCCAGGCGCTGAAAGCGCGATATTGGAAGCCCGTCCAATCGGGCCTCGACGAGGAAACCGACAGCGAAACCGTCGCCCGTTTGACGGGACGCCCCGTCTTGCCCGAGGCCTACCGCCTGGCCTTGCCTGCCTCGCCGCACCTGTCCGCGCGGATGGAAGGCACCGTGATCGAACCCGCGCGCCTCGCCATTCCGCCCCATTCCGGCCCTCTGGTGATCGAGGCGGCGGGCGGGCTGATGGTGCCGCTTGCGCCTGATCTGCTTTACATCGACCAGATCGCGGCATGGCGCGCACCGGCCGTCCTTTGCGCGCGTACGAGCCTCGGGACGATCAACCATACGCTGCTGTCGCTCGAGGCCCTGAAGGCGCGCGACGTGCCGGTTCTGGGGGTGGTCTTCGTCGGCATCGCCCATCCCGAAAACGAGCGCATCATCCCCGCGCTCGGCAAAACGCGGCGGCTGGGCCGGATCGATCCGCTGGCGACGATCACCGCGCAAAGCCTTGCCAAGGCCATGACCGGGATCGATCTGGCGCCCGTCAAAGCCGCGCTGGCCGATGGGGCCGCCGCATGAGCGCCCCCCTCGCCGCCCTGCCTCGACCCGCCGCACCCGAGGAGTCCGCGTCGGGCGCGCTCGCCCCCCGTGACCTCACCCCCGAGGAATTCGACCGCCGCCATCTCTGGCACCCCTATGACAGCCCGCGCGCTCCCGCGCCCGTCCACCGCATCGCCCGTGCCGAGGGGATCATGCTGCATCTGGCCGACGGCGGCCGGATGATCGATGCGATGTCGTCATGGTGGTGCGCGATCCACGGCCATGCCCATCCCGCGATCCGCCAAGCCATGCACGCCCAGATCGAGCGCATGCCCCATGTCATGTTCGGCGGGCTGACCCATGATCCGGCGATCGAACTCGGGCGGGCACTGGTCGCGCTTTTGCCGCCGGGCCTCGACCGGATTTTCTACTCTGACAGCGGCTCTGTCGCGGTCGAGGTGGCCCTGAAAATGGCGCTTCAAGCCCAGCTCGCGCGCGGCGAGCGCCGCCGCACCGGCTTTGCCACCATTCGCGGCGGCTATCACGGCGATACATGGAAGGCGATGAGCCTCTGCGATCCGGTCACCGGCATGCATGGCCATTTCGGCTCCGCGATCCGTGTCGAGCATTTCCTGCCCGCGCCGCCGGTGGACTTTCACGAGGTCTGGCCGCCCGACCCCGCCCACAACGGTCTGGCCGAAATCGAGGCGCTGTTTTCGCGCAAGGCGCACGAGATCGCGGGCTTCATCCTCGAGCCTGTGGTGCAAGGCGCGGGCGGCATGCGCTTTTACCATCCCGCCTATCTGCGCGGGTTGCGGGACTTGTGCGACCGCTACGGCATCCTTCTGATCTTCGACGAAATCGCCACCGGCTTCGGCCGCACGGGGCGGATGTTCGCGATGGATCACGTACAGGTCACGCCCGATATCCTGTGCCTCGGCAAGGCGCTGACCGGTGGCCATATCACTTTTGCCGCGACCATCGCGACGGGGGCTGTCGCCGAAAGCATCGCCTCGGCCGCACCCGGAATCTTCATGCATGGCCCGACGTTCATGGGCAACCCTCTGGCCTGCGCCGCCGCCTGCGCAAGCCTTGCGCTGCTCGGGCAGGGAGATTGGCGCAAGGATGTCGCGCGGATAGAGGCGCAGCTTGCGGAGGAGCTCGCCCCCGCCCGCAAGATCGCAGGTGTCGCCGATCTGCGCGTTCTGGGTGCAATCGGCGTAATCGAGATGGATCATCCGGTCGACACCGCCAAGGTCCATGCCGCCGCGCCGCGCATCGGCGTCTACCTGCGCCCCTTCGGGCGGCTGCTCTATACCATGCCGCCCTATGTCACCGGCGCGAAGGATCTGTCGCGCATCACCTCGGCCATGCTCGCGCTTCTCGGCGAGGGGATATGAGGGCGCGCTGGCTCAGACGCGAGGGCGCGGAGGGACTCGTCGTGATCTTCGGCGGCTGGTCCTTGGGGCCTGCCCCCTTTGCCCATCTCTCGGGCGCGCAGGATGTGCTTTTCCTCGACGATTGGCGCGAGGTCCCGCCGGATTTGGCCCTGCCGCAGGGCTACCGCGAGCGGGTCCTTCTGGCCTTCAGCTTCGGCGTTGCGGCCGCCGGTCACTGGCTGGCGCAGGCCGGACGGGATCCCTTCACCCGCAAGGTCGCGGTCAACGGCACGCTTGCCCCCGCCTGCCCGCGACACGGCATCGCGCCCGAACAGGTGCGCGCCACGGCCGACCAGCTCTCGCCCCAAAGCCTCGCGCGTTTTGCCGCGCGCGCCGGAGCCGCGCCGCCCGAGGCACCCGATCTCGATGCGTTGCGGAGCGAGCTCCACGCCACGCTTGATCGTGGTGCCGCGCCCGAGACGCGCTTCGACCGGATCCTGATCTCAAGGCGCGACCGGATCTTCCCGCCAAGCGCCATGTATCGGGCGTGGCAGTCCCAAGCGGCCGCAATCCGCGACATCGACGCCCCGCATTGCCCTTTCGCGCGATGGTCGAATTGGGCGGAGATCGCGGAATGACCGCCCTCCCGCTCGAACGGATTGCCCGCAGTTTCCACCGCCACCGCGCGAGCTACGACGATCATGCGACGCCGCAAAGCCTCGTTGCCCGCGACCTCGCGCGCCGCCTTGATCGCGCCAGCGGCACGCGGCATTTCGATAGCGTCTTCGAATTCGGCTGCGGCAGCGGCCATCTGACCCGCGCCTTGGCCGCGCGCTTTGCCATCGGGCAACTGGCGCTGAATGATCTGGTGGCCCAAGCTTTGCCGCAAGACCTGCCCTGCCCCGCGCGCTTCCGAACGGGTCCGGTCGAGGATGCCGAACTGCCCGCGCGGATCGACCTGCTTGCCTCGGCCTCGACAATCCAGTGGTTGGCCGATCCGGCGGCCACCTTGGCGCGGCTTTGCGCGCGGGTGGCGAGGGGCGGCTGGCTTGCGGTATCGGGCTTCGGCCCCGCGCAGTTTCGCGAGCTCTCGGCGCAAAACGGTGCGGGCGCCCCCTCGCTGATGACGCCCGAGGCGATGGCGCGCCTTCTGCCCGAGGGCTGGCAGGTCGCGGATTGCGGGCAAAGGGTGTTGCGGCAATGGTTCGCCGAGCCGCGCGATCTCTTGCACCACCTGCGCAGGACCGGCGTCAACGGGCTTGCGCGGCGCGGTTGGACCCGCCGCGATCTGGCCGGCTTTTGCACCGATTTGCGCGCCGCGCATGGCGATGGAACGGGGCGCGTGCCGCTCAGCTGGCATCCGGTCTGGCTGGTCGCGCAAAAGCGGGACTAGGGCCCGACCTGTCGCCCCGAGCCCTCAAGCCAGTCGCGTCAGGTGGCGTTCCAGAACCTGCGCCGCAGCTTGCGCATCGCGGTGACGGATCGCGGCCATGATGGCGCGGTGGTCTATATCCATCCGCTTGCGCCAGCGGTCGCGATAGCTGCTCAGCATATGGCGCGCGGCCAGCATCTGGAGGTTTGCGACCTCCTCGATCAGGCGCGGCATGCCGCAGGCGGCGATAGTGGCGAGGTGGAAGGCGCGGTTCATCGCCTCCCATTCGAAAATATCTCCGGCCTCGTCGCAAAGCAGGCGCAACTCCTCGGCCCGCGCGATCTGGGCGGCATCGAGATTGGGGACCGAATGGGCCAGAGCGACCGGCTCGAGCGCCTGACGCATCACCCGCAATTCCTTTTGCGCGGCATCATCGAGCGGGGCGACGCGCATGCCCTGACGCGGACGGCTGACCGCCAAACCCTTGGCCTCGAGCCGCAGCAAAGCCTCGCGCACGGGGACATGGCTCAGCCCGAAAGCATGGGCGATATGGTCCTGACGCAGCTTTTCGCCCGGGGCAAGCTCGCCGCGCAGAATTTGCAGGGCCAGCGTTTCGGTCAGCGTATCGGATGATTTTTCGGACATGGGGCCTTCGGGATTGGGCCTGCCGGAGACGGCGCGGGCAGTTCTGGTTAGGCCATCGGCCCGCGCGCGGCAAGAAGTGCAAAGCCGCGCCGCAAATCGGCCGCGCGCCCCAACTTCGGCCCCCCCGCCCCGTTCGGGCACCAGAGCCGGTTTCAGCGCTCGGTCAGCTTCAGCTCGATCC
Source organism: Paracoccus cavernae (assembly GCF_042430175.1). Taxonomy (NCBI): domain Bacteria; kingdom Pseudomonadati; phylum Pseudomonadota; class Alphaproteobacteria; order Rhodobacterales; family Paracoccaceae; genus Paracoccus; species Paracoccus cavernae. The sequence goes on along the minus strand of NZ_JBHMDZ010000002.1, from coordinate 161,990 downwards.
GGCGGTTCTGGGCACGGGCCTCGTCGCTGTCTCCAGCGGCAACCGGACGGGTATCGCCAAAGCCGGTCGCAGCGAGGCGGTTGGCCGGAAAGCCCAGATCATCCACCATAAAACGCACCACCGCCAAGGCCCGCGCCTGCGACAACTCCCAGTTGTCGCGGAAACGCCCCTGCCCCGAAAGCGGCTGGTTGTCGGTATGGCCGTCGACGCGGATGATCCAGTCGATCTCCGGCGGGATCTCGCCCGAGATCTGCGACAACATCCCCGTCACATTGCGGATCTGGTCGCGCCCCGCATCCGAAAGCGTGGCCTCGCCGGTCGGAAACAGCACCTCCGACGAGAAAACGAAGCGGTCGCCCACCACCTGCACCCCCTCGCGGCCCTGAAGGATCTGCGACAGGCGACCGAAGAACTCCGAACGGTAGCGCGAAAGATCGGCGGCCTCGGCCTCGGCCTTTTCACGGGCGGCGCGTTCGAGATCGCTGCGCATGCGTTCTGCCTCGCCGCGTTTGCGTTCCTCTTCGGCGGCGCGCAGCAGCGCGATATTGAGCTGCTCGCCCAGATCGCCGATGCGCAGATCGGAGGCCTTTTTCTCTTCGCCCGCCGCATCAAGCACGGCCTGAAGCGCGCCCAACTGGCCGGTCAGCTGACCGACCTGCTGGTTCAAAAGCGCGACACGGCGCTGGTCCTCGGTCGACAGCGCCTCCTGTGTCGAAAGCTTTTGCTGAGCCAGCGCCAAAAGCGCCGCCTGTTTCTCGCTTTCGCCGAGTTCGGTCTGAAGCCGGTTGCCGAGTTCGGCCTTGGCAGCCTCGGCCGCGGCCAGAATGGTCAGGGTTTCTTCGGCCTTGCGGCGTTCGTCCTCGAGGCGCATCGTCATGGCGCTCAGCTCGGCCTGCGAGCCATCAAGGCGCTTTTGCAAAAGCTCGGCTGCGGCTGCATCGGCGAGACGCGCGGCCTCGGCCTCGGTCAGGGCGGTTTGTGCCTGACCCAAGGCGCTCGCCGTCTCGGCATTGTTCTTGCGCAGATCGGCCAGCAATGCCTCGAGCGCGGCGCGACGGCTGGCTGCAAGTTCGGCCGCGGTGGTCTGACTCTCGATCTCGGATTGCGCGGCGTCGAGATCGGCCGTGGTCGCGTTCAGGCTGTCGCGCGCTGCGGCAAGATCGCGGTCGAGCCCTTCGGCGCGGCTCTGGCTGGTCGAAAGCGCACCCGAAAGCGCCGCCAGCTCGGCGCCCAATTCGTCAAGCTGGCTACCCTGATCGGTAATCTGCTCGCGCAGCACCGCCTGCACCACCATCGCGATGGTCAGGGCAAACATGATCACCATCAACAGCGTGGTGACCGCATCGACATAGCCGGGCCAGATATTGGACGAGAACCGCCCGCCGTTGCCGCGACTAAGCCTCATCGCCCTGCCCCAAACGGCGGATGGCGCGGGTCAGCGCCGCCATATCCTCGCGCAGATCGCCGATCAGATCGGCGCGGGTCGAGGCCATTTCCTCGGAGAGCCGCGCCAACTGGTTGTCGATCGAGCGCAGATGCATCTGCGATTCGTAAAGCGGCCCTTCGGCGAAACCGGCGGTCTGATCGCTTGACGGGGCGGCTTGCGGCGCGGCGAGAGCGATCAAACGCCCCTGTCCCTCGACCAGCTGCGCCAGGGCTTGGGCGGCGACATCGCTGTCGCGCCGCGCCCCTTCGATCCGCGCCAGAAGCTGTCCGGCCAGTTGCTCCTGTCCTTCGGCCAGACGGGCGAGCAGCGCCTGATCCGCGCCGCTTTGGGGGGCCGGTGCGGCGAGCCTGTCCTCGATGGTGCCGGCAAGGCGCATCTGGCCCTCCGCCATGCGTGCCAAAGCCGCACCGGCGCCTTGCGCCTCGGAGAGGCTCGCGGCCATGCCGCTTTGGATCTGCCCGATCAGCTGGTCCTGCCCCTCGGCGAGACGCGCCAAAGCGGCTGCCGCCTGCCCGTTTTCGGCGCGACCCGCATCGAGTGCCGCAGCCTGCGCGCCGGCCAGCCGCTCGCTGCCCTCGGCAAAACGCGCCAGCGCCGCGCGGCCCTCGCTCGCGTCCTGCGCCGAGGCGCGGCTTTGTTCGAGGATCTGCGCCGCCAGCGTTTCCACGCCCTGCGTCATCGCCAGCATCCGCGCCTCGGAGGCGGCGCTTTCTGCCTCGCGCGAGGCGTCGCGGGTCAGGTAATATTCGTGCAGATCGGCCATCTGTCCGGTGATCTGGTCAAGAAAGCTCGCGACCGTCGCCTGATCCAGACTTTCGCCATCCGCCCCCGTCAGACCGACACGGGTAAAGCCCGACATCCATTCTTCCAGCTCGCGGTAAAAGCGGTTCTGGCCATGGGTCGCGAAAAGTTCGAGCAGCCCCACCACCAGCGATCCCGCCAGACCCAGAAGCGAGCTGGAGAAGGCGGTGGCCATGCCGCCGAGCTGGCCTTCCAATCCGGTCATCAGCTTGTCGAAGATCTGGAGCCCGCTTTCGCCTTCCTGCGGATTGAGCGCGCGGATCGTGTCGACCACCGCCGGAACCGTGGTGGCCAATCCGTAGAACGTCCCGAGAAGTCCAAGGAATATCAGAAGGTTGGACAGATAGCGCGTGATGTCTCGCGCCTCGTCGATCCGGGCGGCAACCGAATCGAGGATCGAGCGCGAAGAAGCCGTCGAGATCACCCGACCGACCGGCCCGCGCGCACCCAAAAGTGCGGCCAGCGGCGCCAGAAGCCGCGGCGCATCCAGCGCCTCGCCCTCGTAGCCGACCGGCACGCCGTTTTGCAGCGCGTTACGGCGGCGAGCGGCGAAACGCTCGATCCAGTTGACCGAGTTGATGAGCTGCCCGACCTGCCAGAAACAGGTCACCACGCCGAGCGCGAAGACCACGAGAATGAGCCCGTTGAGATAGGGGTTCGCGTCGAAAACCGACAGGATGCGGCCATAGGCGAACCAGCCCCCAGCGATCACCAGCCCCAGCACGATCAGCATCATCACGACCTGACGGACGGGCTGCGAGAAGGCGGGTTGGTCCGAGGGATCGGCTGTGCCGGTGCTGCCCCTGATGGCGCGGATCCTCTGGTCGCGCATCTGGCCCGCGGCCTCGTTTTCGCCGGATGTGGCAGTGCCCCGGATATCGGCCTCTGACATGATCGCGTCCCGTATCAATGCTTTGGGCATAAGTGTAGAAAGCTCGCGCCCGCTTGCCAAGCAGACCTTGAAGACAGGTCGAAGGAAAGGCGGCGGGCGGCAACAAGCATTGCCGCAGGTGCCAGTTTGCGCGCGCGACCGGCTTGCGCCGCGCTCAGCCCCCGGGTTCGATCAGCGCGCGCACCTCGCGGGCCAAAAGGTCGAGCACGGGATCGGCCACTCCGATCTGGGCGAGATGGCGCGTGGTGTTGAAGAGGTAATCGGCATTCGGGCCGCGCCCGCCCACCGCACGCGCAATAATGCGCGCCTGTTCGCTGATACCGAGCTGGCCGACATATTGGCTGTGGTCGCGCCGCATCACATAGCTGACCGCATCGACGTGACGCCCGTCGCTCAGGGTGATCGGCAGGGTTTCCTCGCTATAGGCATAGGTCGCAAGCTCCCGCTCGCGCAGGCCCGCCAAGGCCTCCGACCAGTCGCGCGGCGCGACCCGCAGCGCGAGCCCGTCGCAAAAAGCCGCCGGTTCGGCATCAAGCGCCAGCACGAGGCCGGGGTTTTCCTCGGTCCCGCGATAGACCACCGACTGCATGCAGAAGCTGCGTGAAAAGCCGTTCACCCGCCCCCTCACGCATTCCGCGACGGCAAAGCCCGGATCCCACATCAACGAACCATAAGCGAAGACCCAATGTTCGGGCTCCATGCGCAGAACCATACTTTTAGCCGTTCGAACCATCTATCTCTTTAGAGAAAGTTAGGGCAGGACTTGTAGGGTTCCAAGATGGACAGAGCGGACAGGACGGGAAAGTTGCGCATATTGGTTATTCCTGCGGCAGTTCTTGCCCTGATCGGCGGTGCCTGGTTCGGGGGCGAGAGCTATCTTGCCCGTCAGGTCCAATCGGCACTGGCCCAATCCCCCGATCTCGCCGTCGAGACGGTCAGCCCCCTGCGCGATCCGACGCGCTTCGGCCTGTCCTTGGCCAATATCAGCTTCAACGACGGCCGATCCGTGCTTACGGCACCGGAAACGCGGCTTTGGATTTCGCCGCTGTCGCCCACGACCCTGCGCGCGGACCTGCCTCCGGCTCTGGAAATCGCGCCGGTTTCGGCAGTCAGCCCCGACAGCAGCCTCTCTGGCATGAGCCTTGCGCTGAGTGACGGCACGCTTTCGGCCAAGGTTTCACCGCTTCACGACCTGCAATTGACGCGGCTTGATCTGGGGACCGGCGCGGTCGCCCTGAACGGGCGGGATCTGGCGCAGGCGCTTTCGGGGCGGGCGGAGCTTGCGGCTCTGGCCCATGATTCGCCCAAAGCGGCCGGTGCGGCCTATGATCTCGATCTGGCTTTGGCCGCGCTTGATCCCGAAGGCCTGCCCGCGCTTTCGCAGCTGCGCCTGCCCGAGGGGATGATTTCGGCCGATGTCAAAGGGCGGCTCTGGCTCGAGGATGCGATCTCGCCCCTTGGCGGGAGCGCGCCGGTTCTGGTCGGGCTGCGCTCGGATCACACGGTGCTCAGCATCGGCGATCTGAAGGCGCGCATCATCGGGCGGCTGCAAGAGGACGAGGCCGGCTTTGTCGAGGGCGCGGTCATGATCTATACCGCCGATGCGCGTCCCCTGCTCGAATTTCTCGCATCTCTGGGCGTCATTCCCGAAAAGACCATCCCGCTCGGCATGACCTTGCTGCGCGGAATTTCCCGCGCCGGTGTTGGGGCGGGCTTGCCCGCGGCAAACGACGCGGCCGACAGCACGCCGGTCGAGGCAGCGCCCGAAGAAGGCTTCCCCCTGCCCGCCGCAAACGAGATCCGCCTGCCGCTTACATTTCTCGACGGCAAAGCCATGCTCGGCCCGATCGCTTTGGGACCGGCCCCGCGTTTTCCGCGCTGAGCGGGCAATTTTGACGAAAGGCCGGTAACCGGCACGGCGCGGAAAACGCGGTGCCGGTCGCCGGAGAATCCCGCTGTTCCGCATCAAGCGGCGTAACTGCGGATTGTGCGAGGCGGCGGAGCAGGCATTGCGCCCCGCCCCGCCCGTCCCTCACTCGGCTGCCGGCGTGCTCCCTGCGGCAGCGGCAGGCGTGGCAGGCGTTGCGCTACGGCCGAAGTCGGGCGCGGCGGTGTCCTGTCCCGCTTCGATAATGCCGCGACGGATCGCGCGGGTGCGGGTGAAGTAATCGTGCAGATGCTGGCCGTCACCCATGCGGATGGCGCGTTGCAGCACGAAAAGCTCTTCGGCGAAACGGCCGAGAATATCGAGCACCGCATCCTTGTTTTGCAGGAAAACATCGCGCCACATCGTCGGATCACTGGCCGCGATCCGCGTGAAATCGCGAAACCCCGCGGCGGAATATTTGATCACTTCGCTTTCGGTCACGCGTTTGATGTGATCGGCCACACCCACCATCGTATAGGCGATGAGGTGCGGCGTGTGGCTGGTGACCGCCAGAACCGTATCGTGATGGGCGGCGTCCATCGTTTCGACATTCGCGCCGATGCCGCGGATCAGACCGGCGAGACGCTCGACCTCGGAGACATCCGCGCCCTCGGTCGGGGTCAGAAGCCACCAGCGGTTGCTGAAGAGGCTCGCGAAGCCGGCGCGCGGGCCGGAATGCTCCGTCCCCGCCAGCGGGTGGCCGGGGATGAAATGGACGTTTTCGGGGATATGGGGGGCGACCGCCTCGATCACCGCCTGTTTGACCGAGCCGACATCGGTCACGGTCGCGCCCGCCTTGAGATGGGGCGCGATTTCGGCGGCGATCTCGCCCATGGCGCCGACCGGCACGGCCAGAACCACGAGATCGGCATCCCTGACGGCCTCGGCGGCGGTTTCCGCGATACGGTCGACAAGCCCGATCTCGAGCGCGGTCTGGCGCGTTTCGGCACTGCGAGCATAGCCCACCACTTCGCCCGCAAGCCCCGCCTGACGCATCGCCAGCGACATCGAACCCGCGATCAGGCCAAGCCCGATCAGCGCCACGCGGTCATAGATCACGCTCATGCGCCCGCCCCTGCCGCAGCGGCGCGCTCGGTCATGAACATGCCGATGACATGGGCGACACGGCGGCACGAAGCCTCGTCGCCCACGGTGATGCGCAGGCAATGGGGCAGCCCGTAGCCCGCGACGCGGCGCACCAGCAGACCTTCGGTCTGGAGATAGGCGTCGCAGGCCTCGGCGGTGGCGGTATCGGCAAAGCGCGCGAGGATGAAGTTCCCGCAGGAGGTATCCGAAGGCACGCCCTTTTCGGCCAGAGCCTCGGCAAGCCATGCGCGCATCCGCGCATTCTCGCTGCGGCAGCGCGTGATGTAGTCCTGATCACGCACGGCGGCCTCGGCACCTTCCAGCGCGACATTGGACAGATTGAACGGCCCGCGGATGCGGTTGAGCACGTCGATGATCTCGCGCGGGGCATAGCCCCAACCGACGCGCAAACCACCAAGCCCGTAGATCTTCGAGAAGGTCCGCGTCATGACGACATTCGGCAGTCGGCCCGCGAGTTCCGCACCGCCGTCGTAATCGTCGACGTAATCGGCATAGGCGCTGTCGATCACCAGAATGGCCTGCGGGACGGCCCGCGCCAACCGTTCGAGATCGGCCAGACCGATCATGGTGCCGGTCGGATTGTTGGGATTGGCGACAAAGATCAGCCGCGTGCGCTCGGTCGCACCGGCAATCAGGGCGTCGATATCGGTGACGCGCTCGTGCTCGCGCACGGAAACCGGCGTCGCACCGGCGGCAAGCGCGCTGATGCGGTACATGAGAAATCCGTGCTCGGTGAAAAGGACCTCGGTTTCGGGACCGGCATAGGCTTGGCACAGAAAGTGAATGATTTCGTCCGAGCCCACGCCGCAGATGATGCGGTCGGGATCGAGGCCGTGGACCTCGCCGATGGCCTGACGCAGGCTGGCATGGTCGGTATTGGGATAACGGTGGAGGCTGTGGGCGGCGCGGATGACGGCATCACGCGCCTTCTCGCTGGGACCAAAAGGGTTTTCATTCGACGAAAGTTTGATCGCATCCGTGCGACCGGCAATTTTCGCCGCACCGCCCTGATAGAGAGCGATATCCATGATGCCCGGTTGTGGGGCGATAGCATTGGCCATTGACCAGCCTCCGATTTGCAGCCCCGATTTCATAGCGGCGCACCTCGGGCAAGGAAAGGGCCGTCAACCCTCGTCGGCCAAGGCCTTCTGCAACTGTGGCAGGAAACGGTCGGTGTAATCGTCGCGGATCAGGGGACCGGCGTGGCGGTAAAGGATCTTGCCTTCGCCGTCGATGATGAAGGTCTCGGGCGGCGCGGTCACACCCCAATCGATCGCGGTGCGCCCGCGCGGATCGGTGGCAAGCGCGTGGAAGGGGTCGCCATGTTCGTCGAGAAAGGCGATCGCGCCGCCCTCGGGGTCTTTGAGATCAACGCCGTAAACCGGCATGGTTTTCGACAGCTCGGTCAGCGTCGGATGTTCGGCGCGGCAGGGCGGGCACCAGCTCGCCCAGAAGTTCACCAGTTTCACGCCCGGCTGTTTGAGGAGCTCTGCGGTGAGCTGGGTCTTTCCGGGCAGCGTGGTTTCGGGAATGGGCGGGGCCTCGCGACCGACGAAGGTCGAGGGGATCGCATTCGGATCATCGCGGAAAAGTGCGAGCCCGACCATGCCGGCAAAGCCCACGAAAGCCACAACCGGAATGACCATGAGCGGGGAAAACTTAGCCATTCTTCTCATGCGCCTCCAACGCGCGGCGGGCACGGCTGTTCGAGACGATGGTCGCGACGACCAGCCCTCCCAGCAAAGCGAAGGTCGCGCCATAGGCCGAGAGGACGACGGCGGTATATTTGCCCAGATCAATCATGAACGGTTCTCCCGCGCCAGCAATGCGGCAAGGCGCCGCCGGCGGATCTCTGTGCGCGTGCGGATCAGCATCAGCGCGACGAACAGCAAGAAAAAGCCCAGCATCGAGAGGTAAAGCGGATAGCGGTAGACCGCCGACATCCGCTCGCCCGGCGCGACCGAAAGCGAAGCCCCCTGATGCAGACCCTGGTTCCAAAAGAGCACGGCATAGCGTGACAAAAGCGCGAAGACAGAGCCGACAAGGCAGAGAAAGCCCGTCAGATCGGCGGCATTATCGGGATCTTCGACCGCGTTCCACAAAGCCATATAGCCGATGTAGAACAGGAACAGGACGAGGAAAGAAGTCAGCCTCGGATCCCATTCCCACCATGTCCCCCACATCGGCTGGCCCCAGACCGCGCCGGTGATCAGCGCGATCAGCGTCATGACCGCGCCGATCGGGGCGGCGGCCTTGGCGGCAAGGGCGCTGACATGGTGGCGCCGGATCAGCCAGATCAGCGAGGTCACCAGCATCATCAGCCAGATGTTGATCGCCATCAGCGCGGCGGGCACATGGATGAAGATGATCTTGACCGTCGAGCCCTGCCGGTAATCGTCGGGCGTCATCAGCCCCCAGGCGACGCCGCCGATCGTGCAGATGGCAGCCGCCGCGACCGTGACGGGCAGAACCGCGCCCGACAGGCGCATGAACTTCGTGGGGTTGGCATATTCCCAGATCGACATTCGTCGTCCCTATCCTTCGCGACTTGCGCGATCAAGCCCGCGAGGGGGCGCCTTCACCGTAGATTGACCCGCAATGCGCCGGCCGCCACGAAGGGTACCAGCGCGATTGTGGCCAAAGTTATTGCCGCCAGAAAGACCAGCGGACTCGAGATATCGCTTCCTGCGGCGCTACGCCGCACGGCCTCGGCCCCGAAGATCAGGGTCGGGATATAAAGCGGCAGGACCAGCAGCGACAAGAGCAGACCGCCCCTGCGCAGGCCGACCGTGACCGCCGCCCCGAATGCGCCGAGCATCGACAGTGCCGGGGTTCCCAGCGCCAGCGACAGCATCAAACCGAAATAGGCATCGCTCGGCAGATGCAGAAGAAGCCCGAAGACCGGCGCGGCCAGCACCAAAGGCAGGCCAGTCGTCAGCCAATGCGCCAAAGCCTTGACCGCGACCGCCCCCTCCAGAGGCAGCGGCGAGGTCGCCAGCAGATCGAGCGTGCCGTCCTCGTAATCCAGCGCGAAAATGCGGTCGAGCGAGAGCAGGCAGGACAAAAGCGCGCCGACCCAAAGGATGCCCGGCGCGATCTTGGCCAGCGTCCCGCCCGAGGGCCCGACGCCGAAGGGAACGAGGGTGCAGACGATCAGGAAGAAGGCCAGCGCCAGCCCGAAACCGCCACCCGCGCGGGTGGCAAGGCGCAGATCGCGCGACAGAAGACCGATCATGCGAAGGCCTCGTTGAAGCCGACCGGCCCGTCGCCGCGCGGCGCTTTGCGCGCGGGGTCGGCACGAAAGGGCGTCAGGTCGAGAATGCGGCCCTCGGGCAGGCCCAGATCGATATGGGTCGCGATCAGCGCCGCACCGCCCGCGCCCAGATGGTCGCGCAGCACGCCCGCAAACAGCGCGACCGATTGCGTATCCAGCGAGACCGTCGGCTCGTCGAGCAGCCAGACCTTGCGTCCCGTCACCAAAAGCCGTGCCAGCCCCAGCCGGCGCTTTTGTCCTGCCGAGAGCATATGCGCGGGTCGTGCCGCGAGATTTGAAAGGTTCATGCGCTCGATCGCGGGGCCGACCTCCGTCCGGCCGAAAACGCCCGCCCAGAAGCGCAGGTTCTCGGTCACGCTCAGCGCCGATTTCAGCCCGTCGGCATGGCCGGCATAGGCCAGCGCCGATGGTTCGTGGACCACCTGCCCCGCCGCGACCGGCTGAAGCCCCGCCAACGTGCGCAGCAAGGTGGTTTTGCCCAGCCCGTTCGGCCCTCGCAGGATGATCGCCTGACCTTCGGCTAGAGCGAAGCTCACGCCTTCAAGCGTGCGCAACCCCCCCCGCGCAACCGCGAGATCCTGAACGGAAAGCAGCGTCGTCATACCGGCAGAAGGGCGCAGGCGACGCGGCGGCCCTCGGAAAGGGTGACGTTGTAGCTGCGCGCGGCGCTCGGCGTGGTCATCGGCTCGATGGTGATGCCGATGGCCTCGAGCGCGGCGCTCATGGCTTTGGGAGGATAGCGCAGCTCGGTCCCCATTCCGAGAAACAGCACGTCGACCAGCCCAGAAAGCGCCAGCAGCGGGGCCAGATCCTCGAGCCCCTGCCAGTCCTTGCGCCCCGTCCCGTCGACCAGCACCGGCCCGTGATGGACCGTGCCCGCGACGCGGAAAAAGCCGGGGCCGTAGCCGTCTACCGGCACGGCCCCGTCATAATCGGAGGGGATCAGACCCGCCATCAGGGGGCGTCCCGGAATGCGGACGGAACGCCGTCCTTGTCGACCTCGGGCTTGGACCAGTCACGCTTCACGCCCAGCCAGAGCACGACGTTTTTGGCCATATAGAGCGTCGAGTAACAGCCTACGAACACGCCCCAGAGCATCGCGAGGATGAAGGTGCGGATCACGTCGCCGCCGAAGACCAGCATGGCCGTCAGCGCGATACCCGTGGTCACGGCGGTCATGACGGTGCGCGAGAGGGTCTCGTTCACCGTGAGGTTCATGACGTCGATCAGCGGCATGGTCTTGAACTTGATCAGATTCTCCCGAAGCCGGTCAAAGACCACGACCGTATCGTTGACCGAATAGCCAAGGATGGTCAGTAGTGCCGCGATAGTCGTGAGATCGAATTTGATCTGGAACAGCGAGAACAGCCCGACGGTCAGCAAGATGTCGTGGATCATCGAGACCACGGCGCCGATCGCGAACTGCCATTCGAACCGCGCCCAGATATAGATCATGATCCCGATGGTCGCCGCGCCCACCGCGTAAAGCGCGGTCTTGACCAGCTCGCCCGAGACTTTGGGGCCAACCGATTCCACCGCTGCGAAACGGATGGCGGGATCGACGACTTTCAGCGCGGCCTCGACCTTTGCCAGCTCGTCGGGGGTGACGGCGGCATCGCCCTCGCCCGCGGCAAGGCGGATCTGGGCGACATGGCGGTCGGCTCCGAAGGTCGGGTCGAAGACCTCGGTGATGACGACATCGTCAAAGCCGAGCGTATTCATCGCCTCGCGATATTCGCCGATCGAGACCGGATTGGTGCTCTCGGTGCGAATCGTGGTGCCGCCGCGGAAGTCGATGCCGAAGTTCAGCCCCATCATCATGATGACCACGACAGAGGCCACCATGAGGAAGGCCGAAATGCCGAAGGTCAGCCATTGGACGCGGAACCAGTTGATATGGGTCTCGTCGGGGACCAGTTTGAGACGGAATGCCATAACGGGTCTCCCTTACAGAACCAGAGTTTTCGGTTTGCGCCACTCGAGCCAGAGCACGATCAGCAGACGGGTCAGATAGATCGCCGTGAAGACCGAGGTCACGAGACCGATGGTGAAGGTCACGGCAAAGCCTTTGACCGGGCCGGAGCCGAGGAAGAACATCACGAGCGCGGCGATGAAGCTGGTGAGGTTGGCGTCGATGATCGCGCTCATGGCGTCGTTGAAGCCCGCATCGATCGCCTTGACGACGCGCGTTCCCTTGCGCAATTCCTCGCGGATCCGTTCGTAGATGATGACGTTGGCGTCAACCGCCGTCCCGACCGTCAGCACGATACCGGCGATACCGGGCAGCGACAGCGTCGCCCCCATGGCCGACATGATGCCGAGAATCATCGCGACGTTGACCAGCACCGCGACCGAAGCGAAGACCCCGAAGAGGCCGTAGCTCGCGATCATATAGGCGACAACGCCGACGGTGCCGATGATCGAGGCCAGACGGCCCGCATCGATGCTGTCCTGCCCCAGTTCGGGGCCGATGGTGCGCTCTTCGAGGAAGGTCATTTCCGCCGGCAGGGCACCCGCGCGCAGCAGGACCGCAAGCTGGGTCGATTGCTCGACATTCATCGCGCCCGAGATCTGGCCCGAACCCGTGGTGATCGCGCTGCGGATCACCGGAGCCGAGATCACCTCGTTGTCGAGAACGATGGCGAAGGGCTGGCCGATATTGGCCGAGGTGAAGGCACCGAAACGTTTCGCCCCTGCGGGGTTGAAGCGGAATTCGACGGCGGGCGCGCCGTTCTGGTCGAAACTCGGGCGGGCATCGGTCAGATCCTCGCCGGTCACGACCGGACGTTCCTCGAGAATGTAGAAAACGCCGGGCTCGTCGATCGAGGGAACGAGGAAATTCCCCGAACCCGGACGGGCATTGGCGTCGGTGACGCGGCCGACGACCGGATTGAAGGTCAGTTTCGCGGTGGTCCCGATCAGGGCCTTCAGCTCTTCGGCCGAGCCGATGCCGGGCACCTGGATGACGATGCGGTCGGCGCCCTGACGCACGATCGTGGGTTCGCGCGTGCCGACTTCGTCGACGCGGCGGCGAACGATTTCGAGCGTCTGCTGCACGGTGCGGTCGGCCATGGCCGATTTCTCGGCATCCGAGATCGCGACGGTCAGGCGGTTGCCCGTGCCGGTGATCGTCAGATCGTTCTGCCCCGCGCCCGCGAAAGTCGCGACCGGCGTGATATAGGTGCGGGCGATTTCGACCGCTTTGGCCATCTGGTCGGCATTGCCGATTTCGACGATCAGCTGGTCGTCGGGGCCGGCCACGCGACGGACGGAGCCGATCACGTCGCGTTGTGCCGCCAGATCGTCGCGCATTTCCGGCCAAAGGCTGTTCATGCGCGCCTTGTAGACATCCTCGAGATGGACCTGCCCCAGAAGATGGGCGCCGCCGCGAAGATCGAGACCGAGGTTCACGAGACCCGAGGGCAGCCATTCGGGCCAGCCTGCGATATCGGCCTCGATTTCGGGCGTGAAGACGCCCGTTCTCTCGACGGAGACTTTGGCGTCGTTATGAAGCTCGACGCGGGAGTAGAAAGCATTGGGCATCGCCAACAGCAGGCCAACGGCGACCAGCCCGAGAATGACAATGCGTTTCCAGAGCGGGATCTGCAGCATGCGACGCCCTATTCTCAGCTATTCGCCGCGACCGGAGCCGAGCGGACGACGACCGAGCTGATGGTGCTTTTGATGACGCGCACTTTGACGCCGGTTGCGATCTCGACCTCGACCTCGCCGTCACGGACGCCGACGACTTTGCCGATGATGCCGCCCTGGGTGATCACTTCGTCGCCCTTCTTGACCGCTTCGACCATCGCGCGATGCTCTTTCATGCGCTTCTGCTGCGGGCGGATCATCAGGAAATACATGATGACGAAGACGAGGATCAGCGGAATGAAAGAAGCCAGCCCGGCTGCGCCGGAGGTTCCGGCGGCCTGCGCGTAAGCGGGGGTAACGAACATTGATCTATCCCTGTATCAGTTCAGCTTGGGGCGAAAACTCCGCCCGGATTGGCGGGCAAACTATCGACGCTACCGGTGAAACGCAAGAAACAGCGACGCCGACCCGCAACCCTGTGATGAGCCCGCACGCGCGACGCGTCGTTGGGCGCGCATCCGCCCGCTTCCGGCAAGTCGCGTTTCGGGCCGGAGATGGACAAGCGGGGCCTGCTGTGGCAGGTCAAAAGAATGGAAATCGCATCACGGAAAGGCGCAAACGTGACCGGAAGCGGCAAGATGACACAGGCGCAAATCCAAGGCGGAGCAGCCCTCGACGGGGCAGGCAGGCTCGCGGCCATCAACGCCATCCCCGACCAGATCGAGCGTCTGCGCGCCATTATGGCGGCGCTGCGCGATCCGCAGACCGGCTGCCCCTGGGATATCGAACAAACCTTCGACACCATCGCCCCCTATACGATCGAAGAAGCCCACGAGGTCGCCGATGCGATCGCGCGCGAGGCCTGGGACGAATTCCCCTCCGAGCTGGGCGATCTGCTGCTGCAGGTCGTCTTTCAGGCGCAGATCGCCTCCGAGGCCGGTCTGTTCGATTTCGACGATGTGACGCGCAAGATCTCGGACAAGCTGATCTTCCGCCATCCGCATGTCTTCGGCGAGGAAAGTCGCGACAAATCCGCGGAGCAGCAGGTCAAGGACTGGGAGGAGATCAAGGCCCGCGAACGTGCCTCGCGCGCGGAAAAAGGCGTGCTCGACGGGGTGGCGCTTGGGCTTCCGGCGCTGACCCGCGCGGTGAAGCTGCAAAACCGCGCGGCGCGTGTCGGCTTTGACTGGCCCGGCGTCGGCGATGTTCTCGACAAGCTGGTCGAGGAGACCGCCGAAGTCGTCGAGGCCCGCGACCACCTGGGCAAAGAGGCCCTGACCGAGGAATTCGGCGATCTGATGTTCGTCATGGCCAATCTCGCGCGCCATCTCGAGATCGACCCCGAAGAGGCCCTGCGCGCCGCCAATACCAAATTCACCCGCCGCTTCGGCGCGATCGAGGCCGCGCTGGCCGCACAGGGCCGCCGTCCCGAAGACAGCGACCTGGCCGAGATGGACGCGCTTTGGGATGCGGCCAAAGCCGCAGAGCGCGCATGAGCCCGCTTGTGCCCGCCCCGATCGGCAACGGGCTTTTGCCCGATCACCCCGATCTGGCGGGCATGGTCGTGACCGAGGTCTTGCGCGACCGTCCCGGCCATGCGGTCTTTGCCGTCCGCTGGCGGGAGCGCCCCTATTTCGTCAAGGTTTTCCGCCATGCCGATGCGGCCGGTCTGGTGCGCGCGACGGTCGCGACCCTGAGCCGCGCCGCGGAGGACCTCGGTCAGGCGGAAAATGCCGTAGTCCGTCTGCGTTTGGTTCTGCCAGAGGCGGGCGTCATCGTGCTTGATCCCGTCGCGGGCGAGCAGCTCACCAATGTGCTCCTGCCCGCCACGCCCCAGCGCCGCGCGACGCTGATCGCCCGTGCCGGCTGCTGGCTGGCCGCCCTGACCCACGAACGCGAGCGCGCGGCCTTCGGGCCGCAATACTGGCTGGAGGGGCTGCGCAAGCAGCTCGGGGCTCAGGCGACAAGCGATCCCGTCCTTGTCCGCCATCTTTCCGCGATGCGCGAGGCGGGTCGGGAGATCAAGGGCATCGCGGTCGAGCGCGCGGCCTCGCACGGCGATTTCACCCCCGACAACCTTTATCTCGACGGGGCGCGCCTTGTCGGCATCGACATGCAGCGCAGCCCGCAAATGGCGGTGGCGCGGGATGTGGCACGGTTTCTGGTCTGGCTGCACAGCCGCCGCTTCGAGATGCCCGCCGTCACGCGCCACGGCGTCTCGGCTGCCGATTATGCCGCGCTGGTGTCGGTTCCGGGCCTGATTCCCGCCGATCAGGAACCGATTCTGCGCTTCATGATGGGCGAGATCATGGCGGGCTATTATCATCAGGCGCAAGGCAAGCCGCAGCGCCGCGAGCTGCTGGCCGGTGCCATGGCGCATTGGGCCAAAGCCTGAGCGCAGGCTGGAGGTATGGGCTCAGGCCGCCTCTTGCCGCGTCTGGGCAAGGGCCGCGTCATAGACCTCGATCCCGCCCTGCGAGGCCCCCTCGGAGAGCGTACGCCGCCAGCCGCGCGCACCGGCGCGGCCGTGAAACAGCCCCAGCATGTGGCGCGTGAACTGGTGGAGCCGCCCGCCGGTTTCCAGATGGCGGATGATGATCGGGCGCATGGCCAGCGCCACGTCATGGGGATCGGCAAAGGGGGCCTCGTCGCCCCACAGCGTATCTGCCGCGCCCATGATGTCCCAGGGCTGGTGATAGGCCGCGCGACCGACCATGACCCCGTCCATCACGGCCAGATGTCCGCGCGTTTCCTCGAGGCTGGCGATGCCGCCGTTGATCGACAGATGCAGCTCGGGGAATGCGGCCTTCATGCGGTGGACGAGCGGGTAATCGAGCGGCGGGATCTCGCGGTTTTCCTTGGGCGACAGCCCCTGAAGCCAGGCCTTGCGGGCATGGATCGTCAGGCGGCGGATGCCCGCATCGCGCATCGTGGCGATAAAAGCGGGCAGCATCTCTTCGGGGATCTGCTCGTCGACGCCGATGCGGCATTTGACGGTGACCTCGACCGGCGATTGCGCCTGCATCGCCTGAACGCATTCGGCCACCAGCTCGGGGCGCGTCATCAATATCGCGCCGAAACAGCCAGATTGCACGCGGTCGCTCGGGCAGCCGACGTTGAGGTTGATCTCGTCATAGCCCCAGTCCGAGGCGATGCGCGTGGCCTCGGCAAGCTGCGCGGGCTCCGAGCCGCCGAGCTGCAGCGCCAGCGGATGTTCCGCTGCGTCATAGTCCAAAAGCCGGCCGCGCTCGCCGTGAACGATGGCGGCGGCGGTGACCATTTCGGTGAAAAGCAGGCTCTTGCGGCTCATCATGCGGTGGAAGACGCGGCAATTGCGGTCGGTCCAATCCATCATCGGCGCCACCGAAAGCCGCGCTGCGCTGCGGATGTCCGAGGCGGAGAAGTGTTCGCGATTGGCCATTCGATCCCCGTTTCCCGAGCCTGCAAAGGGGCAGAAGCTCGATGCGTCCAGAAGGCGGCCTCTGCCGCAACGGGGCGCTTGGGCCCCTGCCCGCCACTTGGCGGGCCGCCCCGATATGGGGCCGGATGCGGGCTTTGTCAGCCCGCGTGGCCCAACCCCGCCCTAAGGCAGGCAAATCGGGACCCCGTCATGAAAAAACCGCGCCAGTGGCGCGGTTCATCCGGTCTTGGAACCAAAGGGCAATTACTTGATTTTGCCTTCTTTGTATTCAACGTGTTTACGAACGACCGGATCGTACTTGTTGACCGTCATTTTCTCGGTCATCGTGCGGGCGTTCTTCTTGGTGACGTAGAAGTGCCCAGTCCCGGCCGTCGAGTTCAGACGGATCTTGATCGTCGTCGGCTTCGCCATGCTTCGTTGCTCCTGCTATGGGGAGGCAGCGCAAAGCCGCGAGTCACCCCTGTAATTCCTGTGAAACAGCCTTTTAGAGACCAGACGTCCGGTGTCAACCGCAAAGCAGCCGCAAAACCGCGAAAACCCTAGCCTTCGCGCAGAATGCACAGGATCTTTGCAACCTCTCCGCGCGAATCCTCGAGCGGAACGAAGCTGATGCGCCAAAGCGTGACCTCTCCGTCATCGCCGAGACCGGGCAAGGAGACGTCATTCGACTCACCCTCGCGGGCCTGCGCCATGAGATCGCGCAGCACCGCTTCGGAGGCTTCCGGCCACAGATCGCACCAGCTGCGCGTCCGGCCGCGCGCGCCCCGCGCGAGATGGTTGGCGGCGGCGGGGTTCATATAGGTAACGCGGCCGTCGGGATCCATCAGGAAGACCGGATCGCGCAAGGCTCGCAATAACGCCAAAGCAAGGGCCGCATCGTTTTCGCCCACTTCGGCCGCGGGCAAGCCCGTCGCGCCGGCAATCGCCCCAACCATCGACATTACGCGCAGATCGGTGCCGGAAAGCGTTGACGGATCGGGAGCGGGCGAACGCGCCGCCGCCCCGTTGGCATATCCGCTCGCGATGGATTGTGCGCCCGGCCCGTCCGCTGCTGCCGTAGCCGGCAAACCGCTCTGCGCAGTTGATCTGGTCAGGCTCATATCGTCACCCACAAGTTGAAGATGGCAGTCGACAACACCTGACGATAAAGACATATTGCGTAATATGTCAACCAGCCCGACCCGCGCGGGAAGCTAGTGTTTATTAAGCTTTATGCCTGCACCGCACGCATTCCAGCCCCGGGGCGGGATGCGGAAAGGACGGTTCGGGAAAAGACGCGCGGACGGCCTGTAAGCCGGATTTTGTCCAAGGGTTGCCCCTCTGTATGACCATTCCTCTAGGCCCGCCATTACTGACGGGCTCAAGCTGCCAACCCGGATCTTTCAGGCGAAGACGGCCCTGCGGGTTGCCCCGCGCAAGATCCCTATTCGGCATTGCTCCCGGTGGGGCTTGCCTTGCCGGTTCGGTTACCCGTCCCGCGGTGGGCTCTTACCCCACCGTTTCACCCTTACCCATGCAAGCATGGGCGGTCTGTTCTCTGTGGCGCTTTCCCTAGGGTTTCCCCCGCCGGGCGTTACCCGGCACCGTGTCTTCATGGAGTCCGGACTTTCCTCGCGGGCCGAGGCCCCCGCGGTCATCCAGCCATCCGCGCATCTGCCGCATAAAGCCGCGCAGGCGGGCGGTCAAGCGCTAGTCTGACGCCGATTGTGCGGCCCGTCACCGGCATGGGGCCCGCATGGCGGTGGCCCGTTCGCGCGCCTGCCCTATCCCCGCGCCTCGGCCCGCGCTTCGGCATCCTGCCAATGCGCGGCGAAGCGGGGCATGCTTTCCTCGATCCAATCGGCAAGATCGGTGACCTTGACCGCCGCCTGCTCGCCCAAAGGCGTCAGCGAATATTCGACATGGGGCGGCACCGTGCGGAAATCATGGCGCAGCACCACCCCGTCGGCCTCGAGCCATTGCAGGGTCTGGGCCAGCATCCGTTCGCTCACGCCGCCGATGCGGTTGCGGATCGCCGAGAACCTGTGCGGCCCCTTGGCCAGCACCATCAGCACCAGAACGCCCCAGCGGCTGGTGAGATGTTTGAGCACCTCGCGAGAGGGACAGGCCGCCGCCAAAAGCTGGCCGCGTCCGTTTTCGTCTCCAAGGGAATCGGAAAGTTTCATACTTACATTCCTGTGCGTACTTACGAAAAGTTCGTATACCCATATATGGTGTTCCACAAGGCACAGATGCAAGCGGCCGACGCGCCGCAAGCCGCCATAATCGCGGGGCAACCCGCCAAACAGAATGGAGCATGTCCCATGACGATTGCAGTAACCGGAGCAACCGGCCAGTTGGGCCGCCTGATTGTCGCCGCTTTGAAAACCCGCGCCCCCGGCGAAACCCTTGTCGCTTTGGTCCGCGATCCCGCCAAAGCCGCGGATCTCGGCATCGAGGCGCGCCGCTTCGACTATGACACCAGCCCCGAGGCCGAGCTTGAGGCAAACCTTGCAGGCATCGACAAGCTCGTCCTGATTTCGGGCAACGAGGTCGGCAAACGCACCGCCCAGCACCGCCGCGCGATAGATGCCGCGAAAGCCGCAGGCGTCGGCGAGATCATCTATACGAGCCTCCTGCATGCCGATCACTCGCCCCTGAACCTCGCCGAGGAACATGTCGCGACCGAGGCCATGCTGAAGGCCTCGGGCATCCCCCACACCGTTCTGCGCAACGGGTGGTATGCGGAAAACTATACCGGCTCCATCGGTGCGGCGATCGAACATGGCGCGGTGATCGGAGCGGCCGGAGCGGGCAAGATCGCGGCCGCCGCCCGCAAGGACTATGCCGAAGCGGCAGCAGCCGTTGCCGCGGGCACTGGCCATCAGGGCAAAGTCTACGAGCTGGTCGCCGACCAGCCCTGGACGCTGGCCGATTATGCCGCCGAGATCGCGCGCCAGACCGGCAAGGAGATCGCCTATGTGAACCTGAGCGAGGCGGATTACGCCGCCGCTCTGGTCAAAGCCGGCCTGCCCGAAGGCTTTGCCGCGATGATCGCGAGCTGGGATGTCGGGGCCAGCCAAGGCGCCCTCTTCGACGAGAGCCGCGCCCTTTCGACGCTGATCGGCCGTCCGACCACGCCGCTTGCCGAAGTGGTCAAAGCGGCGCTGCAATCCGCTTGAGCACGCAAAGCCGGAACCGGCGGGAAAGACGGAACCGGCGGGAAAAACGGAAAAGGCGGCCCTTCGGGGCCGCCTTTTTCATGCGCGGACGGGGTGGCGCCCTTCAGAACGGCACATCGTCGCCGCCGGCAGAACCGATCGGCTCGACATAGCCCGCCTTGATCGTCTTGAAGCCGGTACCGAATTCGATCGTCAGCGTATCCTCGGCAATGCCCATGACGCGGCCCTTGCCGAATTTCTGGTGGAAAACCTCGTCGCCCACCGAGAATGCCGACGTGACCTTGGCGTCGATCGTCACCGGCTTGCGGATGGCGGGCGCATGATGCTGGCTGTTTTGCTGCATCCGCTTCCAACCGGGGGAATTATAGACATCGGCCTTTGCGGCGCGGTCATGGATACCCGATTGCGCGAAATGCTGGGCCGCAGCACCGTAGCCGCCGCCGTAAAGACCGGGGGGCGTCAGCACGTCGACGTGATCTTCGGGCAGCTCGTCGATGAAGCGCGAGGGCAGCGAGCTTTGCCACTGCCCGTACATCCGCCGGTTTCCGGCAAAGCTGATCGTCGCCAGTTCCTCGGCGCGGGTGATGCCGACATAGGCAAGGCGGCGTTCTTCCTCGAGGCCGCGATTGCCCGATTCGTCCATGCTGCGCTGGCTGGGGAACAGACCGTCCTCCCAGCCCGGCAGGAAGACGATCGGATATTCGAGCCCCTTGGCACCATGCAGCGTCATGATCGAGACCTGCTCGGCTGCCTCCTGCTTGTCGGTATCCATGACCAGCGAGACATGTTCGAGGAAACCCTGAAGATTCTCGAATTCCTCGAGCGCCTTCACGAGTTCCTTGAGGTTGTCGAGCCGGCCGGGTGCATCGGGCGATTTGTCGTTCTGCCACATCGCGGTATAGCCGGATTCGTCCAGAATACGTTCGGCCAGAGCGACATGGTTGGCGGTGCTGTCGATCGCATCGGCATGCCAGCGGCCCATGTTCTCGGCGAATTGGCGCAAAGCCGCGCCGCCCTTGCCGCCCATGATCCCCTCTGACACGACCGCCGCCGCGCCGAACAAAAGCGGCAGCCTCCGGTCACGCGATTCGCGCTGGATGGTCTGGACGGCTTTGTCGCCAAGGCCGCGTTTGGGCAGGTTGACGATGCGCTCGAAGGCCAGATCGTCGTCGGGGCTGACCGCGAGGCGGAAATAGGCCATCGCGTCGCGGATTTCCTGCCGCTCGTAAAAGCGCGGGCCGCCGATAACGCGGTAGGGCAGACCGATCGTCATGAACCGGTCCTCGAAAGCGCGCATCTGGTGGCTGGCGCGCACGAGGATCGCGATATCGTTGAGGCTGCGCCGCCCCATTGCGGCGCGGTGGCCGCCCTGAAAAGCCTCGATCTCCTCGCCGATCCAGCGCGCCTCGGCCTCGCTGTCCCAATGGCCGATAAGGCGGACACGCTCGCCGCCCTCGGCCTCGGTCCAAAGCGTCTTGCCCAGACGGCCCTGATTGGCTTTGATCAGCGTCGAGGCGGCCGCGAGGATATGCGCCGTCGAGCGGTAGTTCTGCTCGAGTCGGATGACCGTCGCACCGGGAAAGTCGGTTTCGAAGCGCAGGATGTTGCCGACCTCGGCCCCGCGCCAGCCATAGATCGACTGGTCGTCGTCGCCCACCACGCAGATATTGTGATGCGACTGCGCCAGCAGCCGCAGCCACAAATATTGCGCGGTATTGGTGTCCTGATATTCGTCGACGAGGATATAGCGGAAGCGGTCCTGCCACTGGCGCAAAAGGTCGGGATGGGCCTGAAACAGCGTCACGCAATGCATCAGAAGATCGCCGAAATCGACGGCGTTCAGGGTCAAAAGCCGGTCCTGATAGGCCTGATACAGCTTAACGCCATACCCGTCGAAGGCCATCGCATCCGATTTGGGCACACGCGGCGGCGTCAGGGCGCGGTTCTTCCAGCCGTCGATCAGACCGGCCAGCATTCTGGCGGGCCAGCGTTTCTCGTCGATGTTTTCCGCCGCGATCAACTGTTTCAAAAGCCGGATCTGGTCGTCGGTATCAAGGATTGTAAAGCTGGGTTTCAGATGAAGATCCGCATTGCCGATCAACTCGGCATGGCGGCGCAGGATCCGGACCGAGACGCTGTGGAAGGTTCCGAGCCAGGGCATGCCCTCGACCGCCTCGCCAACCAACCGCCCGATCCGCTCGCGCATCTCGCGCGCGGCCTTGTTGGTGAAGGTCACGGCGAGGATCTGGTTCGGCCGCGCCTTGCCCAAGGTCAGAAGATGCGCGATCCGCGTGGTCAGCGCCCGCGTCTTGCCCGTCCCCGCCCCCGCAAGCAGCAGGACCGGCCCGTCCAATTCCTCGACCGCCGCGCGCTGCGCGGGGTTGAGCCCCTCGAGATAGGGCGTGGGTCGCGCCCCCATCGCCCGCTGGGACAGGGGAACCGGCGGCGCCGAGGCGGCCTCGAATGGGTCGAAATCGTCGAATTGGCTCATGCGGTCAGCATAGCGGGCCGTTTCCCGTATGAAAAGTGAATGTTCACGCCTTGTTCACGGGCAATCCGCTAAGAACCGCCCGTAATTCGTCAGGCACGCGCCCGCTCAGGCCCGCAGACCCGAGAAAGTCGCGGGATCGAGGCTCGATTGCGCGAAGGTCGGCCCCGAGGTCAGCAGACTGACCGCATCATGGGAATGCAGGCTCTCCTGATGGCTGGCGATGACGCGGAAGTCTCCGCAGCGCGGATCGGCCAGCAATTGCTCGGCAAAGGCGCGGACCGCATCCTCGACGAAAATCGGATTGGCGGCATTGAGTTCGGCAAAGGCCTGCTCGTCCTCGCGCTTGACCATAACCTGGGTTTCGGTCGGAACGGCGGCGCGGCAAAGCGCGACCATATCCTCGAACCAGAGCTTTTCCTCGCCCTGCATCACCACCGAAATCCGCGCAACCGAACGCTGCGAATGCGGCGTCGCAAGCTGACCCCGCGTGTTGCGGGCATGTTCGGAGAGCTCCAGCGAACAGGGGCAGGTCGAACTGTAGACATAGTCGAAATGCATGATCCGCAGCCGCTGCCCCGCCTGTTCGATCAGCTCGAGCGCGATATCGTAATATTGCCAGCCCGAGAGGCCCGAGCGCAGCGAACCGACCTTCATCGGATAGCTGAACCGCATCTGGATGCGCGCGTCGAAACTGTCGAGATCGGTCTTGTAGGCATCGAGCGCCGAGGACAGCACATCCAGCGAAAAACGCTTGTCTGCATAGCCGTAAAAGCTGCGCATGATGCGGCTCATGTTGATGCCCTTGCGGTCCGCCTCGAGGCTGACGCTGCCGGTGATCGCGGCCTCCAGCTCGGTTTCGCCACCATCCTTCTTCTGGAAGCGAATCGGCAGACGGAAGTTCGAGATCCCGACATGCTGGATCGGGGCATTCGCGCCCACGATCAGGCTCGCCGGACCGTTCTGAAGATCGGGCAGCGTGTCGCGATACGCTTCATCCACCTTGAAATCGGCGGGATAGTCCCGGCTGTAGACGGGCTGGGCGGTGTTCACGGGCCGAACATGGGTCATGGCACTCTCCTCGAACGGAACGCTGAATATGGGCATTCGGGGCCGCGGTTGGAAGCCCCGAGGTTGCGACATCATACCGACGGCCCATCACGGGAACATGGCGGGCGCGGTTTCGAGCCTTCCGGCCCCGATCATGGCACAAAGGGGGCCGGAGCCCCCCTTGCATTCCGATAAGATCAGGCTTGCCCGCGGATCAATCCGCAAGGGCCTGACGCAGATCGGCAATCAGATCGTCGGCATGTTCCAACCCGACCGAGATCCGCAGCAGGCCCGCGGTGATGCCCAGAGCGAGCTTGTCCGCCTCGGGGAGGCGCTGGTGGGTGGTGGTCGCGGGATGGGTCACGATCGATTTCGCATCGCCGAGGTTGTTCGAGATCTTGGCGATCTGCAGGCGGTTGAGCGTGCGGAAAGCCTCTTCCTTGGTTCCGACATCGATCGCGATCATGGTGCTGCCGGTCCCCATCTGGCGCATTGCCAGATCATATTGCGGGTGGTTGGGCAGGCCCGGATAGACCACGCGCGAGAGTTTCGGGTGATCTTCCAGCGCCTGCGCCAGTTTGAGCGCCGAATCCGACATCGCACGGACGCGCAGGTCCAGCGTGGTCAGACCGTTCAGCATCAGCCATGCGTTGAAGGGGCTGATCGCCGCGCCGGTATGTTTGAGATAGGGTTCGAGAACCTCGCGCACGAATTGGCGCGTGCCGCAAACCACGCCGCCCAAGCAGCGACCGCCGCCGTCGACATGTTTGGTGGTCGAATAGACCACAACATCGGCGCCCTGCTCCACCGCGCGCGAAAAGATCGGCGTGGCGAAGACGTTGTCGACCACGACCAGCGCGCCGACCTCATGGGCCAGTTTCGCGACGCCCTCGATATCGGTGACTTCGAGGCCGGGGTTCGAGACGCTCTCGAAGAAGACCGCCTTGGTGTCGGGACGCAGCGCGGCCTTCCACTGGTCGAGGTCGGTGCCGTCGACATAGGTCACCTCGACGCCGAATTTCACCAGCAGATCGAGGATATAGATGCAGGAGCCGAACAAGGCCTTGGCGGAAACGATATGGTCGCCGGGCTTGGTGATCGACATGAGCACACCGTTCACGGCCGCCATGCCGCTTGCGGTGGCGAACGCATCCTCTGTGCCTTCGAGACTGGCCATGCGGTCCTCGAACATCCGGCTCGTGGGGTTGGCATAGCGCGCATAGATGAATTCTTCGGGGCCCGACTGGATGAAACGCGCCTCGGCCTGCTCGGCGCTGTCATAGACGAAACCCTGCGTCATGAAGAGGGCTTCGGCCATCTCGCCATATTGGCTGCGGCGCGAACCGGCATGGACGGCGCGGGTGCGTGAATGAAGCTCGAGAGCGGGTTGATTGGTCGTTTTATCGCTGGACATGGCGGATCCCCGTGATTGTGCAATCCGCAGTTACTCCTCGGGGTGAAGAGGTGCAAGTTCAGCTTGCCGCTTTGCGCGGCGATCGCGCGCCAAATCACGGATTGCGGGCACATCCGGCCCGACCGCGCCAGAGGGACAAGGGCGTGCGGGCGGGGGCGGCCGGCCTGCGCCCGCCCCGCGGCTGCCGGACCTCAGGCCCTGGTATCGCCGCTGCCGTCCTCGCCCTCTTTGGGCAAGGCGTAGCGCTCGAAAAGTTTGGCGTTGCCGATGAAGAAGGCGAACATGATGATCATCAGGCCGAAGGTCTTGAAATAGACCCAGGCCGACTGACTCATGGTGCGGCGCACGAATTCGTTCAAAAGCGCCATGACGATGAACAGGATGACCAGCCGGATCGTCAGGATGCGCCAGCCTTCCGGCTTCATCGGCAGCGCCTCGGACAGCACCATCTGGAGCCAGTTCTTGCGCAGGATCAGGCTGAGGCCGAGGATCGCGGCAAAGAAGAGATAAAGGATGGTCGGCTTCATCTCGAGGAATTTCGGATCATTGAGCCAGGCGGTCATGCCGCCGAAGACCACAACCAGCACCAGCGTCATGATCTGCATGGCCGAGATCTTGCCGGTCAGCCGCCACAGGACCAGCGAGGCCAGAGCCTGCACCGGCACGAAGACCATCGTGGCGATGACGAAGCCCTGATAATCGGTTCCCCAAAGCGCGATGGTCTTGTCGCGCAAGGCGATGAAGACCACGAGAAACAGCAACGCCGGTCCGAATTCG
The DNA here is from genome assembly GCF_042430175.1 of Paracoccus cavernae. Lineage (NCBI taxonomy): Bacteria > Pseudomonadati > Pseudomonadota > Alphaproteobacteria > Rhodobacterales > Paracoccaceae > Paracoccus > Paracoccus cavernae. The sequence continues at coordinate 136,640 of NZ_JBHMDZ010000002.1, read as the reverse complement.
AGCGCGGGCTTCACCCAAGGTGCCATTTTGCGGGGTTCGGTCATCTTGCCTCCTTGGCGTGCGGCCTTGTGGTGCGGGCCGGTCATGCGGCCGTTCGAGCCTGCGGATCGTGCGGCCGGTTGGAGAGCCTTGTCGCGCAGCTTCGGGTCTTGGGCAAGTGTGCACCAACAGGGATGCGACACCACCGCGCCTGCGCCGCGCGCAGCTGGCCCCTGCCGACGGTCCCTAATTCAATCGCTCAGTCGAGCTTGACCGCCGCCAGAATGGCGCCCGAGGCCACGCCCTTGCGGCCGACCTGCTGCGCGAGGATCGCATGGCGGGTATCGGCGGGATAGCTCGCCCCCGAGGCGGTCGCATCCGAGACCTTGAGCCGCAGAGGCACCTTGCCGTCCCATGTCGCGATCTGGTCGACGCCGATGACGATATTGCGGTAGCTGAGCACCAGACCGTGGTTCTCGCCGGATTTGACCTCGACCTCGCGCAGGGGGGCATAGCGCACGAGCAAAATGGCTACGCCGCGCTTCATCTGGGCGCGGGGCGTCAGCTCGATCTGATAGGCATTGCCCATATCCTGCGCCGTCACCGACAGGGCGACCGGACGGGCCAGCTGGTTGTTGATCATCGCCATCAGCTCGGCGGGGCGCAGGTCGATCAGCGTATCCGTGCCGCCGATCAGGATTTGCGGCGTGTAGATCGAACGCTCGCCCGCCGCGCGCGCATATTGCTTCTGGCGCGTCGTGAACTCGGGTTTGGCGAATTCGTCGGCCCAGCCGAGATAGTCCCAGTAATCGACATGCCACGACAAGGCGAGCACATCGGGACGATCGGCCAAGCCCGCCAGCATATCGTCTGCGGGCGGACAGGACGAACAGCCCTGCGAGGTGAAAAGCTCGACCACCACCGGCGAATGCGCCAGCATGCCGAGATCGCGGCGCGTACTGCGCGCAGCCGCGACGGGCTCGGCGGGCGCCGGTACGGCCATATTGGGCGCGATCATCTCGGGCGACGCCATTTCGGGGTTCATCATCACCCCGTCGGCGGCCGCCTCCGTGCCGGCGACAACCGCGGCTGTCGGACGGGCGGCCTGCCCCTCTGCCGAAGGCAGGAAACTGTTGCCGTAAAGGCCGGGCTCGAAACCCTGCACGGGCGCTTCGGCCTCGGATGTCATGCTATAGCCGCTGCCGCCCTCGGGCGCTTTGATCACGCCTTCGGCACCATCGGGCGCGTCGAGCATCGTGCCGACCATATCGCCCGCGACATCCTCGTAACCCTCGCCGGAGAGATGGGCACCATAGGCGCTGTCGCCGCTGTAAACTTCGGGCGCGACATAGGGGGTTGCGGGCGGCGCATCGCGGGAAAAGCCCTCGCCCGACATGCTCTGGCCCATGCGGCCCGCGCCGGAATAATCGGAGGAACTGCCGATGCTCCCCGAGCCCTCGGTCTGGCGCGCGCCATGGCCTGGGCCCCCCTGCCCTTTGCCCTGACGCTCGCGGCCCTCGCCGCCTCTGCCTTCACGTCCGCTCCGGCCGTGATCACTGCGCTCGTGCGCCTCTCCACCATGTTCCTGCGCATGGGCCGAGGGCACGAAAACGGGCTGGGCCAAGGTCATCACTGCAGCCAGAGCCGCGCACCCGAACCGCAGCGACCGCCAAAAGCGACCGGTCTGGCCGTCGTTCCGAGAGTGATACAAAAGCGCCGTCATCGATCGTTATCCTGGGGGCAGTTCGCCGCGAGACATTGGGGTCAGAGAGGCCTTCTTCCTAACGCCGGCTTGTGCTGCGTGACAAATCAAGGCTTTGTTAGAAGGCCCACAAGCAGCTTGCAACGTGTCTGCATCGCAACAGCTTGCATCTGCCCCGATTTTCTTGCATACAATTGCATACATTTCACTGCCACGCCCTTGCACCAGTCCTGAAAAAGGCGCAAATGACGTGCAGACAGCCTCACAGCCACCTTAGCACCGATAGGGAGCGAGCCATGCCCATCGAAACGGGAAAAGACACTTCCAAAACCCGCCGCAGCCTTCAGGCCGCCGGGAAATCCTACGCCTATTACTCGATTCCGGCCGCGACCGAAGCCGGTCTGGGTGATTTTTCGAAACTGCCGGCCTCGCTGAAGGTGGTGCTGGAGAACCTGCTGCGTTTCGAAGATGGCGGCAAGACCGTTTCGGTCGAGGACATCAAAGCATTCGCGGAATGGGCCAAGCTTGGCGGCCAGAACCCGCGCGAGATCGCCTATCGCCCCGCCCGCGTGCTGATGCAGGACTTCACCGGCGTTCCGGCCGTGGTCGATCTGGCTGCAATGCGTGACGGTATCAAGGCGCTTGGCGGCGATCCACAAAAGATCAACCCGCTCAACCCCGTCGATCTGGTCATCGACCACTCTGTCATGATCGACGAATTCGGCACGCCGCGCGCCTTCGAGCGCAACGTCGAGCTGGAATACGAGCGCAACATGGAGCGTTACACTTTCCTCAAATGGGGTCAGAACGCCTTCAACAACTTCCGCGTGGTTCCGCCCGGTACCGGCATCTGCCATCAGGTGAACCTCGAATATCTGGCGCAGACCGTCTGGACCGACAAAGACCAGAACGGTGAGGAAGTCGCCTATCCCGACACGCTGGTCGGCACCGACAGCCACACCACCATGGTCAACGGCCTCGCCGTTCTGGGCTGGGGCGTCGGCGGGATCGAGGCCGAGGCCGCGATGCTGGGTCAGCCGGTGTCGATGCTGATCCCCGAAGTCGTCGGCTTCAAGATCACCGGCGCGCTGAAAGAAGGCGTGACCGCGACCGACCTCGTGCTCAAGGTCGTGCAGATGCTGCGCAAACACGGCGTGGTCGGCAAATTCGTCGAATTCTACGGCGAAGGCCTCGACCACATGCCGCTGGCCGACCGTGCCACGATCGCCAACATGGCGCCCGAATATGGCGCGACCTGCGGCTTCTTCCCGATCGACAACGAGACCCTTCGCTATCTGCGCCAGACCGGCCGCGAGGAAGACCGTATCGCACTGGTCGAAGCCTATGCCAAGGAAAACGGCTTCTGGCGCGGTGCCGATTACGCTCCGGTCTATTCCTCGACGCTGGAGCTTGATCAGGGCGATGTCGTCCCCGCGATCTCGGGCCCGAAACGTCCGCAGGACCACGTTCCGCTGACCAATTCGGCTGAAGAGTTCCGCAAATATATCTGCGGCACCCGCGAGCTGCCCGAGCCGACCGAAAAGGCCGAGCGTCGCTGGAAGGAAGAAGGCGGCGCCCCTGCTCCCGACTACCTGCCCGGCCACCACGACGGCTACAAGGCCGGCAATGTCGACGGCTATGACTACAAGCTGCATGACGGCTCGATCGTGATCGCCTCGATCACGTCCTGCACCAATACCTCGAACCCCTATGTGCTGATGGCCGCGGGTCTGGTCGCCCGCAAGGCGCGCGCCCTTGGCCTGACCCGCAAGCCTTGGGTCAAGACCTCGCTCGCACCCGGCTCGCAGGTTGTGGCGGAATATCTGGAGGCCGCAAACCTTCAGGAAGATCTGGACGCGCTCGGCTTCAACCTTGTCGGTTTCGGCTGCACGACCTGTATCGGCAACTCCGGCCCGCTGGAGCCCGCCATTTCGAAGTCGATCAACGACAATGATCTGGTCGCGGTCTCGGTGCTGTCGGGCAACCGCAACTTCGAGGGCCGCATCAGTCCCGATGTGCGCGCGAACTATCTGGCCTCGCCGCCGCTGGTTGTCGCTTACGCGATTGCAGGCGATATGAACATCGACCTGACGACCGAGCCGCTTGGCTATTCCAACGAAGGCAAGCCGGTCTTCCTGAAAGACATCTGGCCGTCCTCGAAAGAAGTCGCGGAACTCGTCGACACCATCGTCACCCGCGAGATGTTCCAGTCGAAATACGCCGATGTCTTCAAAGGCGACGAGCGTTGGCAGGCCGTCAAGGTCACCGACAGCGAGACCTATGACTGGCCGGCCGGTTCGACCTATATCCAGAACCCGCCCTATTTCCGCGGCATGTCGAAAGACCCGGGCGAGATCCACAATATCGACGGCGCACGCGTTCTCGCGCTGCTCGGCGATATGATCACGACCGACCACATCTCGCCGGCGGGTTCGTTCAAGCCGACCACGCCCGCGGGTGTCTATCTGACCGAGCATCAGGTCGCGCCGAAGGACTTCAACAGCTACGGCTCGCGCCGCGGCAACCATGAAGTCATGATGCGCGGCACCTTCGCCAACATCCGCATCAAGAACGAGATGCTGGACGGGGTCGAGGGCGGCTATTCCAAAGGCCCGAACGGCGAACAGATGGCGATCTATGATGCGGCCATGGCCTATGAAGCAGCGGGCATCCCGCTCGTGGTCATCGGCGGTATCGAATACGGCGCAGGCTCCTCGCGCGACTGGGCGGCGAAGGGCACGAACCTGCTCGGCGTCAAAGCCGTCATCGCCGAAAGCTTCGAGCGCATCCACCGCTCGAACCTCGTCGGCATGGGTGTCGTTCCCTTCGAGTTCACCAATGGCGACAACCGCAAAACGCTGGGCCTGAAGGGTGACGAAGTCATCTCGATCGACGGTCTGGCAGGCGACTTCAAACCGCTGTCGCTGGTCGATTGCACGATCAAATATGCCGATGGCCACACGCGCACCATCAAGCTGAAAGCCCGCGTCGATACCGAGGTCGAGATCGAATATCTCGAAAACGGCGGCGTGCTGCATTACGTGCTGCGCAATCTCGCCAAAGCCTGACCGGCGCCAAACAGATCCGGAAAGCCCCGCAAAAGCGGGGCTTTTTTTATTGGCCAAGAGGCCTGCCACCTGGGGCGCGACCTGATGCTCCGCCGGATCGATATTCCCGCGGGTCGCTACCGCAGGAAGCGCGATCCATTGACTTTTGCCCCGTCCCTTCCCGCAATCATGCCCGCGACCACCACCCTGCGGACCAGAAAAGCTGGCAGGCCCCGCAGGAGCCGTCTCGATTATAATTCCCGCTGCACACAAAGACTGAATGTCAGGGAAGCTTCGGACACACTGCGATGTCGGGCCTAGGCTCAGGACTCGTTCTGGATCACAGCCGGAACAAGACGGTTGCTGCGAGCATGATCGTCTTGTGCTTGGCCCTCTTGGCTGCAACGCCAACCATGATCCGAGCGAAGACCCCGTGTTCGTGGCTTCTCTTGAGCCGGTGGTGTTCAGCCACTCACCTCCAGCGCTTCCTGCGGCTATAGAGGACCTTGGCAGGCCCCTATTCCCTTAGCGCGTCACACCACCGCAAGCCATTGCGATTGATGAATGTTATCCCGCTGGGGACGCGGCGATCATCGACGCGGGGCCTGCCAAAACCCTTTGGAAAGAACGGCTTCAGGCGCTCCATTTGGGCATCCGTCAGCCAGTAAAGATTGCTCATTGATCAGGTCTCCCACCGGAGCCTGAATCGCGCCAAAAACCGGAAATCAGCGCCGATCTCGCCTAACAGGCCGACAGGGATCCGAGCGAAGCGGAAGTACAACCCGGGACGATCGCCAATTCAGCCTCAGCGGTTCCGGCCTCCCTGTACAAGCATTCCTCCCCCAAGGCCGACCAAGATGGCTCCCACAAAAAGGTCGATCCGGCGTTTCATACGTTGATACCCGCGCTGCAATGCGGGCGTTGCAAAGAGGATCGCCAAAAGGCTATGCCAAATCCCCGACAGGACCGTCAGACCTGTCACGGCTGCCAAATGATAGTGCAGTGTAGGCTGCAAAGGCGCGCTCAGGGCGAATGCGCTACCAAAAAAGGCCAGTGCCTTGGGATTTGTGGCGCTGGCGATGAAGCCTTTTGCAGGCGCAGATTTTCGAGAAAGGCTGATGCGTGCAGGGGCAGTCTGGCCAAACAGGCTGCTTCGTATCATGCCGAGCCCCAGCCAAAGCAGATAGATGCCCGCTCCCAGCCGGATTGCCGCCTGCGCCCAGACGACCGAGGCCAGTATCGCGCCCAATCCCATCACCGTTAAGGACGACCACATAAAAGTGGCAGCGGCCACGCCCAGAGCCACGCGCACTCCCTCCGCGCGGCCGTGATCGGCCGCGGTCGAGGCAATCAGCAGAAAAACCGGTCCGGGGCTGCAACATGCCAGAAGAAAGATCCCGCCAAGGGCGAGCAGACTTTGCGCAATGGTCATCGTGGTGCTCCTCCGCATGGAGAGGCTAACAGCGCTTCTCGGCCAGTCAACGACCGCCCCGAGAGCGAGCCTGCATCCATCCTTGTTCGCGGCCCGCCCTATGGCCACCCCCGAGGGGTGTCCTGCTCCCCTTCAAAGCCGCTCTCCGGCTGCTTCATGGCAAGGCGCAAAGCCCCCAACCCGCACAGTGGTGCAGCGGGCGCAGAAATCACGATCAGGGCGCGGTTTGAGCCGGAGGCTCCCCGGCCGCAGGCGGCAAAGGGGCGGCTCCGACCGGTGTTGCGGCATCGGGAGCGGCGGCCTCGACCGGCGGGGGTAGCGTTGTGGCCCAGACCGCGCTATCCGCCGGATCCTCGCCGGGCGCGAGGCCGAGCGGCATATCCTCTTCACGCGCGACATAGGGCTCGGGCGCGGCCAAAGGCTCGGCTGCGGTGGTGTCGGTGCCGGTCCCGTCGGCGCAATACCACAGCGCCCCGCCGGTTGCCGCAGCACCGACCAGAACCGCACCCACCGCCACGGGCGAGGAGGCAAGCCCCGCCGCAGCGGCCCCCGCCCCTTCGATCTTTCCCGCCATCGGGCCGGTCGCGGCGCTCAGGATCGCGGCACCCGGCCGTTGGGTCACAGCTTCGTAGCCAGCATTGGCTGCCGCGCGGCCCTCCTGCAGGGCGGCGGCTTTCGCGCCGTTCACACGGTGGCAGAAGGTCTTGCCGCAGACCGCGTTGGCCTTGCGCGGCCCTTTCTGCGCGCCGACGAAGGTATCGCTGGACTGGTCCCAAAGCAGACAATAGCTGCCGTCGTCGACCATCTCGTTGCGGCGCAGGATCTCGCGCAGGGTGACATAGCCCGGACACGTGACCTTGCCGAAACGCGCGAACCGCGATTCCATCTTGCCGACATTGGCGCGGTAGGCCTCGTCGCGCACATAATTGACCGAGATCCTCTCGCCCGAGAGCGAGGTGTCGCAGCTCCACAGACGCTCGTCTTCGGATTGCGCAAAGCCGGGTCCGGCAGAGGCCAGCCCCATCACCAGAAACGCCGTCACCAATCGCATGCCCGCCTCCGTCGTCCAATCGAGAACAAACTATGCCAATCCCCCACCGCGCGCCATCTTACAAGGCGCACCCGCGCGAAGTCGCGCCGGATTGATGTCGCGTGAGCCACGCCTCGCAGGCGGCGCAGAGGACTGCGTGGCGGGCAGCGCGGCGACGGGCGGGTCAGGCGCCGGAAACGCAAAAGGCCGCCCCCGAAGGAGCGGCCCGATCTTGCAACCAATCCGGAAGGATTAGTTCTGAGCGTAGAATTCGACGACCAGGTTCGGTTCCATGACCACGGCGTAGGGGACATCGCCCAGAGCCGGGGTGCGCACGAAGGTCGCGGTCATTTTGTTGTGGTCGACTTCGACATAGTCCGGAACGTCACGCTCTGCGAGAGCGACGGCTTCCAGGACGATGGCGAGCTGGCGCGATTTCTCGCGGACCGAGATGATGTCGCCTTCTTTGACGCGGTAGGACGCGATGTTCACGCGCTTGCCGTTCACTTCGACATGGCCGTGGTTCACGAACTGGCGTGCGGCAAAGATGGTCGGAACGAATTTCGCACGGTAAACGATGGCGTCGAGGCGGCGCTCGAGCAGACCGATCAGGTTTTCACCGGTGTCGCCCTTGACGCGCTCAGCTTCCGAGTAGATGCGGCGGAATTGCTTCTCGGTCAGGTCGCCGTAGTAACCTTTGAGTTTCTGCTTCGCACGCAGCTGGGTACCGAAGTCCGACAGCTTGTTCTTGCGGCGCTGGCCGTGCTGGCCCGGGCCGTATTCGCGGCGGTTGACCGGCGATTTCGCGCGGCCCCAGATGTTTTCGCCCATGCGGCGATCGAGTTTGTACTTGGCAGCTGTGCGTTTGGTCACGGCTGATCTCCTTCACAAATGTTGCTTTGACGGCGGTTCCGGGACCGGTAGCATTCCCCCGGGCCGTCCAAGCATTCGAAGGGCGTTGTCCTCTGGCTTGCGCCCGACAGGAATCCCCTTGCGGGGGCCACCAACACCAATGAAAACGCGCTTATAGCCGCGTCCGGCCCCGAGTCAAGCAGGCTTGTCGCATCGAGGCCCCCTCGTCGCCGGCAAGCGGGGTGCGCAGGCAAAGCATCACGCGACCGCCATATCAGGCACCGACACCGCCCGCAAATCGGACGCACCGCGACAGGCAACAGGGCGTGCACGCCCCCCCCCCTGCGCGTTGCCTATTTGATATCGGGGCATTACTCGGTGATTTTTCTGCGATTCGCTTACCTTTTGTTTAGCAATTCAATCTAACCTTCATTTGGTTGACGAAATCTGACAAGCGGGCAAATCTTTGTTGTTTTCCGGCAGGGAATCACCTTCGCTCCGAAAGGAATCACTATGCGCCTGACCCTTGCAGCGCTCGGCATTGCTTTCGGCGCCCATACCGGCTTCGCGGCCCCGCCCGCATGGGACGACACACCGCGGATCGCCGTCGTCTCCGCCTTTGAGCCCGAATGGCAGGCCATTCGCGCGGCGGTCGTGGCCTCGGGAAGCACCAATGTGAACGGAACGGAATTCGTGACCGGCACTTTGGCGGGCAAGGATGTGGTTCTTTATATGTCGGGCGTCTCGATGGTGAATGCCGCGATGACGACCCAGCTCGCGCTCGACCGCTACAACATTTCCTCGGTGGTCTTCACCGGCATCGCGGGCAGCGCCGATCCCGCGCTCCATATCGGCGATGTCGTGGTGCCCGAACGCTGGGGCCAGTATTTCGAGGTGATCGCCGCCCGCGACCGCGACGGGCACCTGACCATCCCGCGCTATTTTTCCTCGACCCACACCAATTTCGGCGTTTTCGTGCCGCGTGATGTCGATGTGATCTCCGCGGTTCCCGATGCGCCCGAAACCAAATTCTGGTTCGATGTCGACCCGTCCCTTTTCGAGATCGCAAAGGGCGCGGTTCTTGATGTCGAGCTGAACAATTGCAGCAAGGGCAAGGCTTGCCTGACCCATATTCCGCAGGTGCATGTCGGCGGGAACGGCGTGTCGTCCTCGGTCTTCGTCGATAATGCCGCGATGCGCGAATGGGCCTTTACCAACTATCAGGCCGAAGTGCTCGATATGGAAAGCGCGGCGGTGGCGCAGGTCGCCTGGAGCAACCAGATCCCCTTTATCGCCTTCCGCTCGGTCTCGGATCTTGCAGGCGGCGGCGCGGGGCAAAACGAGATGGGGACCTTCATGGATCTCGCCTCAGAGAACTCGGTCCGCGTCGTCAGCCGTTTCATCGAAGCCATGCCCCGATCCGGCACGCAGGCGCCGGCCAGCGCTGCACCCGCTCCGGTCGCGCCTGTCGCCGCCAATCCCTGACAGCCGCGCCGGAACCCGACTGTGCAAGGGCCGTTACAGGCCCCCTGCCCGCCTCGCCGCCTCCGACTTCGGGCTTTCCCCTTCTCGGGGCTTGAGTGCCCCAGTCCGAGGCCCTATCTTCAAAGGCACGAAAGGCGGTTTCCCATGTTTTCCATTCCCGGCAAGTCCCCCGTCACCATCACCCCCGCGGCAGAGCGCCAGATCGCCAAGCTCATGGCGGGCAAATCGGCCGTCGGGCTGCGCATCGGCCTGAAGAAGGGCGGTTGTGCGGGTATGGAATATACGATGGAGATGGCAGAGGCCCCCAACAGCGCCGACGAGGTCGTCGAACAGGGCGATGCCCGCGTGCTGATCGCGCCGACCGCGCAGATGTTCCTTTTCGGGACGGAAATCGACTATGAAACCGGCCTGCTCGAATCCGGCTTCAAGTTCCGCAACCCGAATGTGACCGAATCTTGCGGCTGCGGCGAATCGATCCGCTTCGAGCCTTTGGCCGGTGTTCCCACCGCATCCTGAGCCCCGCTTCGGCCCCTTTCCGCCATGTTGGCGCAAACAGACGAAACCATAGTCTGAAACCGGCGCGCGGCGCTTGAACGGCTGGCGCGAACCTCCTAATCCCTGATGAAAATCAGTCATGAGGGATGGATATGGCTCCGCGCAAACTGGCCGCCGGCAATTGGAAGATGAACGGGACTTTGGCCTCGCTGGCCGAGATCGACCAGCTTCTGGCCGACCACCCCGCCCCCGCCTGCGACGTGCTGATCTGCCCCCCTGCCGTTCTGGTCCATGCGATGGCGCAGCGGGCCGATGGCTCGAAACTGATGGTCGGAGGGCAGGATTGCCATGCCAAGACCTCGGGCGCGCATACCGGCGATATTGCGGCCGTCGAGCTGAAGGATGTCGGTGCAAGCCATGTCATCCTCGGCCATTCCGAGCGCCGCGCCGATCACGGCGAGAGCGATGCGGATGTCGAGGCGAAAGCCCAGGCCGCCCATGCGGCGGGCCTCGTCGCGGTGATCTGCGTCGGCGAGACCGAGGCGCAGCGCGATGCCGGCCAGACGCTCGATCTGATCGCAAGCCAGCTTGCCGGTTCGGTTCCCGCAGGCGCAAATGCGCAGAACACCGTCATCGCCTACGAGCCGGTCTGGGCGATCGGCACCGGCCGCACCCCCACCAACGAGCAGATCGCCGAGGTCCATGCCCTGATGCGCGACAAGCTTTCCGCACGTTTCGCGGATGGCGCCGATTTCTCGCTGCTCTATGGCGGCTCGGTCAAACCCTCGAATGCGGCCGAGATTTTCGCCATTGCCCATGTCGACGGCGCTCTGGTCGGGGGCGCGAGCCTCAAGGCTGCCGACTTCGGCGGCATTATTTCGGCGCTCGCTGCGTAGAATAATCTTTCAAATCAACGCAAATTTCCGCAATCCGGAACGCCATTCCCGCTTTTAACGCAAAGTAGGGATGGTGTTTCGGATATTGCCTATAGAGTCCTCTTGCAAAAGTTGACCGTGCAAGCGTAGCTCTGCGCTCATTGACAGGGTTTTGTGATGACCGAGGCTGCGGGCCGGGCTGATCCGGCGATCTCTTTCCAAGGCGTGAGCCGCCGCTATCCGCAAAAAGGCGGTGGCGGCGATGTGACGGCGCTTGACGATGTCTGGCTGGATGTGCCGCAAGGCGGCATCACCGGCATTATCGGGCGCTCCGGCGCGGGCAAATCGACGCTTTTGCGCATGGTGAACGGGCTTGAACGTCCTTCGTCGGGCAAGGTCATCGTGAACGGCCGCGATGTCGGTGCGGCCGAAGGGGCCGAGCTGCGGGCGATCCGCCGCGAAGTCGGGATGATCTTCCAGCATTTCAACCTGCTCGCCTCGCGCACGGTTCGCGACAATATCGCGCTGCCGCTGGAGATCGCGGGCGCGCCGCAAAGCGGCATCCGCGCCCGAGTCGATGATCTGGTCGAGCTCGTGGGCCTTGGCGCGCAAGCCAACCGCTATCCGGCAGAGCTTTCGGGCGGCCAGAAGCAGCGCGTCGGCATTGCCCGTGCGCTCGCCACCAATCCGCGCGTGCTGCTGTCGGACGAGGCGACCTCGGCGCTCGATCCCGACACCACGCGTCAGGTTCTGGAGCTGCTGCAAAGCATCAACAAGGAGCTGGGCCTGACCATCCTGCTCATCACCCACGAAATGGCGGTGGTGCGCGATATCTGCAGCCATGTCGCGGTGATCGAGGCGGGCCGGATCGTCGAGGCCGGCGAGACCTACGGCGTCTTCTCGCATCCCAAACATCCGACGACGCGCTCCTTCCTGACCGGCGTCACCGGCGTCGCCGTGCCGAGCTTTGTCGCCAACCAGATGCAGCCCGCACCGCAAGGCGCGGCCTCGCAGGCCGTGGTCCAGATCACCTTCATCGGCGATCACGCCACCGATCCGATGCTGTCGCGCCTTGCCGTCGAATGCGGGATCGAGACCAACATCCTTGCCGGCGCCATCGAAGAGATCGGCACCAATCCTTTCGGCAGCCTCATCGTCTCGCTGCCCGCCGCACGGACGACCGAGGCGCAGGGCTTTCTCAATGACCATGGCATGATGACCGAGGTACTTGGCTATGTCGGCTAATCTGATCAACCTGCTCTGGGTCTCGACGCTGCAAACGCTTTATATGGTCGCGCTTTCGACCATCATCGGCACGCTGATCGGCGGGCCTTTGGGGATCTTTCTCGCGACCTCGAAAAAGGGCGAGCTGTTTTCCGCGCCGCTGGTCAACCGCGTGCTCGGGCTGGCCGTGAATGCCGCGCGCTCGACGCCCTTCATCATTCTGGTTGTCGCGATCATTCCGCTGACCCGTTTCATCGTCGGGACCTCGATCGGTACCAATGCCGCGATCGTGCCGCTGACGATTGCCGCCGCCCCCTTCATCGCACGTCTGGTCGAAGCCTCGATCCGCGAAGTCGACAGCGGCCTGATCGAGGCCGCGCGCTCGATGGGGGCAACGCCTGCCCAGATCGTGCGCAAGGTTCTGGTCGCAGAGGCCATGCCGGGCATCGTTTTGGGCCTCACCTTGGCCGTGGTCAGCCTGATCGGTTATTCGGCCATGGTCGGCGCAGTCGGCGGCAAGGGATTGGGCGATCTCGGGATCCGCTACGGCTACCAGCGCTTCATGCCCGAGGTGATGCTGGCCGTCGTCGTGATCCTGATCGTCATGGTCCAGCTGGTGCAATCGGCCGGTGAATGGATCGCCGCCCGTTTCGACAAACGCGCGCCCCGCAATCAGGGCCGCTGACAGAGTTTTTCATAGGAGAGAGCACATGAAAAAGCTTCGCTTCACTGCTATGACCGCTGCAATCGCACTGGTCGCTGGTATGGCTTCGGCCGAAGACATCAAGGTTGGTGTCTCGGTCGGCGAACATGCCGAGATCATGGAACAGGTGGTTCCGGTCGCCAAGGAAAAGGGCCTGAACATCGATCTGGTCGAGTTCACCGATTACGTCATGCCGAACCAGGCTTTGGCGGATGGCGACCTCAACGCCAACATCTTCCAGCACAAGCCCTATCTCGACCAGCAGATCGCGGATCGCGGCTATGATCTGACCCCGATCGGCCTGACCTTCACCACCCCGATGGGCGCCTATTCGGAAAAGCTGAAATCGCTCGAGGAACTGCCCGAGGCCGGCAAAGTCGCGATCCCGAACGATCCGACCAACGGCGGCCGCGCGCTTTTGCTGCTGGCCGACAAGGGCGTGATCACGCTGAAGGACGGCGTCGGCCTGACGCCGAGCCCGCTGGACGTCGTCGACAACGCCAAAAAGCTCGAATTCCTCGAGCTGGACGCAGCCCAGCTGCCGCGCTCGCTGGCGGATGCGGATGTCGCGATCATCAACACCAACTTCGCGATCGAAGCCGGTCTTGATCCGAACACCGACGCAATCGCGATCGAGAACGCAGAAGGCCCCTATGCCAACCTGATCGTCGTGAAAACCGCCGACAAGGATGCCGAATGGGCCAAGCAGCTCGTGGAAGCCTATCACGACGCGCGCATCAAGACCTTCATCGAAGAGAAATACAAAGGCTCGGTCATCCCGGCTTTCTGATCCTTCACAGGTCGTCCGAATGAAAACGCCCCGCGGTTTGCGGGGCGTTTTGCGTTCGGTGATTATGCCTCGGGCTGCATCGAGCCGGTGCGGCGGAGCCGGTCGTGCCAGCTCAACGCCTCTTCGAGCAGATGCGGAGTATGGCCGCCGCGCGCCACTGCGCGCTCGAAGTAGTCCGAGATCTGTCCGCGCCATTCGGGATGGACGCAATTGGCGATCACAAGCCGCGCACGCTCGCGCGGGGCAAGGCCGCGCAGATCGGCCAGCCCTTGTTCGGTCACCAGAATATCGACGTCATGCTCGGTATGGTCGACATGGCTGACCATCGGCACGACCGAAGAAATCCTGCCGCCCTTGGCCACGGATTTCGTCACGAAAATCGACATGAAGGCATTGCGTGCGAAATCGCCCGAACCGCCGATCCCGTTCATCATCTGCGTGCCCATGACATGGGTCGAGTTGACGTTGCCGTAAATGTCGAATTCGAGCGCGGTATTGATCGCGATGATGCCCAGACGGCGCACGATCTCGGGGTGGTTCGAGATCTCCTGCGGGCGTAGCATCAGGCGCGATTTGTACTCGTCGAGCCGCGGCATGACCGAGGCGCTTTTCGCGGGCGAGAGCGTCATCGACGAGCCCGAGGCAAAGACCATCTTGCCCGCATCGAACAGATCGAAGGTCGAATCCTGCAAGACCTCGGAATACATGGTCAGATCGTGGAAGGGGCTGTCGATCATCCCGTGCAACACGGCATTCGCGATCGTGCCGATCCCCGCCTGAAGCGGCTGGAGCTGGTTGGTCAGACGGCCGGCCGCCACTTCGCTTTTGAAAAACTCGACCAGATGGCCGGCAATCGCGCGGGTCTCTTCGTCGGGTTCGAGAATGTTCGAGGCGCTGTCGTGCTTTTGCGAGATGACGATGGCCGCGATTTTCTCGGGCGGGATCGGGATATAGGGCAGGCCCACACGGCTTTGCGGCGCGACCACCGGCACCGGCATCCGCGCGGGGCGATAGGTCGGGATATAGATGTCGTGCATCCCCTCCAGCGTCAGAGGCTGGCTGGTGTTGATCTCGACGATGACCTTGGGCGCGAGGATCGCGAAACTGGCCGAATTGCCGACCGAGGTCGTCGGAATGATGCCGCCCTGCTCGTTGATCGCGACCGCCTCGATGATCGCTATGTCGACAGCGGGAAGCTGGTGGGTGCGCAGCTGCTCGACGGTTTCCGAGAGGTGCTGGTCGATGAACATGACCTCGCCCGCATTGATCTCGCGGCGCAAGGCGGGGTCGGATTGAAAGGGAATGCGGCGCGAGAGCGCATGGGCCTCGGCCAGGGTCTTGTCGAGATCATTGCCCAGGCTCGCGCCGGTCATCAGCGTCACCTTGAGCGGATCGCGCTTTGCGCGTTCGGCCAAAGCCATCGGCACTGCCTTGGCCTCGCCCGCACGGGTAAAGCCGCTCATGCCCAGAACCATCCCGTCCTTGATCAGCGCGGCAGCCTCGTCGGCGCTGACGACGCGGTCACGCAAGGCGTGGTTTCGGATGCGTGAAAGATAATCCTCGGCCATGGCACTCCTCCGGCTTTTTCAATCCAAAAAATGAATGAATCCTTCCCAATTCTTTCGGCTTACGGCTTTCGGATGAAGGTGACAAATCAAGGCAGTCATGCCCCCAACGCAAAGCGGCAAACAAAAGGGCCTTTAGCGTTGCCGCCAAAGGCCCTTTTCCATTGGAATATCCGCGCCTTCGCAGGGATTTCAGCCCGGTTTGCGTTCCAGAACGAACCGCGTCCCCCAAGGATCGCGCAGATCTTTTTGCACGGCCGCGTCATAAAGCGCGGGGTCGAGCTGCAATGTGACCGAAGCCAGTCCCGCCTCGCCCTCGGGACGGGGGCTGTTGTTCACCCCCCAGGCATTGACCGCGAGATGGTGGTGATAGCCGCCCGAGGCATAAAACATCGAGCCGCCGTCGCCCTGAACGATCTCCATATTCAGGGGGCCGGTGATGAAATCCGTCGCGGCCTCGATCCCGCCGACCTGCATATGGACATGGCCCACCACGGTCTGTTCGGGTGCGCCGCGCCAAACGCCCGCCGCATCATCCGCAACCGCCCGCAGATCGAGCCCGCGCGCGTACATCGCGATACGGCCGTTGCGGCGCGGCCAGAGTTCGCGCGGGGTATCGGCCGTGACCTCGATCCCGTTGCCCTCGGGGTCGCTGAAGTAAAGGGAATCGCTGGCACCGTGATCCTCCGCCGCGCCAAGGCGGTGACCGAGCGCGGTGAAATGGCGCAGGAAGGCGCCCAGATCTCCGCGGCCCGGTACAAGGAAGGCCGTATGGTTGAGGCCCGAACCACCGCGCGAGCGCCTTGCGGCCTTGTCGCCCCGCAGCTCCAGCAGCACCCGACCGCCCGCCCCCAGACGGATCGTCCCGCGATCCGCCGACAGCTCTTCGAGACCCACGACCGAGCGGTAGAAATCGCCCAACTTGTCGAGATCGCGCACGATCAGGGCCACATGGCCCACCACCACCGGTGCGTCGTTCGTTGCCATCAAACCACTCCCTTAGTTACCCTTGGTTACCGCGAAGCGCCCCCCGCCCAGAGCCGCCAGCGCGACCATCACGATCGCCCAGAAGACGGGATATTCCCAACCACCGCCGGGATTGCCGAAGCCGAAGCCGTTGGCGACATGGCCGAACCAAGCCGCGCCCAGCAAAACCAGAGCCATCACCAGCGAAACGGCGCGCGTCGCCACCCCGAGAATAAGGGCAAGGCCGCCGAGGATTTCAACCGTCATGGTCAGATAGCCGAGCGCGCCGGGCAGGCCGAGCGATTGGAAATAGCCCGCAGTCCCCGCCGGCGTGAACACGAAAAGCTTGGTCAGGCCGTGGATCAGGAAAAGCCCGCCGGTCGAGACCCGCAGGATCAGCGCGGCAAGATCGCTCGAATTGGTATCAACAGTCGTATCGGACATGATTTGTGCTCCATTCATCATTGGAGCGAAGATGGCACTTCTGATATCCCTCGATAACGGATATATTGAGCGAAATATTGCCGCCATATTGTGGATAGTCATGGACAGGATCGACCGTATCCGCGCCTTTGTCACCGTTGTCGATGCGGGCTCTTTTACGCAGGCCGCCGCGCGGCTGCGGCTCTCGAACAAGCTGGTGAGCAAATATGTCGCCGCGCTCGAGGCCGATCTCGGGGTGACGCTGCTGCACCGCACCACCCGCGCACTGTCGCTGACCTCTGCCGGAGAGCGCTATCTCGAGGGGGCGCGCCGTTTGCTGCGCAGCTATGACGAACTCGAGGCCGGACTTCACGCCGAAGACAATATGCTGAGCGGCCGGCTGAGGATCACCGCCCCCACCACATTCGGCGAGATGTTCATCACCGAGCTGACCCATGCTTTCGTCGAAAAGTACCCGCGCGTCACCATCGATCTCGACCTGACCGACCGCTATATCGACCTCGCGGCCGAGGGGTTCGATGTCGCGATCCGCATCGGCAATCTGCGCGATTCGAGCCTGATCGGGCGGCGCCTAGGGCGCACCCGCTCTTGGGTCGTGGCCTGCCCCGCCTATCTCGCGGCCAATGGGCAGCCCCAAAGCCCCGCCGATCTGAGAAGCCACCGCGCCATCCGCGACAACAATGACGCCCAGCTCAACCGTGCGGCTTTCATCATCGACGGCGCGCCGGTCAGCGTCGGTCTGCATAGCCGGATCGCTGTGAACAGCGCCGAGGCGGTGCGGCGGCTGGCGCTGGCGGGCGAAGGCATCGCCTTTACGCCGCGCTTTGTGGTCGAGGAGGACGTGGAGGCGGGCCGGCTGATCCGGCTCTTCCCCGAGATCGCGACGACGCCGATGGACATTCAGGCACTGCAGCTGCCCCAACCCTTCCCCGTGCCGCGCGTGAGCGCCTATCTCGACCATCTGCGCGCGGTTTTGCGCCCGCGCCTCAGTCCCGACCAGCCGCCAGAACCGCGCCCGGATTCATGATCCCCAAAGGATCGAGCGCCGCCTTGATCGCGCGCATCGTGGCAAGCCGGACCGGATCGCCCCAACGCGCCAGCTCGCCGACCTTGAGCCGGCCGATCCCGTGCTCCGCCGAAAAGGATCCGCCGCGCGTCACGACCATCTCGTGGACGGTCGCGGACAGACGCGCGCGCTCGCCGTCATAATCCTCGCGCTTGCGGCCGGCGGCGGGAAAGAGGTTGTAATGCAGATTGCCGTCGCCGAGATGGCCGAAACAATGGACCCGCATGTCGCCCTGCGCCGCCAAAGCCGCGCCGGCATCCCTGATGAACCCCGCGATCTCGGACAGAGGCAGGCTGATGTCGTGGCTCGCGATCGCGCCGATCTTGCGGTTCGCCTCGGGCAGGCTTTCGCGCAGGGTCCAGAAATCCGCTGCCTGCGCGCCCGATTGGGCGATGACGCCGTCCAGAACCAGACCGCGCTCCATCGCTTCGACCAGCAGCCCCTCGAGCGCATCCGCCGGATCGAGCCCTTCGGGCAGGCCGACTTCGAGCAGGACCGACCATTGCGCGCGCGGCAGGGGCTGGCGCAGCTCGGGCATGACCTCGGACAAAAAGGCCAGCCCCTGCCCCGAGATCAGCTCGAAGGAGGTCACGCCGCCCGCCAGATGCCCCTCGGCCAAAGCCAGAAGCGAGAGGGCCGCCGCAGGGTCCGGCACCTGCAACATCGCGGTCCCGACACCCGCCGGCGGCACGATCAGGCGCAGCGATGCGGCGGTGATGATACCGAGGCTGCCTTCCGCCCCGATCAGCAGATCGCGCAGATCATAGCCGGTATTGTCTTTGCGCAGCCGCTTGAGATCGCGCAGGATGCTCCCGTCTGGCAAAACCGCCTCGATCCCCAGACACAGCGCCCGTGCCGTGCCGTGGCGCAGCGCGGTCACTCCACCCGCATTGGTCGACAGGCACCCCCCGATCGCGGCGGTGCCCTGCGAGGCCAGAGACAGCGGAAAGACCCGCCCCACCCCTTCGGCCGCCTGCCGCACGCCCGCAAGCGTGACACCGGCCTCGGCGATCAGGACATTCTCCTCGGGCCAGAGCGCGCGCACCGCAACCATGCGCTCGAGCGACAAGACAAGCGGCGCGGGACCGGTCTCCATGACCTGCCCGCCAACCAGACCTGTGCCGCCGCCACGCGGAACGATCCCCACACGCGCCTCGGCGCAGGCCCGCACCACCGCCGCGACCTCCTCGACCGAGCGCGGCGCGGCAACCAGCCCCGCCTGCCCGTGATAGCGCCCGCGCGGCTCGTCGAGATAGCGTTCCTGAACCGGACGCAGAACCCCTTCGGGAAGCCGCGCCGCCAAGCGCCCGTCTGCCGCCTCAAGCATCAACCCGTTCCTCGCTTTGACAGAAATACCTTGGGGGTGCGGGGGCCAGCCCCCGCTTTGTCACAAATCCCGCGCCGCGCCTGCCCCATCCTGCACCTGCCTCAACCGGCATCGGTGCGGCCGCGCCGGTCGCCGCGCAGATTGGAGTAAAGGATGTGGTTGCGCCAGCGCCCGTTGATCTGGAGATAGCTTTGCGCAACGCCTTCATATTTGAAACCGCTCTTTTCCAGGACCCCGCGCGATGCGGCATTCTCGGGCAGGCAGGCCGCCTCGATCCGGCTCAGGTCATGTTCGGTAAAGGCGTGATGGACGACCGCACGGATCGCCTCGCGCATATAGCCGTGCCGCGCGAAGGGCTGGCCGATCCAATAGCCGATCGTCGCACTTTGCGCCGGACCGCGCCGGATATTGTCGAGCGTGATCGCCCCCAGCAAAACCCCGTCATGGCGGACCATGAACAAGGGCACCGAGGTCCGCGCATGGCTGGCGCGCTGCGCCCAATAGACGCGGTTGGTAAAACTCTTGCGCAGAAGATGGTCGGCAGCCCAGGTCGGCTCCCAAGGCGTCAGGAAGGCGCGGCTTTCCTGACGCAGCGCCGTCCAGGCCTGAAAGTCGCCATGCGCCGGAAGACGCAGCACCATCCGCTCGGTTTCAAGGCGAGGCGGACGGCGCCGCCCCAGCATCAGGCGGCCAACCATTCTGCCAATCGGTCACGCTCGGGCGCAGCCGTCACCGGCCCGTAAAGCGCCAGCGCCGGTCGGGCGGCAGCCAAAAGCCGCGCTGCATGGTCGCGCACCTGCGCCACCGTAACCGCATCGATACGCGCCGCGACATCTTCGGCATCGGGAACCTTGCCCCAGATCGCCAGAGACCGCGCCATGCGCTCGGCCTGACCCGAGGGGCTTTCCAGCCCCATCAGCATGCCTGCCTTCATCTGGACCTTGGCACGGTTGACCTCGGCCTCGCTCAGATCCTCGGCGCTGCGCTTGATCTCGTCGATGGTGATGCGCGACAGTTCGGCAACCTGCTCGCCCGAGGTGCCCGCATAGATCGTCACCATGCCGGTATCATCGTGAAAGCCCGATTGCGCGAAGATCGAATAGCACAGGCCACGCTCTTCGCGAACTTTCTGGAACAGGCGCGAGGACATCCCGCCGCCAAGCGCATTCGTCCAGATCTGCGAGGCGAAGTAATCGGGATCGCTATAGCCCGGCCCCTCCAGCGCCAGCGCGAAATGCGCCTGCTCGAGGTCCTTGACGCGGCGCGCTTCGGCACCCTGCCAGCGGGCCGCTTCGCGCGTGACTTTGACCAGTGGCGAGAGCGAGCCGAAAATCCCGCTCACCTGCGCGAGGATCGCGTCGTGATCAACCGCGCCCGCAGCCGCGACGATCATCTGGCCCGGCCCGTAATGCTCGCCGACAAAGCCCGCGAGATCCTCGCGGGTAAAGCTGCTGACCCGTTCCGCCGGACCCAGAATGCTGCGGCCCATCGGCTGGTCGGGATAGGCGGCCTCCTGCAGCCAGTCGAAAATCACATCGTCCGGCGTATCGAGCGACATGCCGATTTCCTGCAAGATCACCCCGCGCTCGAGATCGATCTCGCGCTGGTCGAAGACCGGATTGAGCACGATGTCGGAGATCACGTCCAGCGCCAGCGCGACATCATCCTTGAGAACGCGCGCGTAATAGGCCGTCACATCGCGCGACGTATAGGCGTTGAGATAGCCGCCGACATCCTCGAGCGCCTCCGCGATCTGGAGGGAGCTGCGCTTTTCGGTCCCCTTGAACGCCATATGCTCGAGGAAATGCGCGATGCCGTTCTGCTCGATCCGCTCGTCGCGACCGCCCGCATTCACCCAAAGCCCGACCGAGGCAGAATGCAGCCCCTCCATGCGGTGGGTGACGATACGCAGCCCGTTGGCGAGTGTGGAAATCCGGATATCGTTCACGCGTTGGACCTCCGTTCGCGGATCAGGGCCTTGATGTGTTCGACATCGTTGGGAACGCGGGTGATGCGCTCGGCACGTTCGAAAAGATCGGCCATATGGGGCGGCAGCGGCGGGCGGATGCCGAGGGCATTCTCGACCGCATCGGGGAATTTCGCGGGATGGGCGGTCGAAAGCGACACCATCGGCACGCCATCGCGCAGGTTCTCGCGCGCGACCTTCACCGCCACGGCGGTATGGGGACAGATGATTTCGCCGGTCTCGGCGCGGATGGTGCGGATCATCGCGGTGGTCTCGTCTTCCGAGGCGCGGCCCGAGACATAGATCTCGCGCAGATGCTGCAAGGCGCCCTGACTGATGGTGAAACCGCCGGTTTTCAGTTCTTCCATCAGCTGGCGGATTGCGGCCGCATCGCCGCCATAGGCCAGATACAGCGCGCGCTCGAAGTTCGAGCTGACCTGAATATCCATCGAGGGCGAGATCGAGGGCTCGACCGTGCCGGTCCGGTACTCGCCGCTCAAAAGCGCGCGGTGCAGGATGTCGTTCTGGTTGGTCGCGATCACCAGACGGCCGATCGGCAGCCCCATCGCCTTTGCGATCGAACCTGCGAAAATATCGCCGAAATTGCCGGTGGGCACGGTGAAGTCGATCTCGCGCTGCGGTGCGCCAAGGCTGACGGCGGCGGTGAAATAGTAAACCACCTGCGCCAGAACCCGCGCCCAATTGATCGAGTTGACGCCGGCCAGACCGACCTCGTCACGGAAGGCGTGATCATTGAAGAAATCCTTCAGACGGGCTTGCGCATCGTCGAAATGGCCGTCGATCGCCAGAGCATGGACATTGGCCTCGGCGGGAGTCGACATCTGGCGGCGCTGGACTTCGCTGACGCGGCCATTCGGATAAAGAATGAAGACATCGACGTTCGAGAGGCCCTTGAAAGCCTCGATCGCCGCCGAGCCGGTATCGCCCGAGGTCGCACCGATGATGGTGATGCGTTCGCCGGTCCGCGCCAAAGCGATCTGGAACAGCTGGCCGATCAGCTGCATCGCGAAATCCTTGAAGGCAAGCGTCGGGCCGTGGAACAGTTCAAGCAGGTGATGGCCCGCATCCAGCTGGACAAGCGGCGCACGGGCGACATGGCCGAAATGGCCGTAAGCCTTGTCGATGGCCTGACGCAGCTCGGCATCCGAGAAGCTGTCGCCGACGAAAGGCGCCACGACGCGGCGCGCGACCTCGCCGTAAGGCAGGCCGGAAAGCGCCGCGATTTCGTCGGCGGTAAAGGTCGGGATGGTCTCGGGCAGGTAAAGGCCGCCGTCGCGCGCCAAGCCGGTCATCATCGCCTGATCAAAAGTCAGCGCCGGGGCCTGACCGCGGGTCGAAACGTATTTCATCATCATCCCTAGAATTTACGCTGCCTGATACGCCAGATCAGCCCTACTGTCATTCCTGCCCAAATCACAGCGAGCATGAACCAGGTCGCTGCATATTCGAGGTGATTGTTCGGCACGCCCGAGATCGAAATCGGTATCGGCTGCACGCCTTGGGTATCGCCGCCCACGCGCGAAACAACGACCAGAAGCGGTTCGGTGTCGAGAACCTTCGCCATTGCCGGCACGTCGCGGGCGAACCAGATCCCCTCGTCGAGGTTCGGCTCGGGGGTCGAGCTGTTCTTTTCCTCGGGCCAATGCAGGTTGCCCTGAATGCGCAGATCGACCGGCGGACGCGGGGCATGACGGTCGTCTTGCGGCACGAAACCGCGGTCGATCATGATGCGGCGCCCGTCGGCGGTCTCGAAGCCCGAGATCACCTGATAGCCCCCGCCCAGATCATGGGTGCCCGAGAGGATCAGGATTTCCTCGCCGGTGGTGCGGCCGACAAAATCGACCGGCTCGTATTTCATCTCCGGCGCGAAAGCGGCGGGCAGCGCTTTGGGCGGGCTGTCGATGCGCAGCTGGATCTCGGCCAGCATGGCCTCCTTCCAGGCGAGACGGCGCATTTGCCACGTCCCGAGGCTGATCAGGATCGAAAAGCCGAGAATGCCGATGACGAGGGGAAAGAGATAGCGGCGCATTGAGGTTCTTCCGAAAGGCTGCAGAGAGGATGGCTGGCTCGAAACGTCCCGAGCGCCATCAGCCCGGCGGCGATCCCAAGGGGGTCCGATATCGCGAGGGGATCGTCAAGGGGGTGCGGCCCCGTCCACGCGGTTTTGCCTGCGGATGTGCCCGCGGTTTTGTCCCGGGCTTCGGCGGCCTCGGTGCCTGATGCCCTGCCCCGATGCCCGCCATGAAAAAAACGCGCGAGGTCGGGCCCCGCGCGTTTTCGGTCTTTCTTGGTGATCCTGACAGATCAGCGACCCCAGACGTAGATCGCGAAGAACAGGAACAGCCAGACCACGTCGACGAAGTGCCAGTACCAGGCAGCCGCCTCGAGGCCGATGTGGTTTTCCTGGGTCATCTGGCCGCGCATCAGGCGGATGAGGCAGACGAACAGGAAGATCGTGCCGATGATGACGTGGAAGCCGTGGAAGCCAGTCGCCATGAAGAAGACGCCGCCGTAAACGGTATCCGACAGGCCGAATGCGGCATGGCTGTATTCCAGCGCCTGCAGGCCGGTGAAGAACAGGCCCAGCAGCACTGCAACGGCCAGACCGTTGATCGCGGTCTTGCGGTCGTTCTCATGTGCGAAAGCATGGTGCGCCCAGGTCACGGCAACGCCCGAAAGCAGCAGGACCAGCGTGTTGATGAAGGGCAAGTGCCACGGATCGAAGGTCACGATGCCTTCCGGCGGCCAGATGCCGTCCTTGATCGGGCTGTCAGGCCCCATCGGATACATCGCGTTCTTGAAGAAGGCCCAGAACCAGGCGACGAAGAACATGACTTCCGAGGTGATGAACAAGATCACGCCATAGCGCAGACCGATGCGCACGACCGGCGTGTGATCGCCCTCGTTGCCCTCGTGGGTGACATCGGCCCACCAGCCGAACATGACGTAGAACACGCCAATCAGGCCGATCAGGAACATCCAAGGCCCCTCGACCGGCATGCCGAGGAAGGTGACCCCCCGCATCCATGCCACGCCGCCAACCAGCATGACAAAAGTAGCAACCGCAGCTGCAACCGGCCAAATGGACGGGGGCAAGATGTGATAATCGTGGTTCTTAGCGTGCGCCATTGTCAAATCCTGGCTGTTGGTTCGTCATCGTGTAGCGGGGTTAGTTTACAGTCGGTTGGACTGTAACGTCCAGAGCGGCCTGTGCCTTTGCGGGCGGATCGGTCCGGTGGAACGTATAGGACAGGGTAATGTCGCGGATCCGGCCTGCGTCAGCATCTTTGACCAGCTCGGGGTCGACAAAGAAGTTGACGGGCATCTCGACGCGCTCGCCCGGTTGAAGCGTCTGCTCGGTAAAGCAGAAGCATTCGATCTTGTTGAAATAGTAGCCGGCGATATCGGGGGCGACGTTATAGCTCGCGGTGCCGGTGATCGGCTCGTCCGAGATGTTGATCGCCTCGTAGAAGGCCATTGCCTCTTCGCCGATGCGGAGCGTCATTTCTTTCTGCATCGGGCGGAAGGTCCAGCCCATATCGGTATCGACGTTGGAATCGAAACGCACGCGCACCAGCTCGTCGAGCACCACATCCGGCGCCACGGTCGAGACGTTGGTCGTCCCGCCATAACCCGTCACGCGGCAGAACCACGAGTAGAACGGCACGGCCGCCCAGGCGAGTGCGCCCATGACGAACACCACGCTGAGAAGGGTGATGACCGTTTTCGAATTGCTCTTGTCGTTGGTGCTGCTCATTGCTGCGTCTCCGTTCCTTGCGCCTGCGGAGAGACCTGAGGCGCGGAGGAAGGCGTATCCACAGGCGTCACTGCCGGTTGGGCAGGTGTCGCGGCTGTCGGATCAGTCGACGCATTCGGCGCGGGCAGCGGCTCCGTAATGGGCAGGGCCGAGGCGCGCAGCGTATGGTCGAAACCCTCCATCAGATCTCCCTGGGTGATCTTGACCACCGACAGCGCAAAGACCAGTGCGACAAAGAGAAGCAGCACCGCCAGCAGCCCGAGATTGCGGCTGCGGCGACGTTTGTGAAGCTCGTGTTCGACCTGAAGTGCCATTACCAGCCCCCGACCCAGTGCTGCACCATGAGTGCGAGGAAATGGAGGAAGGTGTAATAGAGCGAGAGTTTGAAAAACTGACGTTCGACCTTGTAGCCATCAGCCTCGGCCGCAGCATCGTCACGGCGCAGGATTTTCCAGCCGCCGTGGATGAACAGAACGTTCAGCACCACCGCCACACCCATGTAGAGCGGGCCGCCGACCGAGGTTACCCCCAGCCAAAGCGCGAAAGGTGCCAGAACAAGCGTATATGCAAAGATGTGCCGGCGCGCCGAGGTGCGACCATGGGTCACCGTCAGCATGGGAACGCCCGCATCCGAATAATCGGCCTTGGTGAACAGAGCCAGCGCCCAGAAGTGCGGCGGTGTCCAGAAGAAGATCAGTGCGAACATCAGCAGGGATTCGATACTGATCCCGCCGGTCGCACAGGCCCAGCCCACCATGGGCGGGAAAGAGCCCGCCGCGCCGCCGATCACGATGTTCTGCGGGGTCAGGCGCTTGAGCCACATCGTGTAGATCACGACATAGAAGAAGATGGTGAAGGCCAGAAAGCCCGCCGCGAACCAATTGGCCGCGAGGCCCAGCATCATCACCGAGAGAACCGAAAGCGCAATGCCGAGGCCAAGCGCTTCACGTCCTTGGATCAACCCGGCCGGGATCGGCCGGGTTTGGGTCCGGCGCATCTTGGCGTCGATATCCGCGTCATACCACATGTTCATCGCGCCGGAGGCGCCGCCCCCGATGGCGATGAACAAGATGCAGCAAAAAGCCACGAACGGGTTCATCGACACCGGCGCGACCACAAGCCCTGCAAGGGCCGTGAACACCACCAGCGACATCACCCGCGGCTTCAGCAGGGCGACGTAATCGCCGAACCCTGCCTCTGCCGGACCTTCATATGCGTTAATCTCAGCCACAGCGTTTCCTAGACCTTACTGAGCCGAAGCCAGCTGGACGGGAGCTGCCGGAAGGTAGTCCGAGGCATCAGCCGCGAATTCCTCTTTTGCACCCGCAAGCCAGGCGTCGTATTTCTCCTGGCTGACCGCCTTGACGACGATCGGCATATAGGCGTGGTTCACACCACAGAGTTCCGAACACTGACCGAAATAGATGCCTTCTTTGTCGGCTTCGAACCAGAGCTGCGCGATACGGCCCGGAACGCCGTCCTGTTTCACGGCGAAGGCCGGAACGGTCCAGCTGTGGATCACGTCGGCAGCGGTAACCTGCACGAGGATCTCTTTGCCGACCGGAACGACGACGGCGTTGTCGGTTGCGAGCAGATATTCCTGTTCGGTGTAACCGGCATCGGCCAGATCTTCTTTTTCCAGCATGATGGCGTCGAAAGCGATGCCGTCATTGGGGTATTCATAGGACCAGTACCACTGGTGGCCGGTCGCTTTGATCACCAGAGCCGGATTGTTCGGCATTTCCTGGCTGCGGAACAGGATCGGCAGCGAGTAGGCGCCGATTGCCACAAGGATCAGCACCGGAACCAGCGTCCATGCGATCTCGAGGGGCGTGTTGTGCGTGAAACGTGCCGGAACCGGGTTCGCGCGCTTGTTGAAGCGCAAGATGCAGTACAGCAGCATAAGGCAGACAAGAACCGTCACCACCGAAATGATGATCAGAACGAAGTGGTCCAGCCACTGCTGGTCGTGCGCCAAGGGGCTTGCCGCCGGCTGAAAATTCATGCCGCCGTCTACCGGAGTCCCGATAATCGGCAGGTCGCCCAGCACGTCCTGCGCCAAAGCAGGAACTGCCGTCGCGGCTGCCAGTCCCGTCGCTGTCATTGCCGCCAGCGCGCGGCGCATTGATGCAATTGCCATCATCCCATCCCGTTGCCTACAGTCATACCGGCCGCCTCGCAGGAAATGCGATCAACCGACATTGGTGCGGACTTCACAACCATATCTTGGCCGGACGGGCAAGCCATACCTATCGACTTTGGGTCAAAAACCCCATACTCGACCACTTCAGAGAGGGACCGCACACATGACCGAAGCCCAATTCGCACCCTTTGACGATCTTCTCGACCGCGATCAGGCCCTGAGCATTCTGCGCTCCGCCGTGGCCGGTGGCGAGGACGGAGAACTCTTCCTCGAACGTTCGCGCGCGGAAAGTCTGGTTTTCGACGACGGACGGCTGCGCAATGCCGGATACGAGGCCGATCAGGGCTTTGGCCTGCGCGCGGTCAGCGGCGAAGTCACGGGCTATGCCCATTCGACCGAAATCAACGAGAAATCACTGCGAAACGCGGCGGAAACCGCGCGTTTGGCGGTCGGAAACGGCGGCGCGACGCTGGCCGCGCCCCCCTCGGGCGAGACCCCTGCCCTCTATGGCGCCTTCGATCCGGCCGCGAATGTGGGCTTTGCCGACCGCGTCCAGCTTTTGCGCGAGATCGACGATTACGCCCGCTCCAAAGACCCCCGCGTCGTTCAGGTCAGCGCCTCGATTTCCAGCGCGGTTCAAGAGGTTGCGATCCTGCGCCCCGAGGGCGGGCTCTGGACCGATTTCCGTCCCATGGCGCGACTGAATGTCACGGTCATGGTCGAATCGAATTCGCGCCGCGAATCGGGCAATGCCGGCGGCGGCGGACGTATTGCGCTTGACGGCCTTGTCGCGCCCCAACATTGGCGCGCTCTGGTCGACGAGGCCCTGCGCATCGCCCTTGTAAACCTGCGTTCCGTGCCCGCTCCTGCCGGCGTGATGGATGTGGTTCTCGGGCCGGGCTGGCCGGGGATTTTGCTCCACGAGGCCGTCGGCCACGGACTCGAAGGTGATTTCAACCGCAAGGGCCATTCGGCTTTTGCAGGACTAATGGGCCAGAGGGTCGCGGCCAAAGGCGTCACCGTGATCGACGACGGCACCATTCCCGACCGCCGCGGCTCGATTTCCGTCGATGACGAGGGCACGCCCCCGGGCCGCAACGTGTTGATCGAGGACGGCATTCTGACCGGCTATATGCAGGACCGCCAAAGCGCGCGATTGATGGGGGTTGCGCCCACCGGCAACGGCCGCCGCCAGAGCTACGCCTATGCGCCGATGCCGCGCATGACCAATACCTTCATGCTCGCAGGGCAGGACGATCCGGCGGCTATGCTCGCCGATCTCAAGGACGGGATTTATGCGGTCGGCTTCGGCGGTGGTCAGGTCGACATCACCAACGGCAAGTTCGTCTTTTCCTGCACCGAGGCCTACCGTGTCAAAAACGGCGTCGTCGGCGATCCGATCCGTGGCGCGACACTGATCGGGGACGGCGCGACCGCGCTCAACCATATCCGCGCGATCGGCAATGACCTCGCGCTGGATCCCGGCATAGGCAATTGCGGCAAGCAGGGCCAATGGGTGCCGGTCGGCGTGGGCTTGCCCTCGCTGTTGATGGGTGGGCTGACCATCGGCGGCTCGGCAGCCTGAGGGCGCACCCTGCGCTTTCTCGGACGGGCGGTTGCCGCAAGGCATCGCCCGCAGCCCGAAAACTAACCGATCCTTAAGATTTCTCCGCCATTCTCGGCGCGAGAAGCAAAAGAATCGGCGCAATGTTCAGAAAATCCCCCCCGAGAGGCGGCTTCCGGCCGGCACGAAACGCTGATTCCGGCGCGGCCTTCGACGCTTTGCGGCTGATCCGCTCGCGCAGGGTCGGGCCTGCGACCTTCTATCGCCTGCTCGAAGAACACGGCAGCACTCAAGCCGCCCTCGCCGCCCTGCCCGACATCGCTCAAGCCGCGGGAATCGCCGGTTACGCCCCCTGTCCGCTGGCCGCGGTTCAGGCCGAGCTTTCCGCAGGCCGGCGCGCGGGCGCACGGCTGCTGAGCTGCTTCGACGCGGATTACCCGCAGGCATTGCGCGATATTCCCGAAGCCCCGCCCGTCATCTGGGTCAAAGGCGATCTTTCCGCGCTGAACAGACCGCAAATCGCCGTCATCGGGGCGCGCAACGCCTCGTCTCTGGGGTTGCGGATGGCGCGCACGCTGGCGGGCGGGCTCTCGCGGGCGGGGATCGTCACCGTCTCGGGCCTCGCGCGCGGCATCGATACCGTCGCGCATGAGGCCAGCCTTGCCACGGGCACGATCGCGGTCATGGCGGGCGGGATCGACGTGATCTATCCCGCCGAGAACACCGAACTCGCCGCGCGGATCTGCGAGACCGGCCTGTTGCTGAGCGAACAGCCCCCCAGCCTCGCCCCTCTCGCGCGCCATTTCCCCGCCCGCAACCGCATCATCTAGGCGCTCAGCCTCGGCGTGGTCGTGGTCGAGGCGGCAGAGCGCTCGGGCAGCCTGATTACCGCCCAAAACGCGCTGGATCAGGGGCGCGAGGTCCTCGCCGTGCCCGGCCATCCGATGGATTCGCGC
This sequence comes from Paracoccus cavernae, assembly GCF_042430175.1. NCBI lineage: Bacteria > Pseudomonadati > Pseudomonadota > Alphaproteobacteria > Rhodobacterales > Paracoccaceae > Paracoccus > Paracoccus cavernae. The sequence goes on along the minus strand of NZ_JBHMDZ010000002.1, from coordinate 107,251 downwards.
GCGAGCGGCTGCAACAATCTGATCCGTGACGGCGCGACATTGGTCCGCTCGGCGCAGGATGTGCTGAATGCTCTGGAACTGGCGGACCACCCTCCGCCGGAACGCGGCGCCGCCCGGCGTCCCCCCGTTTTCGAGGAAACGGCCCCCGCTCCGCACGGATCCGGCTCGCCCGCCGAGGAAGCGGGCCGCCAGAAATCGATTCGCGCGCGCATTCTCGCGCGGCTCAACCTCAGTCCGACCGACGAGGATGCGCTTTTGCGCGATCTCGGCATTCCCGCCGCGGAAGGTGCTCAAGAACTGCTGGCGCTCGAACTCGGCGGCGAGGTCCAACGCAGCGGCGGAGGCTTCATCCACCGCAATTAGGCAGGAGCGCCACAGACCAATCGTGCCAAAGCTCCTGCTTTGCGCCGGTTCTCGCGCGAAGCCCCGAAAGCCGTTAGCCGGAAGCCGCCGATCACGCGGCTCTCACGCGGCTGTGCCCGTCCGTTCCGGAACCTGCGCTGGACCGCATCGTTCGTTTCCAGTCTGGTGATGGCGATAAGGCCGAAAGGAAGTTTGATGCGGCATATTTTGAAGACATCCACAGCGATCGTCATGGTCCTGTCCCTGATGACCCCGATGACGGCATTGGCCCAGAACCAGGCGGCGCCGGAAGGCGAAGCCTCGGCGCAACCGGCCGTCGATCCCGCAGCCGCCCCGCCCGCCGAGGCCGCTCCCGAAACGGCGCCCGAAGCAGCGGACGCCCAGGCCGAGCCCCAAGCCGAAGCCGTTGGCGACACCCCGCCACCGCCCCCTCCCCAAGCGGTCGAAGCGGAGGCCGGACAGCCCGTGACCGCCGACGCGCCGTCCGCCAAGCCCGAGGTCGTGGAGGCCCCCGCCCCCGAGGCCAAGCCCGAAGATGCGCAAGCTCAGGCGCAAAAGGCCGAAGCCCTCGCCGCCGAGGCAGAGAAAAAGCCCGAGCCCGCCCCGCGCGAGGCCGTCATGGATGCTGCGCCAGAGACCAAACCGGATGATGCCGCGTCCGAAGCATCTGCCGTCGCGGCCGAAGCGGAAACCGACATGGAACGCGAAGCGGATCCCGTCGTGACCCAGCCTGCAGTGGAAGCCCCTACGCCCAAGCCCGATGACGCTGCAGCCAAAGCCGCCGCCGTGGCGGGCGAAGCCGAGACCGAAATGGAGCGCGAGGCCGATCCCGCCGTGGCCGAACCTGCGGACACCAAGCCGGCAGAAAAACCGGCGGCGAAACCTGCCGCAAACGCCGAGCCGAAGGCGGAGGCCGCGCCGGCCGAAACATCTGTCGGCGACAATCCGGATGCGCTGAAAGACGCCCTCGCGGCAGAGGCGAAAGCCGCGCAAGGGCAAACCGCCACGCCCGAGGCAGAGGCAGAGACAGAGACAGAGACAGAGGAAGCGCGGGCAAAAGCCGAGGCAGAGGCCGCGAATATCGCCAATCTGGTCGAGAACCTCGCCCCGCCCGAAGCCGCAGCCGAAGAGACCGCCGCCGCGGTCGAGGCCGCCGAAGCCAAGGCCCCCGCCGCCAATGACGCGCTCAAGGCGCTTGCCGATGGCGCGACGGCTGCCGCTGCCGGTGGTCAGGTCAGCGAAATGACGGTCAGCGCCGATGATGCGCGCCGCTCGGACGAGGATTTCACCACCTCGGTCGCGAAAAGCATCGCCGATGCGGTTGGTGCCCAGAAGACGGAAGGCGAGGCCAAGGCAAAATCGGACGACAACAAGGGCCGCGACCTCGCACGGCTTGCTCTGGTCGGCATGGCCGGAATGGCGGTCGGCTCGATGCTGTCGAACAACCGCGAGGTTGCGCTCAACACCGGCGACCGCGTGGTCGTGACCCTGCCCGACGGCTCGCAGCAGCTGATCAAGAATGACGACACCCTGCTTTTCCAGCCCGGCTCGAATGTCCAGACCGAGAAATTCTCGGATGGCTCGACCATCACCACGGTGACGCGCGCCGACGGCAGCAAGGTCATGACGATCCGCGACGCCAATATGAACGTGTTGCGCCGCACGGTCCAATCGGCGGACGGAACGCAGACCGACCTGATCGACGACACGGCCGAAAGCGAACCGGTGCGCGTCTCGGAGCTGCCGCCGCCGGCACGGCCGATCGTCTACCAAAGCTCGATGAGCGAGGATGCCTTGCGCGAGGCCCTGATGCAGCAATCGCGGGTCGACCGGCATTTCACCCTCGACCAGATCCGCGACATCGCCCAGGTCCGCGCCTTGGTGCCGCCACTCGATATCCAGTCGATCACCTTCGAGACCGGCTCGGCCGCCGTCCAGCCGGATCAGGCCCGCCAGCTTTCGCTTTTGGGCCGCGCCATCGCGCAATCGATCCGTGACAACCCGCGTGAGATCTTCCTGATCGAGGGCTACACCGATGCGGTGGGCTCGGATGCCTCCAACCTCGCGCTGTCGGATCGCCGCGCCGAATCGGTGGCGCTGGCGCTGTCGGAATATTTCGCCGTGCCGCCCGAAAACCTCGTGGTTCAGGGCTATGGCGAGCGGTTCCTCCGCATCCAGACCGATCAGGCCGAACGTGCGAACCGCCGGGTCGCGATCCGCCGAATCACGGAGCTGATCGCCCAGAACTAAAGCGCCACCTGCCGAAACGCGAAACGGCCTGCGGAGAGCGATCCCCGCAGGCCGTTTCCTGTTCTGACGCGCGCCTCAACCGAGGGCGTAGCCCGTGCCGCGCACCGTACGAACCGGATTTTCGCCGCCGTTCACCATCAGCGCCTTGCGCAGACGCCCGACATGGACGTCGATGGTGCGGGTATCGACATAGACGTCGCGCCCCCAGACCCGGTCGAGCAATTGCTCGCGCGTCCAGACACGGCCGGGCTTTTCCATCAGGGTCGAGAGCAGGCGGAACTCGGTCGGGCCGAGATGCAGCGTCTGCCCGCCGCGAAACACCCGATGCTCGCCCGCATCGAGGATGATGTCCTCGAAGCTCAGACGCTCGCCCATCGTGGTCGGACGGGTACGGCGCAGCTGCGTGCGCAGACGCGCCATCAGCTCGACTACCGAATAGGGTTTGACGACGTAATCATCGGCACCCGTTTCCAGCCCGCGCACGCGGTCGACCTCTTCCGAGCGCGCCGAAAGCATGATGATCGGGATATTGCGCGTCGCAGGATCGGCCTTGACGCGGCGGCAGACCTCGATCCCCGAAACGTTCGGGAGCATCCAGTCGAGCACGATCAGATCGGGCTGTTCCTCCTGAACCAGCAGCATCGCCTCGTCGCCGTTTTCGGCGAGAACCACATGGAAGCCCTCGGCCTCGAGATTGTAGCGCAGGACCTCGCGCTGTGCGCCTTCATCCTCGACGACCAGAACGCAGGGTTGTTGTGCCGATGCCATGCCTCAGTCCTCGCCCTCGTTGAGGTTGGTGCGCACCACGCTGTCGCTTTTGGGGCGGGCCTCTTCGGGGAGTTCGCCCGTGGTGAGATAGATCACCTGCTCGGCAATCCCCGTCGCGTGATCGCCCATGCGCTCGATGTTTTTAGCGATGAAATGGAGATGCATGCAGGCGGTGATGTTGCGCGGATTTTCCATCATATAGGTCAGAAATTCGCGGAAGAGCGCATTGTACATCTGGTCGACTTCGAGGTCGCGCTGGCGCACATCTGCAGCCAGAGCCGCATCGCGCTGGATGAAGCTGTCGAGCGCATCCTTCATCATGCCCTCGACCGTGGCCGACATGCGGCGCAAGGCAATGCCCGAGCCGTTGATCACCGGCATATGCGCCAGAACATGGCTGCGTTTGGCAATGTTTTTGGCGTAATCGCCGACCCGCTCGAGGCTGGCGGAGATCTTGATCACCGTCAGCGCGGTGCGCAGATCCGAGGCGATGGGCGCGCGCAAGGCGATCAACCGCGCGGCTTCCTCGTTGATTTGCGCCTCGAGCGCATCGATGGCCTTGTCGCGTTTGCGCACGTCCTCGGCCAGCTCGTCATCGCGGGTTTCCAGCGCGCGGGCCGCGTCCTGAATGGCGGTTTCGACCATGCCGCCCATTTTGACGACCAGCGCCTGAACGGTTTCGAGGTCGCGGTCGAAGGCGGAAGCAATGTGCTTTTCTGAAATCATCGTCATAATCTCGGCTCCTCGATCAGCCGATCCGGCCGCTGATATAGCTTTCGGTCCGCGGATCGCGTGGGCGGGTAAAGATGTCGTCGGTATCGCCGTATTCCACCAGATTGCCCAGATGGAAGAAGGCGGTTTTCTGGCTGACGCGGGCGGCCTGCTGCATCGAATGGGTCACGATCACCACCGAGTAATCGGCGCGCAGCTGGTCGATCAGCTCTTCGACCTGACTGGTCGCGATCGGATCGAGCGCGGAACACGGCTCGTCCATCAGGAGAACCTCGGGCTGGGTTGCAACCGCGCGCGCGATGCACAGACGCTGCTGCTGGCCGCCCGACAGGCCGGTTCCGGGTTCGTGGAGGCGGTCCTTGACCTCGTTCCAAAGCGCGGCGCCGCGCAAGGATTTCTCGACGATCTCGTCGGTCTCGGCCTTGTTGCGCACCAGCCCGTGGATGCGCGGGCCGTAGGCCACATTGTCGTAGATCGATTTGGGGAACGGGTTGGGCTTTTGAAAGACCATGCCGATCTTGGCGCGCAGTTGCACCGGATCGACGCGGCGGTCGTAGATGTCCTCGCCCATCAGATCGATGCGGCCCTCGACGCGGGCGATGTCGATCGTGTCGTTCATGCGGTTGATGCAGCGCAGAAAGGTCGATTTGCCGCAACCCGAGGGGCCGATGAAGGCCGTCACGGTTTTGTCGAGGATATCGACATCAACGTCTTTGATCGCATGTTTCTCGCCGTAATAGACCTGCACGGCCCGGGCAGAGATCTTGACGTCGTTTTGGGTCACGGCGCGCTCCATGATGCTCATGTCGTTCATATCAGAATTCCTTTCTGGGATCACCACCGGCGCTCGAAGCGGCGACGCAGGAAAATGGCGAGAAGGTTCATGCAGAGCAGGAAGACCAGAAGCACGATGATCGCGCCGCCGGCCCGCTCGAAAAAGGCGGGGTCGGCGCGCTGGGTCCAGTTGTAGATCTGGACCGGCAGCGCCGAGGCGGGATCGCCCAGACCGCCGAGGCTGTTGATTCCCTCGGCGGGCCAGGGCGCACCGGGGAAGTTTTTCACGAATGCGACCATGCCGATCAGCAGAAGCGGCGCGGTTTCGCCCAGAGCCTGCGCCAGACCGATGATCGTGCCGGTCAGGATGCCGGGCAGAGCCAGCGGCAGGACATGGTGGAAGATCGTCTGCATCTTCGAGGCACCGATCCCCAAGGCCGCATCGCGGATCGAGGGCGGCACGGCCTTGAGCGCGGCGCGGGTCGAGATGATGATGGTCGGCAGCGTCATCAGCGTCAGCACCAGACCACCGACGATCGGCGCCGATTGCGGCAGGTGCATGAAGTTGATGAAAGCCGCGAGGCCGAGGATGCCGAAGACGATCGAAGGCACCGCCGCGAGGTTCGAGATATTGACCTCGATAATATCGGTCAGGCGGTTTTTCGGCGCGAACTCTTCCAGATAGATCGAGGCGGCGACCCCGATCGGCACGGCGAGAAACAGCACGATCAGCATCATGTAGAGCGAGCCGAGGATCGCGACGCCGACGCCGGCCGCCTCGGGGCGCTGGTCGGAGGCATCGGGATTGGTGAGGAAGGACCAGTTCCATTTGGTCTCGACCAGCCCGTCATCCTTGAGCTGTTGCGCCAGCGCAAGCTGCGCGGGCGAGGTATTGCTGTCGCGGGCGGCGGCCTCCATCGTGACGCGGCCCTTGAAGAAACCGTCGACGCGGCCATTGGTCAGGAAGCTCGAATCGATGGTCTTGCCGACCAGCTCGGGATTGGCGAGCACCATGGCGCGCAGCTGCGCGGGCGCCTCTTTGGAGATGAGATCGCCGATATCCTTGTCCGAGAGCCCCTCTTCGCTGATGCCGTTCGCGGCCAGCGCCTGACGCAGCGCCGCATCGACCACGCGACCGTAACCGATCGTCGTGACCTTGCGCAGATCCTCGGGATTGCGCGCGCCTTTGGGATCGACGATCTGCGTATCCAGCGTCACGGGGATGGTGATATAGGTCTGCCGGAAGGCACCCATTCCGCCCGAAAGCACGGTATAGAGCAGCGCGATGAGGCACAGGACGGCGATGACGATCGCTCCCATCCCATAGGCGCGAAAACGGGCTTCGGCGCGGTGGCGGCGGCGGAGGTTGGCATCCGCCTGCATCAGCGAGCCGTGACGACGCGCCGGCGCGGCTGCCGGGGCCGCTCCCATATTGGTTGCGTCGGTCATTCGTACTGCTCCCGGTATTTGCGCACGACATAGAGCGCGAGGATGTTGAGCCCCAGCGTGATGATGAACAGCGACAGGCCGAGCGCGAAGGCCACGAGGGTCTCGGGCGCGCGGAAGTCGGTATCGCCGGTCAGCTGCGAAACGATCTTCACGGTGATCGTCGTCATGGCCTCGAAAGGGTTGAGGTCCATTTTCGCGGCCGCCCCCGCCCCCATGACCACGATCATGGTCTCGCCGATGGCACGCGAGGCCGCCAGCAGGACGGCGCCGACGATGCCCGGCAGGGCTGCGGGCAGAACCACCTTGCGCACGGTTTCCGATTTGGTCGAACCAAGGCCGAGCGCGCCGTCACGCAGGCTTTGCGGCACGGCGTTGATGATGTCGTCCGACAGCGAGCTGACGAAGGGGATGAGCATGATGCCCATCACGAGGCCTGCGGTCAGCACCGAGGAACCCGAGCTTCCGAGGTTCAGCGGCTGGGCGAAATAGTCGCGCAGCATCGGGCCGACAGTGATCAGTGCGAAAAGGCCGTAGACGATGGTCGGTATGCCTGCGAGCACTTCGATCACCGGCTTGACCACCGAGCGCAGGCGCGGGCCGGCATATTCCGACATGTAGATCGCGGCAAACAATCCGACCGGCACCGCCACAACCAGCGCGATGAACGAGACGTAAAGCGTGCCCCACATCAGCGGCAGCATGCCCAGCTGCGAGCCGCCGCCGAAGCGCGGCGACCAGGTGGTGCCGAAGAGGAACTCGGTCCAGGCATATTGTTTGAAGAAGTTGGCAGTCTCAAAAAGCATCGACAAGACGATGCCGAGTGTCGTCAGGATCGCGATGCTCGAACAGGCGATCAGCAGGCCTTTGACATAGGTCTCGACAAGCGCGCGTGCGCGGAAATCGGGGGTCATCCGTCTCAGCGTGGTGATCAGGCCGAAAACGGCAACCGCAAGCACGATCAGCGTCAGCGTGAGGCGCGCGCCTTGCCCGACCTCGCCCGGAACATCGACCGCCGAGGCGGGATCGACGATGGCCGCCTGGATGATCGCGATCACGATCATCGCCAGAAACGCCGGAAGCGCGGTCGAAAGGGCAACGCCCCAGCCGTGATAGGGCGGGCGCGAATTCAAGCGGCGGCTGTCGCCCCCCGCGAGGGAGAGCGCGCGGTTGACACCCAGAACATAGCCGATGACGGCCAGTCCAAGGATTGTCAGCACGATCCAGATTGTCGGCATAAGGGCCTCGGGCTTTCGTGAAAAATACGGACGGAACGGAAGAATCTGGTGGGTAGGATCGGGTCGTTAAGGGAGAAGCGGGGCCATTTCTGACCCCGCTTCCGGTAAGCGCTTATTGTGCCAGCACCGTTTCGTCGGCGACGGCTTTCTGGACTTCCGCCAGCGCCGGATCGGCAACCAGCCCGTATTGGGCCAGCGGGCCCTCGGCCCCTGCGATATCGTCCGAAACGAAGAATTCCGCGAACTCCTTCAGGCCCGGAACCGTGCCGATATGGGCTTTCTTGACGTAGAAGAAGAGCGGGCGCGACACGGGATAGTCACCGGCCGAGATGGTCTCGGTCGAGGGCGCGACGCCGCTCATCGTGGCGACTTTCAGCTTGTCGGTGTTGTTTTCGTAAAACGACAGGCCGAAGACGCCGATGCCGTTCAGCGACGAGCCGATGCGGGCGAGGGTTTCGGTGTAATCGCCGTCGATATCGACCGATTTACCGTCGGTGCGCAGGGTCGAGCAGGCTTCTTTGCCCTTCTCGTCACCCAGCTCGGTCTTGAGAGCCGCAGCCGCGCCGCTTTCCTCGCAGCCTGCCGCGATCACCTTTTCGTCAAAGACTTCGCGGGTGCCGTGCTTGGTGCCCGGAACGAAAGCGAGGATCTCCTGATCGGGCAGATCGGCGCGGATCTCGTTCCATTTCGTATAGGGGTTGGCGACAACCTTGCCGTCCTTGACCACCTGCGCCGAAAGGGCGTTGAACCAGTCGGCGGGGGTGAATTCAAAGGAATTGCCGTTGATGTCGCTGGCAAAGACGATCCCGTCATAGCCGATGCGGACTTCCACGATGTCGGTCACGCCATTGGCTTTGCAGACTTCGATCTCGCTGGCTTTGATCGGACGCGAGGAGTTCGCGATATCGATCGTATTGTCGCCGACACCGTCGCAGAACTTCTTGAGGCCTGCCGAAGAGCCGCCCGATTCGACGACCGGCGTCGGGAAGTCCGAGTTCTCGGCAAAGGCTTCTGCGGCGATGGTCGAATAGGGCAGCACCGTGGACGAGCCTGCGACCTGGATCTGGTCGCGTGCTGCAGCAGCCGTTGCGGTCGCTGCGATGATGGCCAGAGCCGAGACGGTGAGTTTCGCGGAAGTCATGGATCTCTCCTGAATGTCGTGCGGTCGGGTTCGACCATGGCTGTGACCTAGGCCCTCGACATGTCGCTTCTGCTAAAGTTTTGTGTCACTTGCGTGACGTTGTGCGCGACCCCGATCAAATCATTGAAAACGCTTAATTATGTCGCGGAAATTTGGCGTAATTTTTCTCGGGGCGCTGTCACATTCGGGCAAATCCCTCGACAACAACCCGATTCGTCTAGCCGCGATTCGCCCGAATGTGACGGCTCTTGTCACAAAACCCGACCGGATTCGCGCCCGCCGGACGGCCGCGCGAAAGCGTGCCCCACAAGCGAAAGCCGCGCCCGAGGGCGCGGCTGGTGCAGGTCGTTCTCTGTCCGAATACGTTCGGGCTTAGCGGCCGATCGGACCGCGCTGCCCGCCGGTCTGGGCGCGGTCGAGCAGAAGATGGTCGAGGATGACGCAGGCCGCCATCGCCTCGGCGATTGGAACGGCGCGGATGCCGACGCAGGGATCGTGGCGGCCCTTGGTGATCAGTTCGATCTCCTCGCCCTTTTGGTTGATCGTGCGGCGCGGGGTCAGGATCGAGCTGGTCGGCTTGACCGAAAAGCGCACCACGATGTCCTGTCCGGTCGAAATCCCGCCCAGAATGCCGCCTGCATGGTTCGACAGGAACACCGGCCCGTCATTGCCCATGATGATCTCGTCGGCATTCTCGGTTCCGGTCAGGCCCGCTGCCGCCATGCCCTCGCCGATCTCGACGCCTTTGACCGCATTGATCGACATCATGGCCGCCGCGAGCTCGGTATCGAGCTTGGCATAGATCGGCGCGCCGAGGCCTGCGGGGCAGCCCTCGATCAGGACCTCGACTGCCGCGCCGACCGAATTGTGATCCTTGCGGATCGCGTTCAGATAGCTTTCCCATTCGGGGACGGCACCGGCATCGGGCAGGAAGAACGGGTTGTTCAGGATCTCGCTCGCGTCGAATTTCGTGCGGTCGAGATGCAGGCTGCCCATCTGGGTCATATAGCCGCTGATACGCAGGTCCGGCACGAGATCGCGCAGCACCGCCTGCGCCACGCCACCCGCCGCGACCCGCGCCGCAGTCTCGCGCGCCGAAGAGCGCCCGCCGCCGCGATAATCGCGGATGCCGTATTTCATCTGATAGGCGATATCGGCATGGCCCGGACGAAAGGCCTGCGCGATTTCGCCGTAATCCTTCGACCGCTGGTCGGTGTTCTCGATCATCAGCTGGATCGGCGTGCCGGTCGTCTTGCCCTCGAACACGCCCGAGAGGATGCGCACCGCATCCGGCTCTTGACGCTGGGTGGTGAATTTCGACGTGCCCGGACGGCGACGGTCGAGGAATTGCTGGATGAAGGCCTCGTCCAGCGCGACACCGGGCGGGCAGCCGTCGACCGTCGCGCCAAGCGCAGGCCCGTGGCTTTCGCCCCAGGTGGTGAAGCGGAACAGATGGCCGAAAGTGTTGAAGCTCATGGATCGCCCTGCCTGAAGGTAGTCTCGCCCTGCGATAGCCGCCCGCCCCGCAGGGGGCAACGGCAAACTGGTCTTAGCCGAAGCGCGCCGGATCGATCGCGCGGCGCAGCTGTGCATCCGTCGGGCGTCCCGCCGCGATATCGGCGATGAAGCGCGCCGCCGCGACCGAGCTTTGGAAGCCGTAGCCGCCCTGCCCCGCAAACCAGATGAAATCGGGCTGGTCGGGATCGCGGCCGTAGACCGGCGCACCGTCGGGGGCAAAGCTGCGCAGTCCCGCCCAATTGGCGATGAGGCGATCGACCGGATAGAGCATGAGCGCCTCGTAACGCGCGAGACCCTCGGCCAGCACCATGTCGTCGGCCCAGGCGTCATGGGCGGTGGTCGGCTCCGCATCGGCGGGCGAGACGATCAGCGCCCCCGCATCGGGCTTGGCGTAAAAACTCTCGTTCACGCCCAAAAGCATCGGCCAGCTCGCGACATCAAGCCCCGCGGGTGCCGGAATGCGTGCCATCGAGCGGCGGTGCGGCACGATGCCTTTGGGGGCAATGCCCGCCATTTGCGCCACCGGATCGGCCCAGGCCCCCGCCGCATTGATCAGGACTTTCGCGGAGAAAACGCCCTTGGGCGTGGTGACAACCCATTGCCCGTCCTGCCGCGCGATCGCGGTTGCGGGGGCTGAAAAGAGGATCTCGGCTCCCCGTGACCGCGCATCGCGCTGATAGCTCTGGATCAGCAGATCGGTGTCGATATCCTGCGCCCTTGCCCCCATCGCCGCCCGCGCGACCTTCGCGGGATCGAGCGCGGGAAAGGCCGCGACGGCGGCATCGGGCGCGATCTCCTCCATCCGCATCAGTTCGGCCTCGTGATCGAAATGGTCGCGCTCGTCATGCCCCGCGACCAGCATCACGCCGCGCGGCGAGAGCACGCCTGCCGCAGCGAGCCCCTCCCCCGAGGCAAGGCTGAATTCGACCATCGGCGGCGGGCCGTAAAAGGGCTCGTAAAGCGCGGCCGAGCGCCCAGAGGCGTGGTAGGCGGCATGGGCCTCTGCCTCGATCAGGCGGCAGCTGCCCAGATGCGACAGTTCGGCCGCGGCGGATACGCCGGCGATACCGGCGCCGATGATAAGGAAATCAGTGGTGGTCATGCTCTTGCTCCTGCCCCCGTCCGCGCGCGGCGGCTCCGGTCGCGCAGGGGTCTTTCTCCACTTTCAACAAATGCTTGCAGAAGGTTCAAGCAATCCCTTGGGCCGAGTTTCGGGATTTCGGCGGGCCAAGCGGGAAACTCTGCTCTAAGCTTTGCCCAAGCCGCCCGAAACCGCATAAGGATGACGCAGTGACCAGATCCAACCGCCCGCTATTGCTTGCCATTTTGCTTTTGTCGCTCAGTCTGCGGCCGGTGATGGCGGTTCTGGGTCCGGTGGTCGATCTGATCGAGGACTACACCGGCCTGAGTTCGGCCCAGGCGGGGCTTTTGACGACGCTGCCCATTCTCGTCATGGGGATCGTGGCGCTTTTCGGCGGGCGGGTCAGGCGTCTGATCGGCGAAAAGCGCGGCATTGCGCTCGGGGCCTTGTGCCTGACCATCGCCTGCGCCATGCGCCTTCCGGTCCATAATGCTGCCGGAATGCTGTTCAGCGCGGCTCTGGGCGGGCTCGGGATCGCGCTGACGCAGGCGCTGCTGCCGGGGCTGATCAAACGCCATTTCGGCATGGCGACCGGAACGGTCATGGCGCTTTACACCACGGGCATCATGACCGGATCCGCACTCGGGGCGGCGAGTTCGGCCGATATGGCGCGCCTGATCGGTTGGCAGTCCTCATTGGCCTTTTGGGCGCTGCCGGCGCTGGCGGGGCTGATCGTCTGGAGGCTGATCGCGCCTGCCGACCCTGCGCCCGCCAAAAGCGCGACACGGAGCCGCAAGACCGGCTTTGCCGGTGTCGCGCGGGCGTGGCAGCTGGTGGCCTTCTTCGGCCTCGGCACAGGCTCCTATACGCTCGTCCTGGCCTGGCTTCCGCCCTATTACCAAGACCTCGGCCTCGGCCGCGAGGCCAGCGGCTATATGCTCGCGGGCCTGACCATCACCGAGGTTTTCGCAGGCCTCGGCATCGCGGCTTTCATCGACCGCTTCCCCGACCGCCGCGCGCCGCTGATGGCGGTTCTGTCGTGTCTGATGCTCGGGCTGATCCTGCTGGTCTGGGTGCCGGTCACGATGGCGGTTCCCGCGATGATCCTGCTCGGGATCGGAATCGGCTCGGTCTTCCCGCTCGGGCTGATCGTGACGATGGACCATGCCGCCAATCCCGAAACCGCCGGAGATCTGGCGGGATTCGTGCAGGGCTGGGGCTATGTTCTGGCCAGCACGCTTCCCTTTGTCGCGGGTGCGATCAAGGACCACTTCGCCTCGCTGACGCAGGCTTGGTATCTGATGATGCTGGGCGTGGTGGTCATGGGCGCGGTCTCGCTCGGCTTCAGCCGCAAGAGCTATGCCGCGTTCGACGCGCGGATCTCGCTGCAGGACTAGACGGAGCGAAACAGGCGGGCGGACCGGCCAGTCCCGGACGGCATGAGGCACAAAGAAAAAGGGGGGAAGGCTGCGGCCCTCCCCCCTTTTCATTGTCCCGATAGGGCGCGCGCTCAGGCTTGCAGCGGCCGCACGCTGATTTCGCCCTCGCCACGCGATTTGATCGCGGCAACTGCGGCGATCGAGCCGGCAGCCGTGGTGAAATAGGGCGTCTTGCCGTGAAGCGCGACCGCACGCATTTCGCGCGAATCGGCGATGGCCTGCTTGCCCTCGGTGGTGTTGAGCACCATGGCGAGCTCGCTGTTTTTCAGGCGGTCGACGATGTTCGGGCGGCCTTCGTAGACCTTGTTCACCAGCTCGGTCGCAACACCTGCCTCGCGCAGGAATTCGGCCGTGCCGCGGGTTGCGACCAGAACGAAGCCCATATCGACGAGATCACGCGCGGCAGCCGCGAGATCGGCGCTCTTGTCGGCATCCTTGACCGAGATGAAGACGCGGCCTTCGCTCGGCAGTTCCACGCCCGCACCCAGCTGCGCCTTGAGGAAGGCGCGCGCGAACGAGCGGTCCCAACCCATGACTTCACCGGTCGAACGCATCTCCGGCCCGAGCAGCGTGTCGACGCCGGGGAAGCGGGCGAAGGGCAGCACGGCTTCCTTGACCGAGAACCACGGCGTGTTCGGATCGGCCAAAGTCATCGGATCGGCGAAGGGCAGATCGGCATCGGCCGCAATGCCTTCGGGATAGGCCGGACGCTCGGGGAAGCTCGCCAGCGTTTCGCCCGCCATCAGACGCGCCGCAATCGAAGCGATCGCGCTATCGGTCGCTTTCGCGACGAAAGGCACCGTACGCGAGGCGCGCGGGTTCACTTCGAGGACATAGATCGTATCGCCCTTGATCGCGAACTGGACGTTCATCAGACCGACCACGTTCAGCGCCAGCGCCATTTTGACGGTCTGCGCCTTCAGCTCGGCCACGACGGCAGGGGTCAGCGTATGGGGCGGAAGCGAGCAAGCACTGTCGCCCGAATGGACGCCGGCCTCCTCGATATGCTCCATGATGCCCGCGACATGGACGTTCTTGCCGTCGCACAGCGCGTCGACATCGACCTCGATCGCGCCCGAAAGGTAGCTGTCGAGCAGAACGGGGCTATCGCCCGAAACCTGCACGGCCTCGCGGATATAGCGGTGGAGCTGCTCCATGTCGCGCACGATTTCCATCGCGCGGCCGCCCAGAACATAGGACGGACGGATGACCAGCGGGAAGCCGATGCGCTCGGCAATCTCGATCGCCTGCTCGTCGGTATGGGCGATGCCGTTGATCGGCTGCTTGAGGCCCAGATCGTTGAGCAGCTTCTGGAAACGCTCGCGGTCCTCGGCAAGGTCGATCGCGTCGGGCGTGGTGCCGAGGATCGGGATGCCTTCGTCTTGCAAAGCATTCGCCAGTTTCAGCGGGGTCTGGCCGCCGAACTGGACGATCACACCGTGAAGCGTGCCGTTTTCTTTCTCGATGCGCAGGATTTCCAGCACATGTTCAAAGGTCAGCGGCTCGAAATACAGGCGGTCCGAGGTGTCGTAATCGGTCGAAACCGTCTCGGGGTTGCAGTTGATCATGATGGTCTCGTAGCCGACATCGGACAGCGAGAAACATGCATGGCAGCAGCAATAGTCGAATTCGATCCCCTGACCGATCCGGTTCGGGCCGCCGCCGAGGATGACGACTTTCTTGCGGTCGCTCGGGCGCGCCTCGTTTTCGACATCGCCCATCGCGGGGGCTTCGTAGGTCGAATACATATAGGGCGTCTGCGCTTCGAATTCGGCGGCGCAGGTGTCGATGCGCTTGAAGACCGGATGCAGCTGCAGCGCGCGGCGGGTCTTGCGGACCTCTGCCTCGGCCTTGCCGGCCAGTTTGGCCAGACGCGCATCGGTGAAGCCCATCATCTTGAGCTTGCGAAGACCTTCGACATCCGAGGGCAGGCCATTGGCGATCACGCCGGCTTCGATTTCGACGATCTCGCGCAGACGGGCAAGGAACCACGGATCGAACGAGGTCGCCTGCTGGATCTCGTCATCGCTCAGACCGTGACGCATCGCCTGGGTGATCAGGCGCAGACGGTCGGGCGTCTGGACCGAGATCGCCTTGATGACGGCGGCTTTTTCCGGCGCGCCGGGGATCTCGATATCGTCGAGGCCGGTCAGCCCGTTCTCCATCGAGCACAGCGCTTTTTGCAGCGATTCGTGGAAGGTCCGGCCGATCGCCATGACCTCGCCTACCGATTTCATCGCCGTGGTCAGCTCGGCCTTGGAGCCGGGGAATTTCTCGAAGGCGAAACGCGGGATCTTCGTCACGACATAGTCGATCGAAGGCTCGAAGGACGCGGGCGTGACTTTGGTGATGTCGTTGTCCAGCTCGTCCAGCGTATAGCCGACCGCCAGTTTCGCGGCGATTTTCGCGATCGGGAAGCCGGTCGCTTTCGAGGCCAGCGCCGAAGAGCGCGACACGCGCGGGTTCATCTCGATCACGACCATGCGGCCGTCGGCAGGGTTGACCGCCCATTGCACGTTCGAGCCGCCGGTTTCCACGCCGATCTCGCGCAGAACCGCGATCGAAGCGTTGCGCATCGCCTGATATTCGCGGTCCGAAAGCGTCAGTGCCGGTGCGACGGTGATCGAATCGCCGGTATGGACGCCCATCGGATCGATGTTTTCGATCGAGCAGACGATGATGGCGTTGTCGTTGCGGTCGCGCACGACTTCCATCTCGTATTCTTTCCAGCCGAGCAGCGATTCATCGACGAGGATCTGCGCCATCGGCGATGCATCCAGACCCGAGCGGCAGATCGCCTCGTAATCGTCGCGGTTATAGGCCACGCCCCCGCCGGTGCCGCCCAGCGTAAAGGCGGGACGGATGATCGCGGGCAGACCGATGTGATCAAGCGACTTCATCGCTTCGGCAACACCGGCCGAGATGTCGAACTTGCCGTTGGGCAGTTTCGGCGCGGTGATGATGTCGGCTTTGGGGTTCTCCAGACCGATGCGGTCCATCGCCTCGCGGAACAGCTTGCGGTCTTCGGCCATTTCGATCGCGGCGCGCTGCGCCCCGATCAGCTCGACGCCGTAGCGGTTGAGGACGCCCATATCGGCCAGGGCAAGCGCGGTGTTCAGGCCGGTCTGGCCGCCCATCGTCGGCAAAAGCGCGTCGGGGCGCTCTTTGGCGATGATCTTTTCGACGACGGCCGGGGTGATCGGCTCGATATAGGTCGCATCCGCCATCTCGGGATCGGTCATGATCGTCGCGGGGTTGGAGTTGACCAGAATGACGCGGTAGCCTTCTTCGCGAAGGGCCTTGCAGGCCTGTGCGCCCGAATAATCGAACTCGCAGGCCTGCCCGATCACGATGGGACCTGCGCCGATGATCATGATGGATTTGATATCAGTTCTTTTCGGCATGGCTTTGTCCTCGGGCGGTTGGCGGCAGATAAATCGTCCGGCGTTATAGCTATGGCAAGCCCGCGCGCAAGGGTAGAGGCAGCTTTTCCGTACGGAAAAGCAGCGCCTCCTGATCGACCCCGCCTCCCGCGCAAGCCGTTTGCCGACGCAGGGCGGGCTGTTTCCCCAAGGATCGGGGCACCGCCGCCTGCGGCAAGCGCCCAACATGGCGGGGTCACACCCCAAGGTCAAGACCGCCCCCGCCCCCACGGCGAAACACGGCAAAGCCCCGCAAAACAAAGACGGAAAAATGCCGGAGGCTGACCTCTTTCTTCATCACCCCAATACCCGAATCCACAGCGCAACCGGCACCCGCCCCGCAGAACGGAAGGGTACCGGCGACAGGACCTCAGGCGTCGATGAAGCTTTTGACGAATTCGGTCGCGGGCCGCGCGCGGATATCTTGCGGACGCCCGACCTGCTCGATCCGGCCCATCGACATGACGACCACGAGATCGGCAAGCTCCATCGCCTCTTCCTGGTCATGGGTCACGAAGATCGAGGTCAGGCCGGTGGAATCGTGGATATCGCGCAGGCCCGCCCGCAGCTCCTTGCGCACCCGCGCATCCAGCGCCCCGAAGGGCTCGTCGAGCAGCAACATCCGCGGTTCGATCGCAATGGCGCGCGCCAGAGCCACACGCTGGCGCTGGCCGCCCGAAAGCTGGCTCGGGAAGCGCTTGCCGATATCGGGCAGCTGGATCAACTCGAGCAGCTTGTGCACGCGGCGGTCGATCTCGGCATTGGTCGGTCGGCTCCGGCGCGGACGCGCGCGCAGCCCGTAGGCGATATTCTCGAACACCGTCATATGGCGAAAGAGCGCATAGCTCTGGAACACAAAGCCCGCGCGGCGCTCCTGCACGGTCAGGCCCGTCGCATCCTGCCCGTCAAAAAGCACCCGCCCCGAGGTCGGAAACTCCAGCCCGCCCAATATGCGCAGGAGCGTGGTCTTCCCCGAACCCGACGGCCCCAGCAGCGCCACCAGAGCCCCCGAAGGGATCTTGAGGCTGACCGGATGCAGCGCAGAGGTCACACCAAAGCTTTTCGCGATTTCGTCGATTTCGATATGCATGTGCAAACCTTTCATCCCCGGCCCCGGGGCCGTGTCATGATGGGAGGGCGCGCCTCAGTGGCGGCGCCCCGAAGCAAGCTGGTCGGCAAAGCGCCATTCGAGAACGGTTTTGAGCAGCAAGGTCACCAGCGCCAGCGCGGCAAGCACCGCCGCCATGCTGAAAGCCGCGACCGAGAGATACTCGTTATAGGCCATTTCGATCGCGATCGGCATGGTCGCGGTCTGGCCGCGGATCTTGCCCGAGACGACCGCCACCGCCCCGAACTCGCCCATCGCGCGGGCATTGCTCAGAAGCACGCCGTAAAGCAGCGCCCATTTGATATTGGGCAGGGTCACGGTCAGAAACGTCCGCCAGCCCGAGGCGCCAAGGGTGAGCGCGGCCTCCTCCTCGGTGCGGCCCTGCTCGATCATCACGGGGATGAGCTCGCGGGCGACGAAGGGAAAGGTCACGAACATCGAGGCCAGCACGATGCCGGGCAGCGCAAAGATCACCGGATAGCCCATGCCGACCAGCCAGCCGCCAAACAGGCTGTTCACCCCGAAAAGCAGGACCAGCGCCAGACCCGCAACCACCGGAGAGACCGAGAACGGCAGGTCGATCAGCGTAATCAGAAAGGCCTTGCCGCGAAAATCGAACTTGGTGATCACCCATGCCGCCGCCAGTCCGAAGACCGCGTTCAAAGGCACGGTGATCCCCGCGACCAGAAGCGTGAGCCGGATGGCCGAGCGCGCCTCGGGCGCGCCGAGCGAGGCCAAAGCGGCACGACCGCCTTTGGCCAAGGCCTCGGCAAAGACCACGGCAAGCGGGGCCACGACCAACAGGGCAAGCAGCACAAGGCAGATCACGATGAGCGCGATACGGAAGGGCCGCTTTTCTTCGGTGACGGGCTGCCATTTGCGCGCGGGCACAGCGGGATGAAGAGAGGTCTCAGACATTGCCGATTCTCCGTCTGCTCCAGATCTGGATGAGGTTGATGGCCAGCAGCATGCTGAACGAGATCGCGAGCATGGCGATCCCGATCGCCGAGGCTCCGCCATAGTCGAACTCTTCAAGCCGGATCACGATCAGCAGGGGCGCAATCTCGGTTTTCATCGGGATATTGCCCGCGATGAAAATGACCGAGCCGTATTCGCCGACCGCACGCGCCAGCGACAGCGCAAAGCCCGTCAGCGCGGCGGGAGCCAGCATCGGCAGGACGACGCGGCGCAGCGTATAGGCGCGCGTTGCGCCCAATGTGGCCGAGGCCTCCTCGACCTCGCGCTCGATCTCGCCGATCACCGGCTGGACCGTGCGCACGACGAAGGGCAGGCCGACAAAGATCAGCGCGATCAGGATGCCCCATTGCGTATAGGCGATCTTGCCTGAAAACTCGATGCCGAAGACCCCGAAGACGCTGTTGGCCGCCGGCGCGAGATGGTTCTTGACGAAGGCGCCAAAGACTCCGTTCGGCGCGTAAAGCGTCGTCAGCGCAATGCCCGCAACCGCCGTCGGCAGGGCGAAGGGCAGATCGACAACCGCATCGACAATGCGCCGACCGGGGAAGTCGTAACGCGACAGGACCCAAGCCAAAGCAACGCCGAAGACAAGGTTGAAGACCGCCGCCATCAGCGAGATCCGGAAGGACAGAAACAGCGCCCCCCAAACCCTTTCGGTATTCACGACCCGCCAGATTTCCGACGGGCCGAAGTTCAGACCAAAGAGCAAAAGCGCCCCGATCGGCAAAAGCACGACCAGCGACAGCATGGTCAGGGTAATGCCCATGCCGAGGCCGAAACCCGGCATGGGGGATTTTTGCACGAGCGCTTTCATGACCGTAGCGCCTTACTTCGCGGTATAGATCTGGTCGAAGGTGCCGCCGTCGCCGAAATGCTCGGCCTGCGCCTGTTTCCAGCCGCCGAAATCGGCGATCGTCACCAGATCGAGCGCGGGGAAGCGGGCGACATCAGCCGGATCTGCCTTGGAGGCGTCCCAGCCGCGATAAAAATTCTTGTAGATGATCGCCTGACCTTCGGGCGAATAGAGATAGTCGAGATAGGCCTTCGCCAGTTCGCCTTGGCTTTCGCTGGTGATGTTCTTGTCGACAATCGCCACGGGCGGCTCGGTCAGGATCGAGACGGACGGTGCCACGATGTCGAACTCGCCCTCTCCGAGCTCCTGCAGCGCCAGATAGGCCTCGTTCTCCCATGCCAGCAGGACGTCGCCGATACCGCGCTGGGTGAAGGTCGTGGTCGATCCGCGCGCCCCGCTGTCGAGAACCGGCACGTTTTTATAGATCGCGCCGACGAATTCCTTGGGGTCCTGGCCGTTCTTTTGCGCCCAGGCCCAAGCTGCAAGGTAGTTCCAGCGCGCCCCGCCCGAGGTTTTCGGGTTCGGCGTGATGACCTCGACGCCCTCTTTGGTCAGATCGCCCCAATCCTTGATGCCCTTGGGATTGCCCTCGCGGACGAGGAAAACGATCGTCGACGTATAGGGCGAGGAGTTGTGCGGCAGGCGGGTCTGCCAATCTTCGGGCAAAAGGCCCTTGGCCGCGATCTGGTCGATATCGGCACCC
Source organism: Paracoccus cavernae (assembly GCF_042430175.1). Classification (NCBI taxonomy): domain Bacteria; kingdom Pseudomonadati; phylum Pseudomonadota; class Alphaproteobacteria; order Rhodobacterales; family Paracoccaceae; genus Paracoccus; species Paracoccus cavernae. The sequence continues at coordinate 87,437 of NZ_JBHMDZ010000002.1, read as the reverse complement.
AAGGCCAGCGTGACGACCTGCGCGCCAAGCCCGTCGATCACCGCCCGCGCCTGCGAACCGGAGCCGCCATGCGAGCTTTCGAGCTGGGGCTTTTCATGGCCGTCGGCCTCCCATTTCGCGGCAAAAGCCTCGTTCACGGCGCGGTAGAGCTCGCGGGTCGGGTCGTAGCTGACGTTGAGCAGGCTGTCGGCGGCGCTGGCGGTCTGGGGGCCGAGCGCAAGCGTGAAAGCGGTCACGACACTTGCCACGAAACGGCGCAAAGGCCTGTGGGCGCGCGGCTGCGCATGGGGCGGAACGGGCGCGGTCTTCGAGCGGTCAGAGCGGATCATTCTGGTCTTCCTTCCTGCGTTTTCCGGGCTGCCGGTGGCGGCGCCTCTTGCTGGACATAAATATCGACCGACTTACTCGCGTTTATCAAGAAAATAATTACGCTAAAACTTATCGTGTTTAAGATGTTTTTATTTTCCCGCCTTTTCCGGAACGTCCTCCCTGCCCCGCACTGCCGTCCCACGACAATATTCGCCAATGATTGGAGATTTCGCGCCCGACCCCGCGCCAAAAGCACCGCGAATCACTTTCGGTGGCCGGAATCGACGGGAAAGGTTCTTGTCGTCACACAGGCCGAATGCGGAAAAAACCGGCCGCAGGTACGAAGGTCACACAAAAGGGACTGCCGGACGTCATGCCAAAGAAAAAGGCCGGACTTCCGTCCGGCCTTTTTCTCGTGCGGGATATCAAAGGGCGGGACTGCGCCCGCCCGTCCCGTCCTAACCCTGTTTCAGGCTATCTTCGGCCTTCTGCGCCAAAGCCTCGGCCCTTGCGGCCAGATCGGCCAGCGCATCGGCCACGCCCTGCGGCACGACCGGCACTTCGACCCGCGCCGGATTGGCCTTGAGACGGGCCAACTCGCGTTCTGCCGCAACCGCGCGATCCTCGAGCGCCGAGGTGCGGTCGGCGAGCATCAGCCCCGCCAGCAGCAAAAGCCGCGGCTCGGGCATGCGGCCGGCCTGACCAAGGATCTGCTGCGCCTCGGCATCCAGCATGCCCGCGGCGCGTTTGAGCAGACGCTCCTCGCCCTCCTGACAGGCCACGGTATAATCCTTGTGGCCGATGGTGAAATCGACTTCAGCCATTGCTAGCGCCCCTCATCCGTTTCCTGATCATCCGTCCGGCTCTCTGCCGAAAGGCTGTCGCCGGGCAAAAGCAGGCTGTCGGCGGCGCCTTCGCCCAACATTTCGTCCAGAGCAGCAACAATGGCACCGATCCGGTTGATCTCGGCCTCGCGCGCCAGACGCAATGCGGCGTTTTCGGCCTCGAGCGCGGCCCAAGCCTCGTCGGCACCGGTAGAGCCGCTATCGGCGCGCAGCAAAAGCTGGTGGTTGGCCTGTGCGAGCGCTTCGTTCGCGGCCGAGAGCTCGGCCAGTTGCGCCGCTGCGATGGCGAGTTCGGCCTCGAGCGCGGCATTGCGCGCTCCGGCAGCCGCAAGCTCCTCCGCCAGACGCCGGTTTTCTTCGGCGGCTGCGGCCGCTTCGCCGTCAGACGCACCGCCTTGTGTGCGGGACCCGGCATCCGCCGCCGCCCCGTTGCGCAGATCCTTTGCCGCGCGTTCGATCGAAGTATCGATCCTGTCCAGTGCGGCCAGAAGACGCTTCTCACTGGTGGTCAGGTTGCCGATCATGGTCTGCATCCTTTCAGATAATCCCGAACTTTTTGGCATCCTGCGGCCCTTATGACAAGGATGCGCGGCAAGAGAGCGGCCGCTGGACGCGAAAACCCGCGACTTTACGGGGAAAGCGGTGCTTTTCAGGGCGGTCGGAGCGACCTATAAGGTGGCGTCACATCATGAGGGATTGCCGATGCGCCGCGCCACGATCATCCGCGAGACAGCCGAAACCAAGATCGAGGTCACGCTCGACCTCGACGGGACCGGCCGTTACGACAACCAGACCGGCGTGGGCTTTTTCGATCACATGCTCGACCAGCTGGCACGCCATTCGCTGATCGACATCAGCGTCCGCGCGACCGGAGACCTCCATATCGACGATCACCACACGGTCGAGGATACCGGCATCACCATCGGTCAGGCACTGGTCAAGGCTTTGGGCGACAAGCGTGGCATCCGCCGCTACGGCGCTTTCAACCTTGCGATGGACGACACCCAGATCCGCGCGGCGCTGGATCTGTCGGCACGGCCCTATCTGGTCTGGAACCTCGATTTCCCGACCCAGAAAATCGGCCAGTTCGACACCGAGCTGGTGCGCGAGTTCTTTCAGGCGCTCTCGACCCATGGCGGGATCACGCTCCATATCGACCGCATCCACGGCTTCAACAGCCACCACCTTGCCGAAGCGACCTTCAAGGCGGTGGCGCGGGCCCTGCGCGAGGCGGTCGAGCCCGATCCGCGCATGGCGGGCGTGCTGCCCTCGACCAAGGGTGCTTTGTGATGCGGGTTGCGCTGGTCGATTACGAAAGCGGCAACCTCCATTCCGCGGCAAAGGCGCTGATCCGCGCGGGCAACGAAGCCGGTGTGACGGTCGAGGTGACAGCGGATCCGCGTGTCGTCGCCGCTGCCGACCGCATCGTTTTGCCCGGTGACGGCGCTTTTCCGGCCTGCCGCGAGGCTTTGGGCGCGGTGCCCGGCATGATCGAGGCGCTCGAAGAGGCGGTTACCCGCCGCGCAGTACCCTTTCTCGGGATCTGTGTCGGCATGCAGATGCTGGCCGAGCGCGGGCACGAGTACCGCCTGACCGACGGTCTGGGCTGGATCGGTGGCGAGATCGTCGCAATCGCGCCGGCAGATCCCGCGCTGAAAGTGCCGCATATGGGCTGGAACGATCTGCACCTGCACCGCCCGCATCCGGTTCTGGACGGGATCAAGGACGGCGATCACACCTATTTCGTCCATAGCTGGCAGTTCGCGGTCAGCGATCCTGCCGATCTGATCGCCTCGGTCGATTATGGCGGACAGGTCACCGCGATCGTCGGGCGCGACAATGTCGTCGGCATGCAGTTCCACCCCGAGAAATCCCAAGCCGTCGGCTTGCGGCTGTTGACAAATTTCCTGCGCTGGCAGCCCTGACGAAAAGGCCGGAGGCTTTGCGCCCCCGGACCCCCGCAGGATATTTCGCCATGAAAGTTGGTTTGGACGCGCCGGCTTATTGCGCGCGACGCCAGGTCTGGGTCTTGCAGAAGACCGTGACACAGCCCGAAACGCTGAGCGTATTGCCCTTGAGCGTCATTTTCGACTTGTAGGTCTTGTCGGCGCCCGGGTCCCAGATCGTGCCGCCCGAAAAAGAATTGTCGCCGTTGTCGTTCATATTGGCGACGATATTTTTGCCCGTCGCATTGCTCGCGATCTCGTTGCCGCTCTTGTCGAAGGAGCGGACGAGCTTGCCGCAATACTTGCCGCCGCAATCGTAGAATTCGACCATGCCGATATGGCCCTGGTCATTGGCCTGTGTCTGGAAGATCCCGCTGATTCCATCGGCTTGCGCCATGCCTGCGGTCAGCGCCATGACGGCTGCGTAAAGATAAGCTTTCACGATTTCCTCCCGATGAAGCCTTCCCTGACAGGAAGGATGCGGCTGCTGGCGGCTTGCGATCAACTGTAACGTCGGGTCCCGCAAGCGCGCCAAACGCGACAATCGCGGCGGCGGGGGGTTTGATGAAGGCGCGGGGATGTGGCAAGGGGATTGAAAAGGGGCCGTGGCCCTTGCCGCAAGGCATTTTCAGGAGAGATGCGATGATCCTTTACCCCGCGATCGACCTCAAGGACGGCAATTGCGTGCGGCTCTTGCGCGGCGAAATGGATGCGGCGACGGTTTTCGGGACCGATCCGGCAGCTCAGGCACGCGCGTTTCAGGATGCGGGCGCGGAATGGCTGCATCTCGTCGATCTGAACGGCGCTTTCGCGGGTCATCCGGTCAATGGTGCGGCAGTCGAGGCCATTCTGGCCGCGACCTCGATCCCCGCGCAGCTGGGCGGCGGCATTCGCGATATGGCCACGATCGGGGCATGGATCGAGCGCGGCCTCTCGCGCGTCATTCTGGGCACGGTCGCGGTCGAGAATCCTGCGCTTGTGCGCGAGGCGGCGGGTGCCTTCCCCGGCAAGATCGCGGTGGGCATCGACGCGCGCAAAGGCAAGGTCGCGACGCGCGGCTGGGCCGAGGAGACCGATGTCGATGCGACCGATCTCGCGCGGCAGTTCGAGGACGCGGGCGTCGCCGCGATCATCTATACCGACATCGACCGCGACGGCGCGATGGGCGGGCCGAACACCGCAGCGACCGAGGCTTTGGCCCGTGCCGTCTCGATCCCCGTGATCGCTTCGGGCGGGGTATCCTCGATGGAGGATCTGGCCGCGCTCAAGGCAACCGGCGTGATCGCGGGCGCGATTTCGGGGCGCGCGCTTTACGACGGCGCGATCGATCTCGGCGCGGCGCTCGCCTTTTTGAAGTAAGGCTCGGAGATGGTCGCCCTTCTCGAAGTGCTGGCCGTCACCTCGCCGATCTGGATCATGTTGCTGCGCCATTTCGCGCTCGCGCGAGTGGCGCGGCTCGGGCTGGCCGTCATGGCGGTTTGCGCGGGTCTCACCTTTTCCTCGATGGTGTTTCTCGGTGCGGTCTGCGCGCCCGCGCAAGACCTGACCTATGGGCCGGCCCAATGCCCGAGCCTGCCCGTCCCGCTGATCAACGCGCTGGTCTTCCCGATGCTGTTCGGGATCATCGCCTTCGTGATCTGGGCGCCCGCCCTGCTCGCCCTCGTCCTTCTGACCGAGGGTCATGCACGATATACCGCCCAAAAGCGGAACGCCGAAAAGAGCGGCGATGCCGCACCATCCCTTTCCCCCGACGCACCGAAGGATTAAGTCAGTCCTGTCAGGAGGCCCCATGCTGAAAACCCGCATCATTCCCTGTCTCGACGTCGCCGACGGCCGCGTGGTCAAGGGTGTCAATTTCGTCGATCTCGTCGATGCCGGTGATCCGGTCGAGGCCGCGCGCGCCTATGACGCGGCGGGTGCCGACGAGCTCTGCTTCCTCGACATCCATGCCACGGTGGAGAACCGCGGCACGATGTTCGATCTGGTCACCCGCACCGCCGAGCAATGTTTCATCCCGCTCACCGTGGGCGGCGGCGTGCGCAGCCACCACGACGTGCGCGACCTGCTGCTCGCCGGCGCCGACAAGGTCAGCTTCAACTCGGCCGCCGTCGCCAATCCCGATGTCATCGCCGAGGCCGCCGAGCGGTTCGGCAGCCAATGCATCGTCTGCGCCATCGACGCCAAGACCGTCGCCCCCGGCAAATGGGAGATCTTTACCCATGGCGGGCGCAAGGAGACCGGCATCGATGCCGTCGAATTCGCGCGCACCATCGCCGCCAAAGGCGCGGGAGAGATCTTGCTGACCAGTATGGACCGCGACGGGACGCGCGCGGGCTTCAATCTGCCGCTGACCCGCGCGATCGCCGATGCGGTCACGATCCCCGTCATCGCCTCGGGCGGCGTCGGCACGCTCGACCATCTCGTCGAGGGCGTGACCGAGGGCCATGCCAGCGCGGTTCTCGCCGCCTCGGTCTTCCACTTCGGCACCTTCACCATCGGCGAGGCCAAGGCCCATATGGCCGCCGCCGGCATCCCCATGAGGCTCGCATGAGCGACAATGCCCTGACCCGTCTGGCCGCGACCATCGACGCGCGCCGTGGCGCCGATCCCAAGGAAAGCTGGACCGCCCAGCTTCTGGCGAAAGGCCCCGAAAAATGTGCCGAGAAATTCGGCGAGGAAGCGGTCGAAGCGATCATCGAGGCCGTCAAGGGCGACCGTGGGCGGCTGACCTCCGAAGCGGCCGATGTGCTCTACCACCTGCTGGTGATGCTGGCCGCGCGCAATGTCTCGCTCGACGCGGTTCTGGCCGAGCTCGAACAGCGCGAGAGCCGCTCGGGCATCGCCGAAAAGGCCGCGCGCTGATCATCAGCCGCGCCGCTGCCCCTCGCGTCAGTTGAGGAGCAGGCGAAAGCGCATGCCGCCAAGGCCGTCGCGCAAAGCGTCGGTGTTGGTCGTGCCTTCGCGGGTGTCGGGAAGCGGGCGGACCATGACCGGCCGTTCGGCGACAAAACCCGAATGCAGGAACAACCGTCGCGCCGCGCGGTTTTCCATGGCGACATCGGCCCAGATCGAACCCAAAGCATAGCGGTCGCCAAGCTCTGTGCAGACGGCGGGCAGCACTTCGGTACCGATGCCGCGGCCGCGGATCTCGGGGGACAGCCAGATCGCCAGTGCTGGCTCGCGCCCCGGACCGATTTCGATCAGCCCGACCGGCCGCCCGCCGGAGCTGATCCTGAGCATGCTGGCGCCCTGCATCCCCGAGAAATGCGCGACCATGCCGCGCGCCTGTTCCGCGGCCTTGAAGTCCAAAAGCCCGCCGAGCGCGAGGCCCGGCACGATCCGCGACAGCCCGCCGCCGCTCGGGACTGCGACGCGCTCGATGACGCAGCGCGGTGTCGAGATGATCAGGGGCCGCCTCGCCGCGAAATCCGCAGCTTCCAGACGGTGGAGCAACAGCAGCCCGTCCTGTTCCGGATCGACCGTCCCGCTGGCCCCCTCGAGCTTGAAGCCGAGACGCTCGAGCGTGGCGCGCATCGCGCTGTTCGACAGCTGCGTGCGCGCATAGGCGACCTCGGCCCCGCTGGCGAAATAGCGCGACAGGGCCAGCGTGCCCGCGCGCAGGGCCACGCCTTTGCGCCGGTAAGGGCTGCCCACCCAGAAACCGACCTCGGGTGCGGCTATCACCAAACCGGCAAAATGCCCGTCCACCCTGATCGCGAATTCCCCCACGCCCGAGGGATCGGGCGCGGGATCTTTCTCGCCGCGATCATGGGGAAAGGGAAAGGAGCTGAGCCAGCTCGAGAAAAAAGGATCCGTCATCGCAAGAGCGATTGCAGACGTGTCGGCTGCCTGAGGTCGAGCAAGCGTTACACGCATCTGACGGATCCTTCGCCTCCCAGCTAACTCATTTTCCGGGGACCGCGACGATCTGGACCTGCCCGCCTTCGGCCGAAAGCGCGATCTCGCCGCGCGCCAGACGCAGGGCGTCATTGCCGAAAACCTCGGCGCGCCAACCGGCAAGGGCCGCCAGATCACGCCCGCCCGAGGCGATCGCATCAAGATCCGAAGCCGAGGCGATCAGCTTGGGCGCAACATCCGCCGCATCCGATTTCGCCTTGAGCAGGACGCGCAAAAGATCGGCAAGCGCAGCATTGCCCGGACGGCCCGGCTCTTCTTGCGTGGCTTTCGGCATATCCTTGGATTCGATACCCGCCTTGACCGCCGCCAGAATGCCGTTCGCGATCTCGCCCTTGCGGGCCTCGCGCAGCAAGAGCCGCGACTTGCCGAGATCGGCCTCGCTTTGTGGACGGGTCGAGGCCAGCTCGATCAGCGCATCATCCTTGAACACCCGCGAACGCGGGACATCGCGTTCCTGCGCATAGGCCTCGCGGAAGCGCGCCAGCTCGCGCACCACCGAAAGGAACTTGGGCGAGCCGGACCGCGTCCGCACCCGCTCCCACGCCTCTTCGGGGCGGTTGATATAGGTCTCGGCATTCAGCAGAACGCCGACCTCTTCCTCCACCCAGGCCGAGCGGCCGGTCTTGACCAGCTGGGCGGCAAGGAATTCGTAGATATTGCGCAAATAGGTCACATCGGCCAGCGCATAGGTCGCCTGGTCATCCGACAACGGACGGCGCGACCAATCGGTGAAACGGCTCGATTTGTCGAGCTGGTGACGCGCGATCTTCTTGACCAGAGTCTCGTAGCCGACCTGCTCGCCAAAGCCGCAAACCATGGCCGCGATCTGGGTGTCGAACAGCGGATCAGGCAGAACGCCGGCGTCGTGGAAGAAGATTTCCAAATCCTGACGCGCCGCATGAAAGACCTTCACGGTCTCGCGGTGGCGGAAAAGATCATAGAGCGGCTCGAGCGAGATATCGCCCACCAGCGGATCGATCAAAACCGCGCGGCCTGCCGAATTCTTGCCGGTGCCCGCCGGCGGCAGTGCCGCCTGAATGAGACAAAGCTTGGAATAATAGGTCCGCTCGCGCAGGAATTCGGTATCCAGCGTGACATAGGGCTGCTCTTTGGCCTGCGCACAAAACGCAGCCAATTCCTCGGTCGTGGTTATCGTCTCGACTTCTTGTGCGGACATCCGCCGTGGCCTTTCGAATTTGGGCGGGTCGTCCGCCAACTTTTGCTCAATTCGCGCTCGTGCAAAAGCAGATTTGATCAACAAATATCAAGAAGGCCGTGCGCGTGACCCGCTTTTCAACTCTCAGATGTCGGCGCAGTGGTGATTTCCCGCAACAGCCACGTTGCGGAATTGTGACGACCGGCGAAGCAATGCCCCGCCGGTCGCCAGATTCGTTCGCTTAGCCCGATACCTGCCCGAGCGGCTCGATATCGCCCTCGTCACGTTGTCGGTGGAATTCGGCGACGAAAGCATCAAGCGTTCCCCCGGCAATCGCACCGCGCAGCCCCGCCATCAGCTCCTGGAAGTAATGGAGGTTGTGCCAGGTCAACAGCATCCCCGAGATCATCTCGCCCGAGCGGAACACATGGTGGAGATAGGCGCGGCTGTAGCCCGTACAAGCGGGGCAGCCGCAATGCTCGTCCAGCGGACGCGGGTCGTCGGCGTGGCGGGCGTTCTTGATGTTGACCTGACCGCGACGCGTCCAGGCCTGTCCCGTGCGCCCCGACCGCGAAGGCAGAACGCAATCCATCATATCGACACCGCGCACGACCGCGCCGACGATATCGTCGGGCTTGCCGACCCCCATCAGATAGCGCGGGCGGTCATGGGGCAGATAGCCCGGCGCGTAATCGAGAACACCGAACATCGCCTCCTGCCCCTCGCCGACGGCAAGACCGCCGATCGCATAGCCCTCGAAACCGATCTCGCGCAACGCACCAGCCGATTCCTCGCGCAATTCGGGGGTGACGCCGCCCTGCATGATGCCGAACAAGGCATGGCCGGGACGATCGCCGAAGGCATCGCGCGAACGCTGTGCCCAACGCATCGACATGCGCATGGATTTCGCGACTTCCTCTTCGGTCGCCGGAAGCGCCGGACATTCGTCGAAAGCCATCACGATATCCGATCCGAGCTTGCGCTGGATCTCCATGCTGGTCTCGGGCGAAAGGAAATGTTTGGAGCCGTCGACATGGCTCGAGAAGGTCACGCCCTCTTCCGTCAGCTTGCGCAGCCCCGCGAGCGACATGACCTGAAACCCGCCCGAATCGGTGAGGATCGGACGTTCCCAGTTCATGAACCGGTGCAACCCGCCCAGCCGTTCGATGCGGTCCGCGCCGGGGCGGAGCATGAGGTGATAGGTATTGCCCAGCAAAATATCCGCGCCGGTCGCGCGTACCGATTCGGGCATCATCGCCTTCACCGTCGCGGCAGTGCCGACCGGCATGAAAGCAGGGGTACGGATCTCGCCGCGCGGGGTCGAAATCACGCCTGTCCGGGCACGACCATCCGTGGCCGAAATCGAGAAGGAAAAGTTTTTGCTCATGGGCGCAACAGATACTCCAGCGCCGACAGGATGCAAAGATGCTCCGTTACGACCCGAAAGCCCTGCGCAAAACGCACCGGCACGCGCACTGGCGGCCACGGACGAAGGGCTTCTTCATCACTCAAATACCCGTGTTTCCGCCTCAACCGGCGGCTGCGCGCATCAGCTGGGCCCGCGCAGGCGGAATGGCCGCTATCTCGAGGCCGGTAAACACATGGAGCGTGTTCATCTGGCGATCGACCACCGCATGATCCGAGACCCAGCCCCCCATCAGAAGATAGCTGCGCAGCAGAGGCGGCATCACCGCCATTGCCCGTTTGGGATCGGCCTTGCGGGCCCTGAGCGCGCGCGCGAAGCGGAAAATTTGCGGCGCCTTGACCCGCGGCAGCCAGCGCTTGGGCGCAAGATGGCGTTCGCGCAGCATGGCGAAAGCATCTTCGTAATCCTCGGTCGCTGTGCCGTGAAAGCTCGAACAGCCGAAAAGCATGCCGATCTGGTGCTCGTCGACATGGCGCGCCAAAGCCCCCCAGGCGAGCCGCACGATATCGGGGTCGTGCCATTCGGGATGCAGGCAGAAGCGCCCGATCTCGACCATGCGCCCGTTATAGCCCTGCAAAAGCGCGAGGTTGTAATATTGCGCCGAATAGCTCTGCCCGATCTCGGCCCCGCCCGTCAGGGTCAGCATGCGGAAACAGGCGACCAGACGCCCCTGCGCGGCTTCCTCGATCAGGACATGGGTGCAGCGCGCGTCGTAATCATCGCTGTCGCGCGCCTCGGGCAGCCCCTGATCACCGCGAAAGCTCAGCCAGCGCAGGCGCTGCGCCGCAGCCAGATCCTCCGCGCTTGCAGCGATCCGAAGATTGTAGCGGCCTTTACTCATCGACTGCATGGCTGACCGAATCCGCTCTGACTGAATGCGCCCCGAGCCCCCGAAAGCCGCTCCGGCGCGAGGGGCACAAGCGCCTGTCTTGTTCCCCACAACTCTAGGCTTATGTTGTAACAGGACCGCAACAAGATGATAGGGGCGAGATGTCCGAGATATCCGGCAAGATCACCAAATCCGACGCGGAATGGCGCGCGCTTCTCGATTCCGAGACCTATCGCGTCACCCGCCAGGCAGGGACAGAGCGTCCCTTTTCGCATCCCGGCTTCCCCGAGGGCGAGGGCCATTACGTCTGTACCTGCTGCGGCGCGACTTTGTTCGACGGCAATGCGAAATTCGAAAGCTATTGCGGCTGGCCCAGCTTTTCGTCGCCGGGCGGCGCGATCGACGAATATCGTGACGCCAGTCACGGCATGATTCGCACCGAAGTCCGCTGCCAAGGCTGCGACGCGCATCTGGGCCATGTTTTCAACGACGGGCCGCCTCCGACGGGATTGCGCTATTGCATCAACGGCGTGGCCCTGAAATTTGTGGCGGATGCCTGACAGCCGAGCCGTCGGGCGAGTTTTCCGATCAAGCCCGAGACGAGCATGCGACAGAAGATAGACCCCAAGGACTGGTGGGCGCTCCCCGCCGGTCCAAAGAATTCGATTTGCGACATTGCGGGCGTCAGCGCCGGCCATTCCACCATCGACCAGACCGAGATCCAGACCGGCGTCACCGCGATCCTGCCCCATCAGGGCAATCTCTTTGCGGATCCGGTTCCGGCAGGCGCGGTGGTGCTGAACGGTTTCGGCAAAAGCGCGGGGCTGATCCAGCTCATGGAGCTGGGCGAGATCGAGACCCCGATTCTTCTGACCAACACATTCGGCGTCGCGGCCTGCACCGAGGCGCTGATCCGGCAGGCGATTGCCGGAAATCCGGCGATTGGGCGCACCACCTCGACGGTGAATGCGCTGGTGCTCGAATGCAATGACGGGCGGGTGAACGACATTCAGGCGCTCGCGGTCACCCCCGCCACGGCGCAGGCGGCGATTGCCGCAGCAGGGACCGGCCCTCTGGCACAGGGAACCGTCGGCGCGGGGCGCGGCATGAAGACCTTCGGGTTGAACGGCGGTATCGGCACGGCCTCGCGGCGCGTGGGCGATCACATGCTGGGCGCACTCGTGCTGTCGAACTTCGGCCAGCGTTCGGAATTGCGCGTCATGGGCGAGCGCGTGCCGCTTTCGGGACCCGAGACCCGCGATCAGGGCTCGATCATCATTCTTTACGCCACCGATGCGCCGGTTGATTCGCGCCAGCTGACGCGGATCGCGCGGCGGGCGGCGGCGGGACTCGGACGTCTGGGCAGCCATCTCGGTCACGGCAGCGGCGATATCGCCATCGCTTTCTCGACCGCACGCCCGAGCAAGACCGAAGCCGGCCTGCTGCAGTCCGAGCGGCTGGACGACGATGCGCTCGATCCTTTCTTCCTCGCCGCGGTCGAATCCGTCGAAGAAGCCGTGCTGAACGCGATCTGGCACGCCGAACCCCTGCCCGGCCGTGACGGACAGGCAGGCATGACCCTGCCGCAAATCCTGCAGGGCTGATCCATCGGGGTCGAGCTTTGGGGTCAGATCCCGCCCCACATAGGAAAAGCCCGACCGCAAGGCCGGGCTTTTCCATTTTCCCCTGTCGGGCAATCCTTGGGGCGATTCGCGTGCGGCGCCGATCCGGCGGCCGCGCGAAGCATCCGCTCAATTGTCGAGCAATTGCCCCGCCGAGACGCGGCCGATGCTGCCCATCAGCTGGCGCACGATGCTGACATTGGTGATGCCCGATTCGGTGGTGCGGCGCGACAATTCAATCACGCGGCCGTCCTCGAGCCCAAAGGTCTCGACATTGGACACCACATTTTGGTCGTTGAACGAGATGGCGACGACGCGCCGCTCGATCTCGCGCGGCTCGCGGGCGCCGTAGTAATCCCAACGCGATCCGACATAGTACCATGCCGAGCCGGTCAGAACGCCCTGCGCGCTCGGGCGACCGATCAGCGAATCAAGCTCGCTCTGGTTGGTTTGCCCGATCTGAACCTGCGCCAGATCGTGCTCCGGCGGAACATAGCCATGGTTGCGATAGACATGAGTGCAACCGGCAACGATAAGTGGCATGATAAAGGCGAGCGCGCGGATATGCTGCCGGAAACTGGTCATCGTAATCGTCTGCCCCCAAATGCGTCTGTTGACGCCTTGAACCCGACTTAGCAAACTCGGACCCTGCGCTCAAGAATATCCCTAGAGTCTAACAGACTTGTAAGCAAAGACTTGAATATGACCCGCCAAGACGACCGAAATACACGCTTCCGCGTCGCCCATCTGAATCCCAGACAGCCGACCGAGTTCCGGATCGCCCCCGATGCCGAGACCCGCAAGGCTTTGGCCGCGGAGCTCGATCTGATCGATCTGCCCAATCTGCATTTCTCGGGCCGCATCACCGCCGAGGGATTGGATGCCTGGAAAGTGACGGGCAAACTGACCGCCCGCGCGGTTCAGGCCTGCGTCGTGACGCTCGCGCCCGTGACGACGGCCATCTCGGAAGAGGTCGAGCGCTTCTATTCGCCCCATGTGACCCAATCCGAAGAGGAAGAGGTCGAAATCCCCGAGGATGATGTCGAGCCGCTCGGGCAATATATCGACGTGAATGCCGTCATGGCCGAGGCTCTGGCATTGGCTTTGCCGCTTTATCCGCGTGCCGAAGGCGCAGAGCTTCCGGCCCCCGTGGCAGATGACGCAGAAGACGACAACACCCGCCGTCCCTTCGCCGGTCTGGCCGATCTGCTGAAAAAGCCGAACTGATCCGCCACAGGCGCGGAAAATGCTGTCGCGGCCCGACTTTCCGCGACAGCAAAACGCATCCCAAGCCGCTTCAGCCCGAGCGCTGCATCCGGTCCCAACCGGCCGCCATCTGCGGCCCGAGGTTCTTGGGTGCAAGCATCCCCGCCCCAAGAATATGGTCGGCCGCCTTTTCGCCGGTCATGATCGAGGGCGCGTTGAGGTTGCCGTTGGTGATGCGCGGGAAGATCGAACTATCGGCGACCCGCAGCCCCTCGACGCCGATCACCCGCAATTCGGGATCGACCACCGCCAAAGGATCATCCGCCCGTCCCATCCGCGCCGTCCCGCAGGGATGGAAGGCCGATTCGGCATGTTCGCGGATGAAAGCGTCGATTGCCTCGTCCGAGACCACATCCTTGCCCGGCTGGATCTCGTGGCCTTTATATTCGCTGAAGGCCTTTTGCTCGAAAATCTCGCGGGTCAGGCGCACGCAGGCGCGGAATTCGGCCCAATCGTCGGGATGGGACATGTAGTTGAAGCGGATCTCGGGCGCTTCCGCGGGATCCGCGCTGCGCAGCCGGACCGTGCCCCGCGATTTCGAGCGCATCGGCCCGACATGGGCCTGAAACCCGTGCCCCTCGGCTGCGGCCTTGCCGTCATAGCGCACCGCAAGCGGGATGAAATGGTACTGGATATCGGGATATTCGACCCCCGCACCGGACCGGATGAAGCCGCAGCTCTCGAACTGGTTTGAGGCCCCGAGCCCCTGCCCCGTCGCCATCCACTGCGCCCCGATCGAGCCTTTGCCCCAAAGATTCCAGTGTTTGTACAGCGTCACCGGCTGGGTCGCGGTATATTGCATATAGATTTCAAGGTGGTCCTGCAGGTTCGCACCCACGCCCTGCCGGTCGGCCAAGGGGGTGATTCCGTGTTCGATCAGGTGGTCCGCCGGACCGATTCCCGATTGCATCAGCAGTTTCGGCGTATTGATCGAGCTGGCGGAAATGATGACTTCGTTCGCGGCAAGGACGGCCTCGGTCCCGCGTGCATTCTTGATCTCCACGCCGACGGCGCGTTTGCCCTCGAACAAAACCCGCGTCGCAAGGCCGCGCCGCAGACGCAGCAGGCCGGTTTTCAGCGCGGGGCGCAGATAGGCATTGGCGGCGGACCAGCGGCGGCCCTCCCAGATCGTGGCCTCCATCGCGCCGAAGCCTTCCTGCTGGGCCCCGTTGTAATCTTCGGTCGTGGGATAGCCCGCTTCGCGGCCCGCACGGATGAAGGCGTTGAAGAGCGGGTTCTTGCGCTGGCCCCGCGTCACATGAAGCGGACCCTCGGTGCCGCGATAATCGCTGACCGCGCCATGCGAGGTCTCCATGCGGATGAAATAGGGCAGCACATCGGCATAGGACCAGCCATCCGCACCCTGATCGGCCCAGTGGTCGTAATCGCAGGCATGGCCGCGCACGAAAACCATGCCGTTGATCGAGGACGACCCGCCGATCACCTTGCCGCGCGGCGTCACCAGACGGCGGTTGCCCAGATTGGCCTCGGGCTCGGACGAAAAGCCCCAATCGTAGCGGCTCATGTTCATCGGATAGGACAAAGCGGCGGGCATCTGGATGAACGGCCCGATATCCGAGCCGCCGAATTCGACCACATCGACGCGCTTGCCGGCCATGACCAGCCGGTAAGCCAAGGCGCAGCCGGCAGAGCCGGCCCCGATAATGACATAATCAGCCTTCATCTTTTCCCTCCATGACCGATGCGTTGCGGGGCTGGGGCGCCTTAATAAGGTGCCTCGACCGAGCCCAGACCGACGTAAACGGATTTGATTTGCGAATAATGGGCGATGGCGGCGGCGGAGTTCTCGCGGCCGACACCCGATTGTTTGACGCCGCCAAAGGGCGCTTCGACAGGCGTCAGGTTATAGGCGTTGATCCAGCAGGTGCCCGCCTCGAGCTGGCCGATCACGCGATGGGCGCGCGCCAGATCGCGGGTGAAGACACCGGCGGCAAGGCCGAAGCTGGTGGCATTGGCGCGGGCGATGACCTCGGCCTCGTCGGTGAAGCCAAGGACCGTCATGACGGGGCCGAAGATCTCGTCGCGCGCGATGGTCATCGAATCATCGGCATCGGTGAAGACGGTCGGCGGCACGAAGCGCCCCTCGCCCGGACCACCGCTGACCAGCCGCGCCCCTTCGGAAATCCCCGCCGCAATCGCCGCGCGGACCTTTTCGGCCTGCGCCATGTTCACGACCGGCCCGTGCTGGGTCTCGGGGTCCAAAGGATCGCCCATCCGCACATCCTCGAGGCGCTCGGACAGACGGGCGAGGAAGGCCTCGCGCAGCCCTTCCTGAACGAAAACCCGCGTCCCGTTCGAGCAGACCTGACCCGAGGAATAGAAATTCGCCAAAATCGCCGCGCTGACCGCATCCTCGAGGCTCGCATCCTCGAAAATGATCAGGGGGGATTTGCCGCCGAGCTCCATCGTGACATGGCGCATGCCTTCAGCGGCTGCCGCATAGACGCGCCGCCCCGTCGGCACCGAGCCGGTCAGCGAAACCTTGGCCACGCGCGGATCGGTGACCAGTGCTGCACCCACCGCGCCACGGCCCTGCACGACGTTGAAAATCCCTGCGGGCGCGCCGGCCTCGATCAGGATTTCCGCCAGTTTCAGCGCGCCGAGCGGGGTTTCCTCGCTCGGTTTGAAGACCATCGCATTACCCATGATCAGCGCGGGCGCGGCCTTCCAGCAGGCGATCTGGCTGGGATAATTCCACGCGCCGATGCCAGCACAGACGCCCAGAGGCTCGCGGATCGTGTAAACGAATTCATCGCCCAAAGGCACGGTTTCGCCCGTCAGGGTCGGGCCGAGACCCGCGAAATATTCCAGCGCATCCGCCCCCGAGGGCCAATCCGCGACCTCGGTTTCCTGAATGGGCTTACCGGTATCGAGGGTTTCGAGCCGCGCGAGCTCCGCGCCGCGTTCGCGGATGATCGCGGCGGCGCGGGCCAGAACGCGGCCGCGCTCGACCGGACGCAGGGCCGCCCATGCCTTTTGCGCGCGTGCCGCCGATTCGGTCGCGCGGGCCACCTGTTCGGGCGTGGCCTCGCGCAAAGTCGCGATGACCCGGCCGTCATAGGGATAGAGGACCTGCAGTTCCGGCCCCTCGCCCTCGACAAATGCTCCGTCGATGAAAAGGCTGGCCTTGGGTTGGGCGTTGAGCGTCATGACAGGATCTCCCGCAGAAAGTCTTGAACGATGCGAACGGCTGCGCCGGCATCTTGTTTTTCGGACAAAGCGGCGCGGATATAGACCCCGTCGATCAGCGCGCCCAAAGTCTCGGCGACGTCGCTGGCGCGGTCGGGGACCAAAGGCAGCAGCGCCACCAGAAGGTTCGAGCGCAGACGCTTGCGGTAAACCCGCAAAAGCCGTGCGGCTTCGGGGTCGACCAGCGCCAAAGCGTAGAAATTCAGCCATGCCGCGATGGTGTTGCGGTCGAAGTTCGGCAAGGCGAAACTTGCGGTGACGATGGCCTGAAGACGCTCTTGCGGGGTCTCGACCGAAGCGAGCGCGTCACGCACCGCATCACGGTACTGTGTCAGGATCTGGCGCATCGCGGCCAGAAAGATCCGGTCCTTGGACCCGAAGTAATGATGCGCCAGCGCCGAGGACATTCCGGCCTCGCGCGCGATCTGGGCGACCGTCACATCCAGCGACCCCGTGCGCCCCACCATCGTGATGGCGGCGTTGATTAATGCCGCCTTTCGGATAGGTTCGACACCTAGTTTGGGCATCCAGTCCGGCCTTCTTCGAAAAAAATCGTTGCCAGACTGGGGTAGCTCATTCTTAATTGACTCGTCAATCAACAACAACAGGGAGAACACTATGACCGTTCGCAGCACGATGCTGGCAGCAGCCGTCGCGATGCTTGCAATGCCGGCATTCGCGGCCGAACCCGAATCCTGCAAGGACATCGTCTTTTCCGATGTCGGCTGGACGGACATCACCGCGACGACGGCATTGTCGACCTCTGTCCTCCAGGCGCTCGGCTACAAGACCGAGATCAAGATCCTGTCGCTGCCGGTGACCTATACGGCGATGGCCAAGGATGATGTCGATGTCTTCCTCGGCAACTGGATGCCCAGTCAGGAAAACGATCTGAAGCCCTATCGCGATTCGGGTACGGTCGAGACGGTGCGCACCAACCTGACCGGCGCGAAATACACGCTTGCCACCAACGAGGCGGGCAAGGCGCTCGGCATTGCCGATTACGCCGATATCGCCAAGCACAAGGCCGATCTCGACGGCAAGATCTACGGGATCGAGCCGGGCAATGACGGCAACCGCCTGCTGCTGGAAATGGTCGCGTCCGACAAATTCGGCACCGGCACGATGGAGGTCGTCGAAAGCTCGGAACAGGGGATGCTTGCACAGGTGGCCCGCGCAAGCGCGTCGAACAAGCCCGTGGTCTTCCTCGGCTGGGAGCCCCATCCGATGAACACCCAGTTCCAGCTGACCTATCTGACCGGCGGCGACGATATTTTCGGGCCCGACTTCGGCGGTGCACGGGTCGACACCAACGTCCGCGCGGGTTACGTAAAGGAATGCCCGAACGTCGGAAAATTCCTCGAGAACCTCGAGTTCACCCTGCCTATGGAAAGCGAAATCATGGGCAAGATCCTGAACGACGGGGAAGAGCCTGCAAAAGCGGCGCTGTCCTGGCTCAAGGCCAATCCGGATGCCGCGAAGCCCTGGCTGGCCGGCGTGACCACCGTGGATGGCGGGGATGCGCAAGCCGCGCTGGATGCGGTACTGGCCAAGTGATGCGGGGGTCCGGCAGAGAAGCCTTCGCCCGTCTGTCGGCCCCTCTCGCGATCGGGGCAATCGCGATCGCGGGTATTCTTGCGGGAGGGCTGGCGCCCTCTCCGCTCTCGGCCGCCCCCGTCGCTTTGCCCGATCAGGCGGGCTGGAACGATGCCCGCCAGCTCATCGCCACGCCGGATGGGCAGGACATCGCCTATGTCGAACTGGGCGAGGATCCCGAAACCGCCAGCGGCGTGCCGGTCATGCTCATCCACGGCTATACCGACAACAGCCGCAGCTGGTCCCTGCTCGCCCCCGCGCTGCGCGAAGCTTTGCCCAAGCGCCGCATCCTCGCACTCGATCTGCGCGGACACGGCTATTCGGCGAAACCCGCGTGCTGTTACGGCATCGACAGTCTGGCCGGTGATGTCGGCGGGCTGATGGCCGCGCTTAATATCGAACAGGCCGATCTGGTCGGCCATTCGCTCGGCTCGATGACCGCCGCCTATCTCGCCGCGACCCGACCCGAAAAAGTCCGGCGCGTGGTTCTGGTCAGCAGTGCGACCCGCCTTCCCGCCGAAAGCGCCGCCTGGCTGTGGGAAAATGTCCCCGCCCTGCCTGATCCGATCGACCCCGACAGCGCCTTCATGCGCGACTGGTACGCCAATCCGACCCCCGTCACCGAGGATTTCCTGAGCCGCGAGCGCGCCGAATCGGCCGCCTTGCCGCGTGAGGTCTGGATGGGTGTCCTGCAATCGCTGAGCGCGACCGACTGGAGCTCGCTTGCCCCCCGCATCACCGCACCGGTCGCGATCCTCTGGGGCGATCAGGACGGGCTGTTCGGGGCGCAGTCGCAAGACGAACTGCGCCGCGCCCTGCCCCAAGCCCGCCACCAGACCTTCGAGGGGCTTGGCCATAACCTTTTCTGGGAGCAGCCCCAGCGCGCCGCCGAAACCATCTCGACCTTCCTTACGGACTGAAACCACGGCCAGCCGGTCACCCCTTGCCAGCGGGCCGCGCGCCCGAACGCCGGAGTAACAAGCATCATGGATCAACTGACATCCATCTTCACCGACTGGAAAATTCCGGTCGGCAAGACGGCTAAAACCATCTTCGACTGGCTGAACGCCCACGCGTCGGTCGTGTTCAACACCATTTCGAAAATCATGGAATCGCTGATCGGAGGGATCTTGTGGCTGCTCGAACTGCCGCATCCGCTGATCTTCACCGTGATTGCCGTGGTGCTGACCTGGGCCTTGCAGCGCAACTGGAAGGTCTGCTTGCTGATCGGGTTGGGATTTTTGTTCATCCTCAACCAAGGCTATTGGGACGAGACGATGCAATCCCTAACGCTGGTCTTGTCGGCCTGCGTGGTCTGTATGGTCGTGGGCGTGCCGATCGGCATCGCCGCCGCGCATCGCCCGACGCTTTACGCGTGGATGCGGCCGGTGCTCGATCTGATGCAGACGCTGCCGACCTTCGTCTATCTGATCCCCGCGATCGTCTTTTTCGGCATCGGCATGGTGCCGGGCCTGATCGCCACGGTGATCTTCGTGCTGCCCGCGCCGGTGCGCCTGACCTATCTCGGGATCAGCTCGACCCCGCCCGCACTGGTCGAGGCCGCCAAATCCTTCGGCGCGACCCCGCGCCAGCTTTTGTGGAAGGTCGAGCTTCCCAGCGCCATGCCCCAGATCATGGCGGGGATGAACCAGACCATCATGCTATCCCTGTCGATGGTGGTGATCGCGGCGCTGGTCGGCGCCTCGGGTCTGGGTGTGCCGGTGGTGCGCGCGCTCAACAGCGTCAACACCGCCCTTGGTTTCGAAAGCGGCTTCATCATCGTCGTCGTGGCGATCATGCTGGACCGGATGCTGCGTGTGGGGAAAAACAATGACTGAGCGCAACGCCGTCGAATTCGACAATGTCTGCATCGTCTTCGGAAACCGCCCCGAGGATGCCCTGCCGCTGATGGATCAGGGCGAAAAGCGCAGCGTGATCAAAGAGAAAACCGGGCAGGTCCTCGGCGTGCACAATTGCTCGCTCTCTGTACGCGAGGGGGAAATCCTCGTGCTGATGGGGCTGTCCGGTTCGGGCAAATCGACGCTTCTGCGCGGGGTCAACGCGCTCAACGAGGTGGTGCGCGGCGAGGTCCGGATCTGGGACGGCAAGGAAATGGTCTCGGTGACCAAGGCCAATGCCTCCAAGCTGCGCAAGATCCGGCTCAACAATATCGCGATGGTCTTCCAGCAATTCGGCCTGCTGCCTTGGCGCAGCGTGCGTGAAAACGTCGGCCTCGGGCTTGAACTCGCCGGCATCTCCGCCGCCGAGCGCCGCGAGCGGGTCGACAACCAGCTTGCAACCGTGGGCCTTGCCGAATGGGCAGAGCGCAAGGTCGGCGATCTTTCGGGCGGGATGCAGCAGCGTGTGGGTCTTGCCCGCGCTTTCGCGACCGAAGCGCCGATCCTGCTGATGGACGAGCCCTTCTCGGCGCTCGATCCGCTGATCCGCTCGCGCCTGCAAGACGAGCTGCTCGAGCTTCAGGCCAAGTTCCAGCGCACGATCATCTTCGTGAGCCACGATCTCGACGAGGCCTTCAAGCTCGGCAACCGCATCGCCTTGATGGAGGGCGGACGCATCGTCCAGATCGGCACCGCGCGCGAAATCATCGCCAATCCGGTCGACGAATATGTCCAGCAATTCGTGGCCCATATGAACCCGATGGCTGTTCTGCGCGCCGAAGATGTCGCCGAAGAGGGCATAGCCCCAGGCCAGCCGCTTCCCCGCGACATGCCGGTCAAAGAGGTAATGGCGGCGCTGGCTACGGCCGAATATCTGCCGCTCGAAGGCGGTGGCCGCGTCTCGCGCGAGGGCGTGCTTGCCGCTCTGGTCGATCCGCGCGGCTAAACCACGGCTTGCGGAAAAAGCCGGCCCGCCCTTTGCGACAGGGGCGGGCTTTTTTTGTTGCGCTCTCAGGCCTTTGCGGCCCGCCCGCGCAGACCGGCCTCGCGCCAGGTGATATAGCAGATCGAGCCGATCATCAGCCCGCCGCCGACCAACACCCAGATATCGACCGGCTCGGAAAAGACCAAAAGTCCGAGCAGGCTCGCCCAAAGCAATTGCAGGAAAGTCACGGGCTGGGTCACCGTCAAAGGCGCGATCGCGAAAGCCCGCGTCATCGCGTAGTGGCCCGCAGTGGCGCAAAGCGCGGTCAGGCCGAGGGTCAGGACCTGAGACGGACTGGGCGTCACCCAAACAAGCGCCGCAACAGGCGCAAGCCCGATGGTCACGGTCAAAGACAAAAGCGCCACCACCACCGCCGCCGGCACCTTCTGCGAGAGGTTCTTGGCGATCAGATAGGAGCAGGCAAAAAACATCGACGCGCCGATTTGCGACAGATGCCCCGGCTCGAGCTGGCGCAGACCCGGCCTCAAAACGATCATCGCACCGGCCAAAGCCACGCCAATCGCCAGACCGCGCCGCCACGAGATCCGCTCGCCCAGAAACAGGGTCGCCGCGATGGTGACAAGGATCGGGTTGAGATAGCCGATCGCGGTGACCTCGGCCACGGTGATGCGGGCCATGGCAAAGAACCACAAGATCACCGCCACGGTATGGAGCGCGCCGCGAACAGCCACAAGCCGCCAGACCGCAGCCGGCAATCCCCGCCTTATCGCAGGCAACAGGACCGGCAGCAAAAACGTCAGCCCCAACGCGAAACGGATGAAGGCCGCCTCGGGCGCGGGCAGGCTCGTGCCCAGCCAGCGCACCGAGCCGTTGACCGCGACAAAGCAAAGCCCCGCCGTCAACATCCACAAGATGCCGCTGATGTCGTTACGGGTTTGCGCCGGATTGCTCATTGCCGCCGCTTGCCCTGTCGCTCGGGCAAAGGCAAGGCTCAGCCGCCGCGTATAAGCGAAAAGGCGATGGTCCACATCATGGCCCCGACCAACGCGTCAAGAATGCGCCAGGACAGCGGCTTGGCAAAGACCGGCTGAAGCAGCCGTGCGCCGTAGCCCAAAGCGAAGAAGAATGAAAACGAGGCCGTAATCGCGCCCAAGGCAAAGCCCGCGCGGCTTTCGGCCTTGGCCGAGATCGCCCCCAGCAAGATCACCGTATCGAGATAGACATGGGGGTTGAGCCAGGTCAGCGCCGCCGCCGTCGCCAGCACCGAGGCCAGCGTCGCGGCACCCGTCTCGGCCGCGCGCAACGCATGCCCGCCCTCGCGGGCCGAGCGGAAGGCGCGCAGCCCGTAAAGCAGCAGAAAGGCCGCGCCCCCCCAACGCATGGCGAGCAAAAAGCCGGGATGCGCCCCAACGATCGCCCCCGCCCCCGCAACCCCCGCCGAGATCAGGATCGCGTCCGAACCCGCGCAGAACAGACAGACCGCCCAGACATGCTGACGCAGGAGCCCCTGCCGCAACACGAAAGCGTTCTGCGCCCCGATCGCCACGATCAGGGATAAGGCAGCGCCCAGACCGGCCCAATAGTCATGCATCGTCTTCCCCTTCTTTGAGGCCGTCTTGCAACCCTGCGCAACATCAATCAAATTAATTCGGATAACCGTAGTTAAGGAAAACTGATGCACGACTACCCCGCCCTCGAAGCTCTGGCCGAAATCATCCGCCTCGGCTCTTTCGATGCGGCGGCGGCAAGGCTGGGCATCACCCCTTCGGCGGTCTCGCAAAGGATCAAAGGGCTCGAGGACCGGCTCGGTGCGGTGCTGATCCATCGCGGCCCGCCCGCAAGCGGGACCGAAACCGGCCTGCGCCTGATGCAGCATCTCGATCAGGTGCGGCTGCTCGAACAGGGCCTCGACAAACACATCCGTCCGCAATCGGGACCGGCGGTGCTGCGGATCGCGGTCAATGCCGACAGCCTCGCGACATGGTTTCTGCCCGCCATGACGGCGCTGCCGGTACTTTATGATCTCGTCGTCGACGATCAGGACCACGCACGCGACTGGCTCAGAAGCGGTCAGGTCAGCGCGGCGATCACCTCGAACCCGCAGCCGGTCGCAGGCTGCGACGCAAGCGCGCTCGGCCATATGCGCTATCTCGCCCTCGCCTCGCCCGCCTTCATCGCGAGCCATTTCGCCACGGGCTGCACCGCCGAAACCCTCAGTGCCGCGCCGGCCGTGATCTTCAACAGCAAGGATGCGTTGCAAGCGCACTGGGCCGAGCGCGCCACCGGCCAGCGCCTGCGCCTGAGAGGGCATCTCATCCCCGCCTCCGAGCCTTTCGCCCGCGCGCTGGCCCTCGGCCTTGGCTGGGGGATGGTGCCCGAAACCATGGCCCGCAGCGCGATCGCAAACGGCGAGCTGCGCCCGATCCTCCCAGATCTGCCGCTCGACGTGCCGCTCTATTGGCAAGTCAGCCGCGCCTTGGCCCCCGCGATCCGTCCGCTGAGCGACGCGGTAAAGAAAAGGGCCGCAGAAAACCTGCGACCCTGACATCTTTCATGCTTCAAGTATCCCCGCCGGAGGCTCCGGCAGTGCCGTCACAGCTGTGCGGCGATCTCTTCGGCGATGTCGAAATTGCCGGTGACGGTCTGGACGTCATCGTCGTCTTCCAGCGTATCGATCAGCTTCATCAGCTTCTGCGCGGTCTCGAGATCGGTGATCTCGGTCGGCGCCTGCGGCTTCCAGACCAGCTTCGCATGCTCGGATTCGCCCAAAGCGGCCTCAAGCGCTGCGTTGACCTCGAAAAGCGTAGTGTCCGAGGTATAGATCCAGTGACCTTCTTCGTCGCTTTCGACATCATCGGCACCCGCTTCCAGCGCCGCCATCATGACGGTATCGGCATCGGCGATATCGGCCTTGAACAAGATCTCGCCCTTGCGGTCGAACATGAAGCTCACCGAGCCGGTCTGGCCCATATCGCCGCCCGATTTGGTGAAATAGCTGCGCACGTTCGAGGCCGAGCGGTTGCGGTTGTCGGTCATGGCCTCGACGATGATCGCGATGCCGTTCGGGCCGTAGCCTTCGTAACGGATCTCGTCATAGTTCTCGGCGTCGCCGCCGACGGCCTTCTTGATGGCGCGGTCGATCACGTCCTTGGGGACCGAGTTCGACTTGGCTTCCTTCACCGCAAGACGCAGACGCGGGTTCTTGTCGGGGTCGGGGTCGCCCATTTTCGCTGCGACGGTGATCTCTTTCGAGAGTTTGGAGAACAGCTTCGAGCGGATGCCGTCCTGGCGTCCTTTACGGTGCTGAATGTTCGCCCATTTTGAATGGCCTGCCATTTTGCGGGGTCCCGTTTTTCAGATATGCGATGGTTTCAATGGCGCTTTTATGCGCCCGAAGGCGTCGCCGCAAGCGTTGTGCCTGCCTTGACCTCGGCCAATACGAAAAGCCGTACCGCCGTTGCCAGCCCGACGTCGGGAGGGCGGGCGTGGTCGATCGCCGCGATCAAACCCGCCGGAGAGGTGGCGCGCCGCTTGGCGATCTCGCGCAGATCACGCCAAAACGCATCTTCCAGACTGACGCTGGTGCGGTGCCCGTCGATCGTCACCGACCGTTTGAGCGGCGGCCCCATCGCGGGCAAGGCAAGCGGTGCGGGATCAGGCATCGCCGCCATCCGCGCCGCCGGGGGGAGCCTCGATCCGGTGGCCGTCGAGACGGCTTT
The DNA here is from genome assembly GCF_042430175.1 of Paracoccus cavernae. Taxonomy (NCBI): domain Bacteria; kingdom Pseudomonadati; phylum Pseudomonadota; class Alphaproteobacteria; order Rhodobacterales; family Paracoccaceae; genus Paracoccus; species Paracoccus cavernae. The sequence continues at coordinate 62,751 of NZ_JBHMDZ010000002.1, read as the reverse complement.
CGGCCTTGGCGGCCTGCGCCCCGTTCAGCTGCCTTTCGGCTTTCGTCCGGCCGAATTTCGCCGCATTTTCATCGCCTTTTGCACGGTTTTTGGCCCGTTCGCGGTCCTTGCGGGCCTGCCGCAGATTGATCACGCCCATCGCGAACCCACGCTTTCTCCGGAATGAAAATACCCCCGCGGCAGAACCGCAGGGGCAAAGATCCGCATCCGCACCAAAGACGGGCCACAGGCGCCGTCCAATCGTTGCGGATGCGGGGCTTGTCGCATGGATCAATCCTCGGGGCCGACCATCTGTTCGGGCCGCACCACGCGGTCGAAGGTCTCGCCGTCGACGAAGCCCAGATTGATCGCTTCCTCGCGCAAAGTGGTGCCGTTTTTATGCGCGGTCTTGGCCACTTTGGTCGCGTTGTCGTAACCGATGGTCGGCGCAAGCGCGGTAACCAGCATCAGCGATTCCTGCATCAGCTTTTCGATTCGCGGCTTGTTGGCCTCGATCCCCACGACCATGTTGTCGGTGAAGGAACTGGCGGCATCGCCCAGAAGCTGCATCGACTGGAGCACATTGTAGCTCATCATCGGGTTATAGACGTTCAGCTCGAAATGGCCCTGCGAACCGGCAAAGCCGATGGCCGCGTCATTGCCCATGACATGAGCGCAAACCATGGTCAGCGCCTCTGCCTGCGTCGGGTTGACCTTGCCCGGCATGATCGAGGAGCCCGGCTCGTTTTCCGGCAAGATCAGCTCGCCCAGACCCGAGCGCGGGCCGGAGCCGAGCAGACGGATGTCGTTGGCGATCTTGAAGAGCGAGCCCGCAACGGTTTTCAGCGCTCCCGAGAAAAAGACCATCGCGTCATGCGCGGCCAGAGCCTCGAATTTGTTCGGCGCGGTCACGAAGGGGAGATCGGTGATCTCGGCGATCTTCGCGGCAATCGCGGTATCCCAACCCTTTTTGGTGTTCAGCCCCGTGCCGACGGCCGTGCCGCCCTGCGCCAGCTCGTAGATGTCGCCAAGTGCCAGCTTGACGCGCTCGATGCCTTTTTCGACCTGATGGGCATAGCCGCCGAATTCCTGACCAAGGGTCAGAGGCGTCGCATCCTGCGTATGGGTCCGGCCGATCTTGATGATGTCCTTGAACTCTTCCGCTTTCGCGACCAGCGCCTTGTGCAGCTTTTCGAGGCCCGGAATCAGGACGTCGCGCGACTGCATCGCGATGCCGACATGCATCGCGGTCGGGAAAGTGTCGTTCGATGACTGGCCCATGTTCACATGGTCGTTGGGGTGAACGGGCTTTTTGCTGCCCAGCTCGCCGCCCAGCATTTCGATCGCGCGGTTCGAGATGACCTCGTTGGCGTTCATGTTCGACTGCGTGCCCGAGCCGGTCTGCCAGACGACCAGCGGGAAGTTGTCGTCGAATTTGCCGGCAACGACCTCTTTGGCGGCTGCAACCATCGCATTGCCGATCGCCGGATCAAGATTGCCGGTCGCCATGTTCACTTCGGCAGCGGCCTGTTTGATCACGCCCAAAGCGCGGATGATCGGAACCGGCTGCTTTTCCCAGCCGATCGGGAAGTTGATGATCGAGCGCTGCGTCTGCGCGCCCCAATATTTGCTGGAATCGACTTCAAGCGGGCCGAAGCTGTCGGTTTCGGTGCGGGTCTTGGTCATGACATTCATCCCTCACGGTTTCGCCGAGGTTCTAGGCCGTCGGGCAAAGATTCGCAATCTGTATGCAGTCGCATGCAGAAACATGGAAACCGCCCTACCGGAACGCCGCAAATGAAAAGGCCCGCGGATCCTTGGATCGCGGGCCGGATGCGGTGTGCCTATTTGCGCCACTTGTCGAGGCTGACGACCTCGGCGCTGGTTTTTGGGGCCTCTTCGACCTCCTCCATCTCGAGATCGTCTTCTTCGTCGTCGTCGTCATCAAAATCGTCATCGTCGGAATCATCGCCCTGCGTTTCGAAGCGCAGGCCGAATTCGACCGAAGGATCGACGAAGGTGCGCAGGGCGTCGAAGGGAATATGCAGCGGCTCGGGCGAATTGCCGAAGTTCAGCGTGATTTCGAAATAATCATCCTCGATCACGAGGTTGTCGAACCAATGCTGGATGACGATGGTCATTTCCTCGGGATAGCGCTCGCGCAGCCAGTCGGCCATCTGCACGTCCGGATCGCGTGTATCGAAGGTGATGAAGAAATGGTGCTCGCCCGGCAGACCGTTTTTCGCAATGTCGCGCAGGACATTCGCAATCAGCCCCTGCATGGCGCGGTGCATCATTCCGCCGTAATCAATTCCGCGTGCCATGGTCGCCCCCTGATTCAAATCGAGGCCAGAATAGGGAAATGGCGGGGGATGAAAAGCCCCACCGCGCTCCTGCTTCCACCTGATCCATCATCGGCGAAATCGGGCGGCTTTAACAGCGCAACTTTTGCACGGATTCGGGCAGAGGGGCGAATACGGTCGGGAATCGGGAGCCGGAAATGACAAACGGCCCCCGAAGGAGCCGTTTTGACATTCAAGGTTTCCCTTGAAAGGATAAATGGCGCGGTTGACGGGGCTCGAACCCGCGACCCCCGGCGTGACAGGCCGGTACTCTAACCAACTGAGCTACAACCGCGCATTTTATCTGGCGAATTTGTTTATGGTAGTGGCGCGGTTGACGGGGCTCGAACCCGCGACCCCCGGCGTGACAGGCCGGTACTCTAACCAACTGAGCTACAACCGCGTATACCATCTCCAGATCGCCTCTGGAGTAAGGCGGTGTCTAAGAGGAGTGGCTGGGACCGTCAAGGGCCGATCTGCGACAAAGATCACGAAAAGTGAAAGAGGCGCCCGAGGGCGCCCCAAATAGCCAGCATTCCTTGAGAAATCCTCATTTCAAAACCGTGGCCGGATTGAAGTCCGGCAGGGCCTCCAGCTCCGCTTTGGTGAAATTCGTGGCGTAGAAGCGCTCGGAACCAATCTGAATCAGGTGAATCGCCTCTGTGCCGAGCAGAACCTTCTTGGCGCCGATTCCCAGAAAGCCGCCGATATCGGCGATATAGCCGACCAGCTGCCCCTGATCATCAAGCACGATGTCGTCCACCTTGGCGATGTCCTGCCACGTCGCGGGGCGCGCGGTCAGAGCGGTATCGAGCGCCGAATCGTCCCAAGGCGTGCTCGAGGGCTCGTTGGTGGTCCAGATCCGGCGGCTGGTGATCCAGGAGGCCAGAACGCCCGGCTCCGCCTCGGAGATGGCGGGCGGGCGGACATCGGGAGCGACGACCTCGGGCTTGGCGGCAGCCCCGCCTTCGGCGGCAGCCTCTTGGGCGGGCTTGGCGGCTTCGGGGGCCGAGGCTGCGGGTTTGGCGATATTGGCCTTGCGGTCGAGCTCTTCATCCACGGCTGCAGCAGCAGCGGCTCCGGCCTCTTTGGCGGCGGCCTCTGCCTCGGCAGCGGCGCGGGCGGCCTTTTCGGCGGTGCTTTGCGCGATATCGCCGGCAGCCTCGGCTGCCGCCTCTCCAGCGGCTTCCGCCTTGGTCCCGGCCTTGGCGGCTGCATCTTTGCCGGCCTCGATTACGGCGCCCAGCTCTGCGCCCAGTTTCGTGCCCTGTGCGCCGCCTGCCTCTGCGGCGGGGGCGGCTTGGGGAGCGGGGTCCTGTGCGCGGGCCGGTCCCGTCACGGCTAGGCCCGTGAGGGTGAAGGTCGTCGCTGCGATGACAAATGCTTTCATGCGCTTTGTCCTTTTCGGTCGTTTCTACTGGCGGCCCGTCTCGGGGCCGGTGGAAAGCTCAACCCCAAGGCGTGTCACATCGTTCCCCGCCTCGGGCCTGTCGCCCTTCACGGATAGCTGATCCGCCCGCCGCACACAGGTGCGGGCGCGCCCGTGGTTTCGGGCCCCGAGGTCGGCAATCCGCGCAAAACCCGAACGGCCAGCCAGCCGAAGGCCTGCGCCTCGATCATGTCGCCATCAAGCCCCGCCGCCTCGACGGGGACGACTTCGGCCGCGACCCTGCGCGCCAGCGCCGCCATCATGGCGCGGTTGTGCCGTCCGCCGCCGCAGACCAGAAGCGTCGCCGGCGGTCGCGGCATGAAGGCCATGCCCGCGCCCACGGCAGCGGCTGTGGCCTCGGTCAATGTCGCTGCGGCATCGGCATCCGAGAGATCGGCCACAGCCGTAGACAGACTGCTGAAATCGTCGCGATCGAGCGATTTAGGCGGCAGGCGCGTGAAATAGGGATGGGCGAGAAACCCGCCGATCACGCTTTCCGAGACAGTGCCCGACAATGCGAGCGCCCCGCCCTCGTCACGCTCGCGGCCCAGACGCGCGCGCATCAGATCATTGACCGGCGCATTGGCGGGACCGGTATCAAAGGCAAGGCAGGCACCCGGCGCCTCGGGGCCCGCGGCCGACGGATCGACCCAAGTGATATTGCCCACCCCGCCCAGATTGAGAAAAGCGACCGGCGCTTGGGGCAGATGCCCTTGTCCCACAGCCCAATGCGCGCAGGCCCAATGGAAGAAGGGGGCAAGCGGCGCTCCCTCCCCGCCTTGGCGGACATCTTCCGAGCGGAAATCCCAGACCACCGGACGGCCGAGCGCGCGCGCAAGCGCCGCGCCGTCGCCCGCCTGATGCGTGCCGCGCCCCTTGGGGTCATGGGCCAAAGTCTGGCCGTGATAACCGACCAGCTCGGCCTCGGGGAAATCGGCGGCAAGACCGGCATGGGCCGCAACCGACAAGGCGGCGGCCTCGGCCACGCCCTCCCCACCCTGCCAGCGCCCCAAAGCGGCATGAAGCACATGCGCCTCGTTGTCACCATAGGCCGCATAGGCGCTGCGTCCAAAGCCCGCGATGCGGATTCCGTCGGTTTCGATCATCGCGGCATCGACGCCATCCAGCGAAGTGCCCGACATCATGCCCAAAGCGCGTATAAACCCGTCCATCAATGGCTTTCCCTTGATCACCCGCATCGGTATACCCGTCACGTTCGAAAGGAAAAGACCATGACATACCATGCCAAGTCCGAATTCATGCGCGTGATGATCGAGCGCGGCTATCTGGCCGATGCGACCGATATCCAGGCGCTTGACGAAGCCCTCAAGGACGGTCCGGTCACGGCATATATCGGCTATGACGCGACCGCGGCGAGCCTGCATGTCGGGCACCTGCTGAACATCATGATGCTGCGCTGGTTCCAGAAGACCGGCCACAAGCCGATCACGCTGATGGGCGGCGGCACGACCAAAGTGGGCGACCCCTCGTTCCGCTCGGACGAGCGTCCGCTGCTGACCGAAGACCAGATCCAGTCGAATATCGACGGGATGCAGAAGGTTTTCGCGCGCTACCTCGACTACGGCGAGGATAAAGCGCGCATGCTCAACAACGCCGAATGGCTCGACAATCTGAACTACCTCGAATTCCTGCGCGACATCGGGCGGCATTTCTCGGTCAACCGGATGCTGTCCTTCGAATCGGTGAAATCGCGTCTGGATCGCGAACAGTCGCTGAGCTTCCTCGAATTCAACTACATGATCCTGCAGGCTTACGATTTCCTCGAGCTGAACCGCCGTTACGACTGCAAATTGCAGATGGGCGGTTCGGATCAGTGGGGCAATATCATCAACGGGATCGACCTGACGCGCCGCGTGCTCGATCACGAGATCTGGGGCCTGACCTCGCCGCTGCTGACCACCTCGGACGGCCGCAAGATGGGCAAATCGGCGGGCGGTGCGGTCTGGCTGAACGGCGACATGCTCTCGCCCTATGATTTCTGGCAGTTCTGGCGCAACACCACCGATGCCGATGTCGGCCGCTTCCTCAAGCTTTACACCGAGCTTCCGGTCGAGGAATGCGACCGTCTGGGCAGCCTTGAAGGTCAGGCGATCAACGACGCGAAGATCATCCTCGCCAATGCGGTCACAACGCTGCTGCACGGCGCGGAAGCCGCCGCTTCGGCCGAGGCGACCGCACGCAAGGTCTTTGAAGAAGGCGGCGCGGGCGGCGATCTGGCCGAGGTTTTCGTGACCATCCCGCCCGAAGGCATCACGGCCAATGCGGCTTTGGTCGAAAGTGGTCTCGTCGCTTCGGGCAAAGAGGGCAAGCGCGCCTTCCAGGGCGGCAGCGTCAAGTTCAACAACGAGAAAAAGACCGATCCGCAAGAGATCATCGCGACCGAGGATCTTCTGGCCGGCATCAAGGTCTCGCTCGGGGCCAAGAAGCACTTCATGCTCAAGGGCAAGCAAGCCTGAGTCGGATCCGCGATCAAGCGAACCAGAAGGCCGGAGGAGACTCCGGCCTTTTTGCTGCGCCAAGGGACGCGAGGGGCCGCTAAAGCGCGCCTTGCCAATCGCGAATCGCGTCGACCGGCCAGACCAGCATCACGATGTTCAGCGCCAACCCGTCGCGGATCACAATGGCCAGCATCACCTCGGAGATCACGGCCAGCGCGAGGGACAGCCGGACGGGCAAGCGATAGGCGAGCCAAAAGCCCAGCATCATCGCCCCCATATCGGCCACCGAATTGATCACGCTATCGCCGTAATAATCGAGCGAGATGGTGACCGCACGGTAGCGCTCGATCACCGCATCCGAGTTTTCGACCACCTCCCATACCGCCTCGATCAACGTGGCGACGACCAGCCGCCAGCCGAAGGACAGCGGCGTCTGCTCCCTGCCCCGCACCAGCATGGCCAGCCAGATCAGGGCATAGAACAGGAAGCCGTGGGTGATATGCGAAAAGCTGTACCAATCGGCGAGATGCTGCGAGTTCTCTGAACTGAGCACGGTGCCGTGCCACAGCTTGACCGTTCCGCAGGTGCAGATCAGCGGTCGGCCAAAGCCCCAAAGCACGAGCGCGGCCGCCAGAACGATTGCCGCGGCAATGCCGAAGGGCAGCAGGCGGCGGGGGCCTCGGCTGTGGTCGGGATTGGGTGGCAGGGGGGCGGTCATGTTCATGATGACGACAGAGCATCTCTGGCCCGCGCCGTCTACCGGCCTTCGCGCGGGTGCCTTAATGGCCCCGCATTTTGCGCCCCGACAGCATCGGGCCGGAAACATCGCGCCTGCCGGATGAAACAAGCCCCGCCGGAGGTCCGACGGGGCTTGCCGAATGGTCTTTGCCGGAAAACTTATTCCTGAACGGTGACCTTCACCATGACATCGGGCTTGTCGACCAAACCATTGGCCGCCTCGTCGCCCTTTTTGATGGCGTTGAGCACGTCCCAGCCGTCAACCAGCTGACCGACGACCGTATATTGGCCGTTCAGGAAATCCGCCGGTGCCAGATCGATGAAGAACTGGCTGTTGGCGGAATCGGGGTTCTGCGAACGCGCCATGCCGACGGTGCCTGCGCCGAAAGGCACATCGCTGAACTCGGCTTTCAGGTCGGGCAGTTCCGAACCACCCATCCCCGCACGCGAAGTGTCGCCGTCTTTTTTGCCGTATTGCACATCGCCGGTCTGGGCCATGAAGCCGCCGATCACACGGTGGAACACAACACCGTCATAAGCGCCCGATTTTGCCAGCGAAACGATCCGCTCGACGTGTTTGGGGGCTTTTTCGGCGTTCAGATCCAGAACGATCGTGCCTTTGGACGTGCCTGCGGCATCGGCGACCTCGATCACGAGATTCGGGCCCGGACCATCGGTCACACCCGGCAGACCTTCGGCGAATGCGGCCGGAGCGGCAAGCGCGACAGCGGAGGCGAGAAGAAGCTTACGCATTGTCTTCCACATCCTTCGCGACCTTGACCGAGATCATGCGGTCGGGGCTCGCCGGCGGCTCGCCGCGGACGATTTTGTCGACATGCTCCATGCCCGAGATCACGCGGCCATAGACCGTGTACTGCCCGTTCAGGAAGTGGTTGTCGCCGAAGTTGATGAAGAACTGGCTGTTGGCCGAGTTCGGGTTCTGCGAGCGTGCAGCGCCAAGGGTGCCGCGGTCATGCGGCAGGCGCGAGAGTTCCGCCGGCAGGTCCGGCAGGTCCGAGCCACCCGTGCCGGCGCGGCGCGGGTTGTAGTCTTTTTCCATATTGGCGTGTTCGACATCGCCGGTCTGGGCCATGAAGCCGTCGATGACACGGTGGAAGGCCACGTTGTCGTAAGCGCCGGCGCGGGCCAACTCTTTCATGCGCTCGGCATGTTTGGGCGCCACGTCGGGCAGAAGTTCGATCACGACCGGACCGTCCTTCAGCTCGATGATGATTGTGTTCTCAGCGTCTTTGATCTCGGCCATCGAGGGTTCCTCTTTTACTGGTCTGTGCCAGAGTTAAGCCTTTCGTCCGTCTTGGACAACGGCTGACAGCGGTTTAGCGAACCCGAGGGGGAGCGTCAGTTGACGATAATGTCAACATGATAGAAAAACCGCAGTGACAGCGAAAAGTCGCGGAGAGGACCCGAACATGGCAAATTTCAAAACCATTGACGACATGGATCTCGAGGGCAAGGTCGTCCTTGTGCGCGTCGACATCAACGTGCCCGTCGAAAACGGTCAGGTCACGGATGCCACCCGGATCGAAAAGATCGTCCCCACCGTCAAGGATATCCAGGCCAAAGGCGGGATTCCGGTGCTTCTGGCGCATTTAGACCGCCCCAAAGGCCAAAGGGTCCCCGCGATGAGTCTGGCGCAGCTGCTGCCCGCGCTGGAGAAAGCCATGGGACAGCCGGTCAAATTCTCGGAGGAGACCATCGGCGGTCCCGCCAAGCGCGCGGTTGCCGATCTCAAGGCGGGCGACATCCTGCTTTTGGAAAACACCCGCTTCTATCCGGGCGAAGAGGCCAATGACCCTACTTTCGCGGCTTCGGTCGCGGCTCTGGGTCAGGTCTATGTCAATGACGCCTTCTCGGCGGCGCATCGCGCCCATGCCTCGACCGAAGGCATCGCGAAACTGCTGCCCTCGGCGGCCGGTCGCCTGATGCAGGCCGAACTGACCGCGCTCAATGCAGCCCTCGGCGCGCCCGAGCGTCCGGTGGTCGCCATTGTCGGCGGCGCGAAAGTCTCGACCAAGCTCGAACTGCTGACCAACCTCATCGAGAAGGTCGACCATCTCGTGATCGGCGGCGGCATGGCGAATACCTTCCTCGTCGCCAAAGGCATCGAAGTCGGCAAATCCCTTGCCGAGCGCGATATGGCCGATACCGCCCGCGACATCCTGACGAAATCGGTGACCACCGGCTGCACCATCCACCTGCCGGTCGACATCGTTGTCGCGCGCGAATTCAAGGCACATGCCGCGACCGAGACCCTGCCTGCCGACCAATGCCCCGAAGATGCGATGATCCTCGATGCGGGTCCGGCGACCGTAGCCGCGATCGCGCAGGTCTTCGAGGCCTCGCGCACGCTGATCTGGAACGGCCCGCTCGGCGCGTTCGAGATCCCGCCCTTCGACATGGCCACCAATGCCGCGGCCAATGCGGCGGCCGCGCTGACCAAAGCGGGCAAGCTCGTGACCGTCGCAGGTGGCGGCGATACGGTGGCGGCGCTGAACAAGGCCGGTGTGGCGGATGATTTCACCTATATCTCGACCGCAGGCGGCGCTTTCCTCGAATGGATGGAAGGCAAAGAATTGCCGGGCGTCGCAGCCCTGATGCGCTGAGCAAACAAGCGGGATAAAAAAGGGGGCGCGGTTTCGCGCCCCTTTTTCAATCGTGCCGCCGCGTCGTTTGCGGCTTTTGCGAACTGCTTGGCCACAGGCGGCAAAACGCCGCCCCGATCACCTCAGGCACGACCTCCGTGCCCCGAGCCCGCTTGCGCCATGCGGACCAGAACCGCGCGGCGTATGCGGGCGCAGGGTTAATTGCTTGTCGCCGGAGCGGCCGGCGCGGGTGCTGCCGTCTCTGGGGTCGTGGTCGCTGCATCGGGCGTGGCGGCGGGCGGCGTGACCAGCGCGGCGGGGGGATCGGTGCGCTCGAGATCGTTTTCGTTCACATCCTGCGACAGGATCCACAAAAACGTGCCGATCCCGACCACGAAGGCAATCGCCAGCGCGATCATGAAGGGACGGGTCTGACGGATCTGTTCGGGAATGCCGGAAGGGTCTTCGTTTGCCATCGGATATCCTCGCAACTATGCAAGAATCAAACGCAGATCGTGTGACGGGGTTCCCGTTAGCGCAACCTTGATTGCCCTTCCCGAAGGGTCTGCTATCAGCGCGTCAATCTGGAAAGGGGAGCTTCCAATGCAAATGACAGATACGGTTCGCAAAATCCTCGCCAATTACGAAGGCGAAACGCCCGGCGTGAAGGCACAGCTCGCCCGAATGATGATGACGGGTAAACTGGCCGGCACCGGCAAGATGATCATCCTGCCCGTCGATCAGGGCTTTGAACATGGTCCGGCACGCAGCTTTGCCGCCAACCCGGCAGCTTACGACCCCCATTATCACTACCAGCTGGCGATCGACGCGGGGCTGAACGCCTATGCCGCACCGCTCGGCATGATCGAAGCCGGCGCGGATACCTTCGCAGGCCAGATCCCGACCATCCTCAAGGTGAACTCGGCAAATTCGCTGATGTCGGAAACCGCCGGCAAGAACCAGGCGATCACCGCGACCGTCGACGACGCGTTGCGTCTGGGCTGCTCGGCCATCGGCTTCACCATCTATCCGGGCTCGGATATGGCGCTCGACATGTTCGAGGAAATCTCGGCCATGCGTCAGGAAGCGGCTGCCAAAGGCATCGCGACCGTGATCTGGTCCTATCCGCGCGGCGAAGCGATCACCAAGGACGGTGAAACCGCGATCGATATCGCAGCCTATGCCGCACAGATCGCGGCTCTGGTCGGCGCGCATATCATCAAGATCAAGCTCTCGACCGACCATCTGATGCTGCCGGAGGCCAAGAAGGTCTACGAAGACAAGAAAATCGAGATCGAAACCCAGGCGAAGCGCGTCGCGCATTGCATGCAGGCTTCCTTCAACGGCCGCCGCATCGTCGTTTTCTCGGGCGGCGCGGCAAAAGGCGCGGATGCGGTCTATGACGACGCACGCGCAATCCGTGACGGCGGCGGCAACGGCTCGATCATCGGCCGCAACAGCTTCCAGCGCTCGCGCGAGGACGCTCTGGCGATGCTTCAGCAGCTGGTCGACATCTATCTCGGCAAGGCCTGATTTAGGGCTGTCCGCGCCGGATCCGGGGGCCTGCCGCCCCCGCACCCCCGCGGGTATTTCCCTGATGAAGAAAAGCGGATCGGAAAGGGCGTCTTCGGGCGCCCTTTTCTTTTGCCTCCCTTTCCCTTTCAGGCGGAAAGCCCTAGGTTCTGGGGCGAAGTCAGAAGGATTGCCCATGTCGTTTTTCTCGAAGCTCCGCGAGCGTTTGACCCGGTCCTCGTCGAAAATCGGCGAAGGGCTTGATGATCTGGTGAAGGAAGGCGCGCAAACGCCGGTTGTGCCGCCAGTTGCCCCGACGGTCGATCGGCCTGCCGAACAGGCCGTTGCCGAAACGGCCGAGCCGCAGGCCCCCGTGCAACAGCCCGAGGTTCGGGCCGAGGTGGCCCCTGAAGCGCCCAAGGCGCCTGTCGCACCTGTGACCCAAGCGCCGGAGCCTGCCGCACGCGCAGCGGCTATGCCCCCTGCATCCGTGCCGGTCCCGCCCCCTGCCCCGACCGCTGCGCCCGAAAGCGCCGCCGCCAAGCCCGGCATGATCGGGCGCCTCTTTGGTCGTGGCGACAGCGAACCGCGTCGGGAATTGAACGACGAGATGCTGGAGGAGCTCGAAGAGATGCTCATCCAGGCCGATATGGGCGTCGAGACCGCCTTGCGCGTCACCGCCAATATCGCCGAGGGGCGTCTTGGCCGCAAAATCTCCTCGTCGGAGCTCAAGGAGCTTCTGGCCGAGGAAATCGCGCGCATCATGGCCAATGTCGCCAAACCCTTGCCGATCTATGCCAAAAAGCCGCAGGTCGTGCTGGTTGTCGGCGTGAACGGCTCGGGCAAGACCACGACGATCGGCAAGCTGGCAAGCCAGTTCCGCGCTGCGGGCAAGAATGTGATGATCGCGGCGGGCGATACTTTCCGCGCGGCGGCGGTCGAGCAGTTGCAGGTCTGGGGCAAGCGCGCGGGCGTTCCGGTTCTGACCGCGCCCGAGGGCAGCGACCCCGCGAGCCTTGCCTTTGACGCGATGTCGCGGGCCGAGGCCGAGGGCATCGATCTCCTGATGATCGACACTGCCGGACGCCTGCAGAACCGTCAGGATCTGATGGAGGAGCTTGCGAAAATCGTGCGCGTCATCCGCAAGAAAGACCCGTCGGCACCGCACAACACCCTGCTGGTTCTGGATGCGACCACCGGCCAAAACGCCCTGCTTCAGGTCGAAACCTTCCAGAAGCTCGCCGATGTATCGGGCCTCGTGATGACCAAACTGGACGGAACCGCGCGGGGCGGCGTTCTGGTCGCGCTCGCCGACCGTTTCGGCCTGCCGATCCATGCGATCGGGGTGGGTGAGCAGATCGACGATCTCGATGCCTTTGATCCGAGCGATTTTGCACGCGCACTTGTCGGGCTGGACCATTAAGCGCCAAGCCGCGTTAACCCATTCTTACCATATGGCGGGCTAGCTTGCAGGGAATCATCTCTTTCCCTGCAAGGAGCACTCTCGTGAAGCCCCATCTTCCGCTGATCACCGCAATGGCCCTGATGCTGGCCGCTTGCGCGCCTCCGACCGCGACGGTCGCCGATTTCAACGGCGACAGCGTCAAGATCCAGACAAACCAGATGGCCTCGAATGCCGAAGAGGCCAAGGCCAATGCACAGACCGAGGCAGACCGCGTCTGCCAGAAAGGGCATCGCAAGCGGGCCGAATATGCCTCGACCCGCGCTTTGCCGAATTACATCAACGAGCATCTCTTCCTCTGCCTGAGCTAACCGGGGCAAAGAAAGAAGGGCGCGGTCCTGCTAGCGGCTGGCCGGCAGTCCGATCTGGGCGAGAAAAGCGTCCAGCTCGGGCTGGCGTGCCGAACGGCTGGCGAAGAGCGTCGCTTGCGAGCGCAAGATAGGGTCCGCGTCGATGATCTTGAGGTGGTTGGCCCGCAAGGTCTCGCCCGAAGAGGTGATATCGGCAATCGCCTCGGCGGTGAGATTGGCTACGGTGCCTTCGGTCGCGCCCTGGCTGTCGACCAGTTGGTAATCGGCAACCTCGTGATCGGAGAGCCAAGCCCGCACCAGACGATGGTATTTGGTGGCAATGCGCAGACGGAAGCCGTGGGCGATGCGGAAATCGCGGGCAATTGCCGCGAAATCGTCGAGGCTGTCGCAATCACGCCAGCAATTGGGCACGGCGAGGATGAGATCGGCATGGCCGAAGCCCATCTGCGCGACCTCGACCACATCCGAGCGCCAGCCGGCCAGTTTTTCGCGCACCAGATCCGTGCCCGTCACACCGAGCTCGATCCGGCCCGCGGCCAGTTCGCGCGGGATTTCACCCGCCGAGAGCAGGACGAGCGAGACGCCCTCGGCCCCTTCGACGCGGCCCGAATATTCGCGGTCCGAGCCTGTGCGCGACAGTTTGACGCCGCGTTCGGCGAACCAGTCGAAGGTCTGCTCCATCAGCCGTCCCTTGGACGGAACCCCCAGACGGATCATGCCTGCGCCTCCAGTTCTGCCAGAAGGCCGGGGCGGATGATTCCGCCGACTGCCGGAATTTCGCGGCCCTGCCCCAGCACCTGGGTCAGCGCGTCATAACGCCCGCCCGAGGCCACAGGCGGCCAATCGGCGCGATGGGTAAAGAAGGAGAAGGTCATGCCGTCGTAATATTCCATCGACTGCCGCCCGTGGCTGGCATCAAAGCGGATCGCGGCGGTATCGACGCCCAAAGCCGCGATCCGGTCCAGACGTTTGGCGAGCCGCTCGACCGCAGGTGCGATCTGGGGAAGCTCGCGGGCGACCCCGCGCAATTCGGCCAGGGCGCCGGGGGCGGAGCCGGTGATCGACAGCAGATGCTGAAGACGCCCCGACCATTCGGGCGCGAGCGGAGTTTCGTCGGCAATCGCATCCAGACGCGCGATGCGGGCCTGCATTTCCTCGGGGCTGCGCAGACCGGTCCAGATTCCGGCTTCCTCGCCGAAATCGCGGCGCGGGGCGGGACTGGAAAAGCGGGCAAGGCAGGCGCGGAACCGTTTGGGCTGCCAGATATAGTGCAAGAGCATGTCGCGGCGCGCCGGAGAAAGCGGCAAGGCACGCACCGCCTCGAGAACGAGGCTCATATCGCCCATCACCGCCGACAGGCGATAGGGGCGCAAAATGCCGGCAAAGAGCGTGAAGACCTCGGCATCGGCATCTTCTTCGCGGGCGAAAAGCTCGAAACCGGCCTGAAGATATTCGTTCTCGCGCGGGTGCTCGGGACGGGTATCACCGTGGTCCTGCTTGCGGAAAACCTCACCCAAGTAGCAATAGCGCGCGGGCTCCGCACCCTCGGCCATATGCATCTGGACGACCGGCACGGTGAAGTCGGGGCGAAGCATGACCTCGCCCCGGACCGGATCATGGGTGACATAGGCGCGGGCACGGATATCCTCGCCGTAAAGGTCGAGAAGCGTCTCGGCCGGAAGCAGGATATCGGGCGCGACCTCGATGGCACGGGCAGCGCGAAACTCCGCGAGGACGCGCTGACCGATTTCCTGACGCAGACGCTTGTCGGTCATTGGCCGATGATCTTTCTGACGCCGGCGACGAGATCGGTTCGCGCCACTTCGGTCTGGGCGGGCTGGGCCTTCCATTCGTCAAGGCTGGCTTCGGCTGCGATCTTTGCGCCGAGGATCAGGTCCTTGACCTGAACGACACCGCGCGCCGCCTCGTCCTCGCCCTGGATGATCGCGACCGGAGATGCGCGTTTATCGGCGTATTTCAACTGGTTGCCGAAGTTTTTGGGGTTGCCGAGATAGACTTCGGCGCGGATCCCAGCCGCGCGCAGCTCGGCGGCCATGGCCTGATAATCGACCATGCGCGCCTTATCCATCACCGTGACGACGACCGGCCCGTGGTTGTCGCGACCGGCCAAACCTTTGGCGCGCAGCGCGGCCAGCAGACGGTCGACCCCGATGGAGACCCCCGTCGCGGGAACCTTCTGGCCGGTGAAGCGCTCGACCAGACCATCGTAGCGACCGCCGCCCGCGACCGAGCCGAACTGGCGCTTGCGCCCCTTTTCGTCAAGGATTTCAAAGGTCAGCTCGGCCTCGAAGACGGGGCCGGTATAATAGCCCAAGCCGCGCACGATCGACGGATCGATAACGACACGGTCGGGGCCCACGCCCTGCGCGGCCAGAAGATCCGCGATCTGGGCCAGCTCGTCCACACCCTCGGCCCCCATTTCGGAGGCACCGACCGCGGCGCGCAGATTGGTCAGCGTCGCGCCGTTGTCCGCACCTTTCGAGGTCAGGAAGGCCAGCACCGGATCTGCGGCCTCGGCGGCAAGTCCGATCCCGTCGATAAAGGCCCCGCTGTCGTCCTTGCGGCCGGTCGTGAGCAATTCGCGCACGCCCTGCTCGCCGATCTTGTCGAATTTGTCGATGGTGCGCAGGACCGCATCGGCCTGCTCGCCCGCCGTGACGCCCATCTCCTCGAGGATTCCGTTCAGGACTTTGCGGTTGTTAACGCGCACGAGATAGTCGCCGCGCTGGATGCCCACCGCCTCCAGAGCATCGGCCAGCATACCGCAGATCTCGGCATCGGCCGCGACCGAGGCCGAGCCGACGGTATCGGCGTCGCATTGATAGAACTGGCGGAAGCGCCCCGGTCCCGGTTTCTCGTTGCGCCAGACCGGCCCCATCGCATAGCGGCGGTACGGGCTGGGCAGATCGTTGCGGAACTGGGCCGCGACCCGGGCCAAAGGCGCGGTCAGGTCGTAGCGCAGGGCCAGCCAGTCGCCCGAGCCGCCGCCCGGCACATCGGCTTCCTGCCAGGCAAAGACCCCCGCATTGGGACGGTCGACATCAGGGAGGAACTTGCCGAGCGCCTCGACGGTCTCGACGGCACTGGTTTCCAGCGGATCAAAGCCATGGCGATGGTAGATTGCGGCGATGCGGTCCAACATCTCCTTGCGTTCCGTGACATCCGCGCCGAAATAGTCGCGAAAGCCCTTCGGCGTCTCTGCCTTGGGACGGGGCTGTTTTTTCTGATCCTTGGCCATCGCTGTGCCCTCTGGTGATTGCAGGCAAGGATCTAACGGATGGAGGCTTTATGGACAAGCCAAGGCAAGACCAGATCGAGCGGCTGGAAGAAAACGTGGCGCATCTGACGCGTCTGACCGACGACCTTTCGGCGATCGTGGCGCGGCAGGAACGCGATCTCGAGCGTCTCGCCCGCCGCGTCGGCATGCTGATGGAGCGCGAGGCCGAGCGCGAAGCCAATCAGGAAGGCACGATTCCGCTCGCCGATCAGCGCCCGCCGCATTGGTAATCCCCAAGCGGCGAGGCTTTGACGATCAGGAAGCCTCGTCGTCCTTGGCCGCAGCCGCAGCCGGAGCAGCGACGGGTGCCGGAGCCGCAACAGCTGCGGGCGTGACCGCCTGCATCGGCTGGCTGAAGGGGCGTGCGCTCGCCGCTGCGACCGGCGCGCCTGCAAGCGGGCGGCGGAAGACCAGAACATTGTGGTAAACCGTCGTGCGGCCTGTCAGACCGCTGCGCTCCTCCGAGGGCAGGGTCTCGGCGCGGATATATTCCCAGCCCTCCGCCGCCATTTCGTTCAGCGTCGTGGTGAAGGCGATCGAGAACCGGTCCGAGGGCGTTTTCGCACCGCGCGCCTTCTCGCCGCGATCGGGGGCGGGAATGACGGAATATTCGAAGCTCATCGTCTGTGTCCTGCTGTAAAACTTGGACAAAACGTAACGGAGATCGCGCGGAAGGGAAAGATAACTCTGCCGGTCAATTGTCCATATGCGCAGGAAGCAACCGGCTTGCGGTCGCGAGCCCCGAGCGTGGGCCGCGTCCATCCCCGAGATCATGAAATGACAGGAACGCAGAACCTCGGCCTTTTCGCCAAAGCGGCCAGAAGATCGTCGCTTGTCGGGCCGGAAGGCGCCAGTCTGCGTCGCGCAAGAACCGCGGAGATCGCGCATCATTCCCGTCCATTGCATCGCCTGCACCACGACCGGCACCCAGAAGGCGCGCGGAAGTTGCTGCTTGCTTTCGGGCAGCAGCCTTGCCGGATGAAAGATTACCATAAAGGCGGCGCGGCAACGGCGGAAGCACCCGAGCCGCGGGCGGGTCAAAGAGCGCATTCCGCGCCCTGCCCCGCAACCGGAAAAAGCGGCGCGAGGGGCACAACGGGATAATCACCGTCGCGCCCCCGCGCCGCCAGTCGTTACTGTTCGAGCTTCTTCGCGACCAGCTCGTTGACGGCGGCCGGATTGGCCTTGCCGCCGGTGGCTTTCAGGACCTGACCCACGAACCAGCCCGCGAGTTTGGGGTTCTGCTTGGCCTTTTCGACCTGATCGGGGTTCGCGGCGATGATTTCATCCACCGCTTTTTCGATCGCGCCGAGGTCGGTGACCTGCTTCATGCCGCGCGCCTCGACGATCTCGGCGGGGTTGCCGCCTTCGGTCCAGACGATCTCGAACAGATCTTTCGCGATCTTGCCGGAAATATCGCCCTTGGTGATCAGATCGACGATCGCGCCAAGCTGGTCGGCCGAAACCGGCGAGGTGGCAACCGAGAGGCCCTCTTTGTTCAGACGGCCGAACAGCTCGTTGATGACCCAGTTTGCGGCCTGTTTGCCGTCACGACCCTTGGCGACCGCCTCGAAGTAGTTCGCATTGTCGACCTCGGCCGTCAGAACGCCCGCGTCGTAATCCGAAAGACCCAAAGCGGTGATGAAACGCGCTTTCTTGGCATCGGGAAGCTCGGGCAGGCTGGCGGCGATATCATCAACCCACGCCTGCTCGATTTCCAGCGGCAACAGATCGGGATCGGGGAAGTAGCGGTAATCATGCGCCTCTTCCTTGGACCGCATCGAGCGCGTCTCGCCCTTGTCGGGATCGTAAAGGCGCGTTTCCTGATCGATCTTGCCGCCGTCTTCGATGATCGCGATCTGGCGGCGCGCTTCGTAATCGATGGCGGCCTGAATGAAGCGCAGCGAGTTCATGTTCTTGATTTCGCAGCGCGTGCCGAGATGGCCGAAATCGCCGGTCTCGATGAATTTCTCGTAATCGCCCGGACGGCAGACCGAGACGTTGACGTCGGCCCGCAGGTTGCCGTTCTGCATATTGCCGTCGCAGGTGCCCAGATAAAGCATGATCTGGCGCAGCTTGGCGACATAGGCGGCAGCCTCTTCGGGGCCGCGGATATCGGGACGGCTGACGATTTCCATCAGCGCGACGCCGGTGCGGTTGAGATCGACGAAGGACATGGTCGGATCCATGTCGTGGATCGACTTGCCGGCATCCTGTTCAAGGTGGATGCGCTCGATCCGGACGCGGCGGGCGACGCCCGGCCCCATTTCGACGATCACTTCGCCCTCGCCCACGATCGGGTGATAAAGCTGGCTGATCTGATAGCCCTGCGGCAGGTCGGGATAGAAATAGTTCTTGCGGTCGAAGGCCGAGCGCAGGTTGATCGCGGCCTTGATGCCAAGACCGGTCCGCACCGCCTGTTCGACGCAGAATTCGTTTACGACCGGCAACATCCCCGGCATGCCGGCATCGACGAAAGCGACATGGCTGTTCGGCTCGGCCCCGAAGCCGGTCGAGGCCCCAGAGAAGAGTTTGGCATTCGAGGAAACCTGAGCGTGGACTTCAAGCCCGATCACCAGTTCCCAATCTTGCTTTGCACCCTGAATGACCTTGGGTTTCGGCGGGGTAAAGCTGAGTAGATCAAGCATCGCGATATCCTTGCATATTAACTGGCGTTCTAGGGCCGCGAGCGCCTTTGGGCAAGAGCGTGGCGCCGCATTCGCCCGCCAAGCACCGCCTTTGCGCCGCGAAAACGCGCAAGAGGCGCGTCCGTGAGCTGTCCGGTACGCCCGATGAGGGCGGGGCCGGTCCGCGGCAGACCGGAAAAACGATTGCATTTGAACGAATTCGTCGCCGGATTCGCCCTTCTCCAGCGTTTTCTTGTGCGGGAATGTCCTTAGGCCTCAGCGACAGGGCAAATCATCGCGCAACGGGGGCCGCCGTTCCGGCACTTTCTCCGATTCCCCCTTGACGAGGCGAAAAGTGACCAGCTTTGGGTCAAATAAAACCGGATTAATAACCTGTTTTAAATGGAAATAATTTTAATACACAAGAATTCGAACCCTCTTCAAATCCGGCATCGATCTTACGGATTGCGCGTCTGATCGGCGGATTCCCTCTCATGCCTTTCGGCAGCTTTGGCAAGTTCCCGCCCGCGCGCAAACAGTTAGGTTTTGCGAAAGGCTTTGCCGCGATACCTCTGTGCCAGCGAAACGGCTATGGAATTGGCGAATGCAGGTTAAATTCGGCGCAAGGGCGCTCGCAGCGGCGGCACTGGTCACCATCATGGGACTGTCCGCATGCGACACGACCGCTACCGCAAATGGAGCGAATGTCGCCCGACTGGCCGAAGCACCCTCGTCCGCGCCGGATATGCGCTGGGGCAATCGTGCAGGCTCCGACGCCTGGACCAAAGCCGCGCTTTCCGCACTCGAATCCGAAGGCGTGACGCTTTTGTCGACCGTACCTTCGGATGTCGGCAGTTTCTGCCCGGGCTATGCCACGCTCAACCGCGAGGAGCGCAAGCATTTCTGGGTCGGGCTGCTCTCGTCAGTGGCCAAGCATGAAAGCGGCTACAATCCGGCAGCGAAGGGCGGCGGTGGCCGTTACCTCGGGCTGATGCAGATCTCGCCCGCGACCGCGAACCATTACAATTGCTCGGGCAGCATGCTCGACGGCTCGAACAATATGGCCTGCGCGGTCAAGATTGCCGCCCGCAATGTCAGCCGCGACGGCGCGATCGTCAGCGGTCAGGGCAAGGGCTGGCGCGGTGTTGCGCGCGACTGGATGCCGCTGCGTTCGGGTGCCAAACGCGCCGATATCGCGGGCTGGACCAAGAGCCAGAGCTTCTGCAGCAACGGCTAAGCCCCGCCTGCACCGCCAAGCCCTCAAACGACAAACGGCCGCTCGCGCGGCCGTTTTGCATTTGCGGTTGCCGGTTTCCCGTCAACGCCCGTCGAGCAGTTTCAGCTCGTGGGTGCGACCCGACTTCACATAGGTCACGCGGCCGTCACCGATCGAGTTGATCGTGCCGCCATCGATCTTGTCGCCCAACCGCACCGTCACGATCTTGCCGCTGCGCAGCCGGATCAGGGCGCGGCTGGCATTGCCGGCCCCAATGATGCCGATGATCGTTGTCCGGCCCAGATCGATCGCACGTTTCTGGGTGGCCGCGCTTGCAACGCTTGCCGTGGTCTTGCCACCCGAGGGCGCGGCGGCAACTTCGGGCTCGTCGTCGATTTCCTGCGGTTTATAGCGCTGGCGTTGCGCGGCGGCCGTGCGCTCTTCGGCGGCGACTTGCGCGCGTGCCCGCGCCTCGGCCTGGGCACGGGCCTGCGCTTCGGCAGCAGCATCGGCTTGGGCGCGCGCGCGAACCCGTGCCTCGGCCTGCGACTGGAGCTGCTCGTCGAGGCGGCGACGCTCGGCCAGCTCGGCCTCGTTCGGGCCTTCGGGAGCGGCGGGTTGCGCCGAAGTCGGGGCCAAAGCGGCGATGTCGCGCTCGGGCGCAGCTGCAGCGGCCGCGACCGCTTCGACCGCGCTTTGAACGGCAGCACCGGCAGCACGGCGCGGCGGCAGCGGCGACGATGCCAGCGCCGTCAGCGCTACCCCGCCCGCACTGACCGGCGCGCTCGAGACCGCGCTGGCGACAGCCGCCTCGACCGCGTCATTGGCCGCTGCGGCACCCGAGGCGGCAGCGCCCGCACGCGCCGCAAGCGGGCGGGCATGGGGACGGCTGGAAGAATGCAAAAGCCCGCCCGAATTCTGGGCGGGCATGGCAGAGCCGCGATTTGAGCTGGCGGGCGGCGCATTGGCCGCGCGAACCGCCGCATCGACGGAACCCGCATCAACCGCGCCGCCCCCGCCCTGAGCCCCACGCGCCGTGATCGCGGCAGGCCTGCGGGCCGGTCGCGCTTCGGCGTAGCGCTCGAAACGGATATCGCGGCTCAGCGCGTAATCGCGATTCTGCCGGACGGCTTCCGCACCGGGAAAGCTCGCCCGCAGATCCTTGATAAGCCCGTCGAGATGGTGCTGTTCGGCGGGTGTCAGTGTCTCGCGCATGCCCTCGGGATCGGGGGCCGCACCTTCGGGACGCGAGGGCGGGCGGTTCGAGGCGCGCAGATTGGGACGCGCCGCGCTCGGCTGAGCCGCGGCGGAGGCCGGCTGGGCCTCGCTCTGGGTCGCAGCAGGGGCGCGCGGCGCAGGCGTGGCGGCCGGACGCGCCGAGGGACGGGTCGGCGGGCGAACCGCAGCGGGCCGCACGGTTTCGCGTTGCGCGGCCTCGAAGGGGATCGGATTGCTCGGCACGTTCGGCGGCGTATCGACGCGCGGCTCGGTAGCACGGCGGCGCGGCGCGGTGGCGCTTTGCGGACGGGCGGAGCTCGCCAAGGCGCGGCTGCGGGCCGGAGCGGTGGCGGCAGTAGCCGGAGCACGGCTCGGCGCGGCAGCAGGTTCGGCTCTGCGCGCGGGCTGGGCTGCAGCTGCGGGCGCAGCTGCCGGCGCGCTTTGGCGCGGCTCGGGTGCAGGGGTTGCCGCCGCTTGCGGAGCGGGGCTCGGGGTTTGGGCAGGCGCTGCAGGGGCCGGTGCCGCTTGCGGGGCCGGAGCAGCAGGCGCCGGCGATGCGGGCAGCGGCGCGGCAGCGACCTCTTGCGGTGCGGCGGGCGCAGGGGCGACGGGCGCAGGAGCTTCGGCCAGCGGCGTTTGCGCGGGAGTTTGCGCTTGGGCCGGTTCTGTCGTTTCAGGCGCGGTCGCGGGCGCGGAGACCTGCGCCTCGCCTGCCGGATCGAGAACCAACAGGCTTCCCGAAGGCTCGGTCGCCGCGGCAATTACCACCGCGCGCTCGACCGGCGTCATTGCCGAGGATGCGGGCATTGGTGCCGGCGTGGTTGCGGTCTGACCGGTGCTTTGCGGCGCAGCGGTTGCGGATTGCTGCGCCTCGCCGGCGGGCGGCACAATGCCGCGTTCGACATTGCGCATCGCGGTTTCGGCCGGACGTTCGCCCGGCGCGAAGAAGGCCCAGACCAGAACCAGACCGACGAGCAATGCACCCAGCATCACCACCAGCTCGCCCTTGCCGCTGCGGGCGCGGCGACGCATCGGCGCAACCGGACGCGCGCCGGCCGAGGGGGCGCCATTGGGATTGCGGCGGGCCTCTTCGGCCCGTTCGCGGACGGCGCGGGCGCGCGGGTTGAGCAAATGGGCGGGCGGCGTGCCATGACGCACCACCGTAGGACCAGAGGCCGCACCGGCCGCAGCTTCGGCCGCAGCCACTTCGAGAGCGGCAGCGGCGAGAGCCTCGCGCTCGGCCTCGGTCAGGTCGTCGTCTTCCTCGGCAGCCTCGCCGGTACCGGTCTCTTCGGCGAAACCTTCGGCGTCGGGGCCTTCGGTCTCGGTGCCGGTGTGCTCTTCGGCCCCGGTCTCGGGCAGATAATCTTCGGCATTTTCAGCCTCGAAAACTTGGTCGGCTTGCGGCTCGTCAGCTTGCGCCATTTCGTCGTCGGCGCCCTGCACTCCGGCTTCCGCATCACCATTTTCGGCGAGGAAGTTTGCTTCATCCTCGTCCGATGCAGACCCGCTTGCGACGGCGTCCGCGGCATCGCCTTCGCGTTCGGGCTGGTCCATGTCGATCGCGGCCAGGGACTCCGCATCGGGAGTTTCCACCGCAGCCGTTTCATCTTGCTCGTTGGCGGACACTTGATCCGCGACCGCGCCCCATGCCTCTGCGACGACAGCCGCATCGGCTTCGGAAACGTCGGCGCGTTCCGATAGGCTTTCTTCCGACGGATCCGCCGCCGGTGCCTCGGTCGCGATGTCTTCGACAGGCGACGGTGCAAAAGCCTCTTCGGCTTCGGTCGCGGGCAGCGTTTCCTCGGCGAAGGCCGCATCCTCGACATAGGGCCCGACATCGGCATCGTCAGGAACGGTAGCCTCTTCCGCCTCCGGTTCGGACGCTCCTTCGGATCGGGGCAGATCCTCGATCTGGGCATCCTCGACCACGAGGGCCGCGAGGGATTGCGCATCGTCCTCGGCGGCAGCGTCGGCAACCAAAGCGCCCTCCGCTTCCGGTTGGCCGTCGGCTTCCGCCCCTGCAGACTCTTGCGTCAGGCTTTGGCCGAGCTCGGTAAAGGCCACATCCGTGATCACCTCGACCTCGGGGGCAAGCGCCTCATCAGCTTCCGCCACACCATCGACATCCGCAAAAGCTTCGTCGCCCAAATCGGCGTCGAGATCGAGATTGAGACCGGAATCTACGGTATAATCATAGTCTTCGCCCGGTTCTTCCGGCGCATAGTCCAGTTGATGAAGGCCGGCGATCGGCAGATCTTCACCGATGGAATCGAAGTCGGTCTGGGCCTCGGACAAAGCGAAAACCGGCATGCCCGGATAATCGGCATCGGCAGGGCGGGCGGTATATTCGCGACCGTCGAACCCGTGCCGATTGGCGAATTCCTGCGCTTCGAGCAGCGTCTGGCGGGCGACGGCGGCAACGCGGATATCGGTGCCTTCGCCGCGCCAGTCAAAGGCGAGCTGGTCGATCGGGTAGGGGGTCAGCCCGTCGAGCGCGGCGCCCACGGCCAATTCGCGGCCCTCGCCGGTCGGAACCTGAAGATCGGTATAGAGGATCTGGTCATCGGGGATCACCAGAACCACCGGCAAAAGCGCATCGCCCTGCTCCGGCTGGACCGCCGCGCGAAGGGCCGCCAGATCCTGACGGAAATTCGGCGAGGAGAACGCGGCAGAGCCCAGAACCTCCCAATCCTCCTCGGGCCGGGTGGCCTCTGCAGGCTGGATACTCGGGCTGCGACGCAAAAGGTGGACCGCGTCGGCGCTGAAGGAAAGGGCGTGGTCAGGATGAAGTTCAGGCTGCATGCGACTGCTGATCGTCCGGATTATAGGGCTGCTCTTATGATTATTTATTCTCGGAGTAGCGCAGAAACGGCCGCGTGAAAAGCTTTACACCGTATTGTTATGCAAACCTCGGTCGAGTTTCGCGTTCCCTTTGCACAAAATCCGGTATCGATCGAGCAGAGCGGTCGGTGCCGCCGCAGAAATCTTTGAGGAGCAGAAGATGAAACCCGAAATGATCGCCCCTGCGCATCCATCCGCACGGTCCCTTCAGGCCATTGGCGCAAAGCAAGCGCGGCTCGGGACGGGCGCGCCTTCCCGCCGGATCCATGCGGGAATCGCTGCGAAAGTCGCGGCGGGAATCACCGCGCTCGCCTTGGGAGCCGCCGCCCTGCCCGCACTCGCCCAGACGCCGCCCGTACCGGCCGACGCACCGCAACCGCCCCATCAGATGGGCCACGACAAGAAAGCCCACCCCGCGATGGCACGCCTGACCGTGACCGCCGAGGGCGAATCCGCCGCCCAGCCCGATCTTGCAACGATTTCGCTTGGCGTTTCGGTTCAGGCCGAAACCGCCGCCGCCGCCATGGCGGAGAATGCCACGCGCCAGCAGACGGTCATCGACAAGCTGAAGGCCGAAGGGATCGAGGCCCGCGACATCCAGACCTCGGGCCTCAGCCTTTCACCGGTCCAGAATTACTCGCAAGACGGCAAGCCTCCGGTCATCACCGGCTATATGGCGCAGAACATGGTGACCTTGCGCGTGCGTGATCTGGCGCGGCTGGGGCCGGTTCTCGATATGCTGGTCGAGGCGGGAGCAAATGAAATCAACGGGATAAACTTCACCCGCGAGGATACGACCGAGGCCGAGGATGCCGCGCGCACCAATGCGGTCGCCGCCGCGCACCACAAGGCCGAAGTCATGGCCGAGGCCGCAGGCATGAAGCTTGGCCGCCTGATCGCGCTGTCGGACGGCGCGGTCTCGAACGGGCCGCGCCCGATGATGATGGCGACGGCGAATGACGCCAAAGGCCGCGCGACGCCGATCGAAGCAGGCGAGTTGAGCATCTCCGCCTCGGTCTCGGCGACCTATGCACTGATTGCGGCGGATGGAGCGGCCGAGTAAGCCGCGCCACCCACCCGAATGACAAAGGGCAGGCATGGCGCCTGCCCTTTTCTTGTTCGCGGACCCTTCGACCGGTGCGTCAGGCCGTGGCTGCGGCCAAAGCCTGATCGAGGTCGGCCAGAAGATCCTCGATATTCTCGATGCCGATCGAGAGGCGCACGACATCGGGGCCGGCCCCTGCCGCGATCTGCTGCTCGACGGTGAGCTGGCGATGCGTGGTCGAGGCCGAATGGATCACCAGCGAGCGCGTATCGCCGAGGTTGGCGACATGGCTGAAGAGCGCGAGGTTGTCGACCAGCTTGACGCAGGCCTCGTAGCCGCCCTTGACCGCGAAGGTAAACAGCGCACCCGCGCCTTTGGGATAGACCCGCGCCGCCGTCTCGTGCCAGGGCGACGAGGGCAGGCCCGCATAGGTCACGGCCGTGACGCGCGGGTCGTTTTCCAGCCATTGCGCGACTTTGACCGCATTCTCGACATGCTTTTCCATCCGCAGGCCAAGCGTCTCGATCCCCATCAGCGTGTAATGGGCCGCCTGTGGGTTCATCGTCATGCCGAGATCGCGCAGACCGATGGCGATGCCGTGGAACGTATAGGCCATATTGCCGAAGGTCTGGTGGAAGG
Organism: Paracoccus cavernae; assembly: GCF_042430175.1. Lineage (NCBI taxonomy): Bacteria > Pseudomonadati > Pseudomonadota > Alphaproteobacteria > Rhodobacterales > Paracoccaceae > Paracoccus > Paracoccus cavernae. Next base: position 37,029 of record NZ_JBHMDZ010000002.1, on the reverse strand, counting down.
TCAGGCCGTGATAAGCGGGCTCGGGCGCGGAGAGCGAGGGGAACTTGTCGCTAGCCGACCAGTCGAACTTGCCGCTGTCGACCACGACGCCGCCGGTGACGGTACCGTTGCCGGTCATGTATTTCGTCAGCGAATGGACCACGAGGGTCGCGCCCATCTCGATGGGTTTGCACAGGAAGGGCGTCGCCAAAGTGTTGTCGACGATCAGGGGAATGCCCGCCGCATCGGCGACTTTCGCAACCGCCGGAATATCGGTGACATAGCCGCCCGGATTCGAGATCGATTCGCAGAAGATCGCGCGGGTATCATCGTCGATCGCCGCCTTGACCGCCTCGAGATCGTCGAGATCGACGAATTTCACCCCCCAGCCGAAGCGGCGGATGGTCTGGCTGAACTGGGTGATCGTGCCGCCGTAAAGACGGGTCGAGGCGACAATATTGCGCCCGGGTGCCATCAGCGGGAACAGTGCCATGATCTGTGCGGCATGGCCGGATGAGCAGCAGACGGCGCCGACGCCGCCCTCCATCGCCGCAACGCGCGCCTGCAAGGCACCGACCGTCGGGTTGGTCAGGCGCGAATAGATATAGCCCACTTCCTGAAGGTTGAAGAGACGCGCGGCATGGTCGGCGTCTTTGAAAACATAGGCCGTCGTCTGGTAGATCGGCACCTGACGCGCGCCGGTCGCCGGATCGGGCGCGGCGCCCGCGTGGATGGCCAGCGTGTCGAAACCCCAAGTCTCAGTCATAGGTTACTCCCCCAAGATCATTTCGCGCCCACCCTATGGCTGGGTGTGGCGCGAGGCAATCTCTGCTTGCCGGCCACGAGGCGCGGTTCGGGCGCGGGCTATGCTACGGCTTAGGCGCGGGACAAGGCCGGGGCCCTGCCCCGGACCCCGGGATATTTCGACATGAAAGAGAGGTTCAGCCGCGCATCTCGCGGACGAGTTTCGCGAGATGGCGCGTCGAGCTGTCATGGCCCGCGACCTCCTGCCCCGCAAGCAGGGGTTCGACCTGAAGGGCGAGCTCCTTGCCGAGTTCGACCCCCCATTGGTCGAAGCTGTTGATCCCGAGAATCACGCCCTCGGCAAAAACGCGGTGCTCGTAGAGCGCGACGATCTGGCCGAGCGAGAACGGGGTGAGCTGTTCGATGAGCAGGGTCGTCGAGGGCCGGTTGCCGTGAAAAACGCGGTGACGGGCCTGACGCTCGCATTCCTCGCCGGAGAGGCCTTTGTCGATCATGAGGGCACGCGCCTCGTCAAGGCTGCGGCCGCGCATCAATGCCTCGGATTGCGCGAGGCAATTGGCGACGAGCAGGAGGTGGTGATGGGCCAGCTCGGGTTCGTGGCCGCGGGCGGCGAGAATGAATTCGCAAGGCACGACCGCGGTGCCCTGATGGATGAGCTGGTAGAAGGCGTGCTGGCCGTTGGTGCCCGGCTCGCCCCAGACCACGGGGCCCGAAGCGCGCGGCAAGGGGCTTCCGTCCATAGCGACGCTTTTGCCGTTCGATTCCATCTCGAGCTGCTGGAGATAGGCCGGCAGGCGCGCGAGGCGATTGTCGTAGGGCAGGACCGCACGGGTGGCGTAGCCGCAGATCTGATGGTGCCAGATCCCGACCAGAGCCAGCAGGATCGGCAGGTTCTCACTGGCCGGAGCCGTGCGGAAATGGCGGTCCATCGCCGCGCCGCCCGCGAGGAAGCGGTCGAAATCCTCGGGGCCGATCGCGATCATCAGCGAAAGGCCGATCGGGCCCCAAACCGAATACCGCCCGCCGACCCAATCCTCGAAACCGAAGACGCGATCGGCGTCGATCCCCCATTGCGCAGTCCGCCCCTCGGCCGAGGAAAGCGCCGCGAACTGGGTCGCCGGCGCGGTCACGACCTGCCCCATCCAGTCGCGCGCCGTTGCGGCATTGGTCATGGTCTCGATGGTGGTAAAGGTTTTCGAGGCGACGATGACCAGCGTGGTTTCCGGATCAAGCCCTTGCAAAGCATCGGAAATATCCGCGCCATCGACGTTCGAGACGAAATGGATGCGCGGCCCGTCGTGATAGGGCGCAAGCGCCCGCACCGCCATGGCCGGCCCGAGATCCGAGCCGCCAATCCCGATATTGACGACATCGGTGATCTTGCCGCCCTGCCCGCAATAACGCCCGTCACGGACCCGCGCTGCAAAGTCGCGCATATGCTCGTGCGTATCGCGCACCAGCCTCATGACGTCGCGCCCGTCGACGAAAACCTCGCCATCGAGGTTGCGCAAAGCGGTATGGAGCACCGCGCGCCCCTCGGTCTCGTTGATTTTCTCGCCCGCGAACATCGCATCGCGGCGCGCCGGCACGCTTTCGGCCAATTGCAGCAAAAGGGCGCGCGCCGTCCCGTCGATCAGGGTCTTGGACCAATCGAAAACCATACCGTCGAAGACTGTGGCGTAATCATCCGCGCGCGTGCCGTCCTCGAGCAAATCCGCAATGCGCAGATCACCCTGCGCGGCGCGATGGGCAGCGAGCGCTGCCCATGGATCGGCTGAAATCGTCATGTCTTGCCTCTGGCCTATGCGGCCCAATGAACGGTGATATCGCCCAGCAGGGCACGGATCGGAGCCTCGATCGGGTCGAGTGTCTGGGCACGTTCCAGAGCCTCTCGTTTCTCGGGGCCGGTGATCAACAGATGCACGTTGATCGCATTCTTGAGCGCGCGGGCCGACAGCGAAATCCGCGGCTCCTCGCCGCCGCCACGGATCGGCACGACCGCAGGCGCATCGGGCGAGAGAGCGGAGATCGTGTCGGAAAGTCCGGGAAACAGGCTCGCCGTATGCATATCGTTGCCCATGCCCAAAAGCAAAACCGTGATCGGCAGCTCGTCCTCGATGGCGGGCGACAGCAAAGGCGCCGCGGTCGCCGGATCTGGATCGCCGGTGAAGAGGTCGATGTATCGCGCAACCTCGGCACGGTCGCGCAAGAGATGCCGACGCAAAAGCCGCGTATTCGAGCGCATATGTTCGGAATCGACCCAACGCTCGTCATTGAGGAAAACCGTGACCCGCGCCCAGTCGAGATCGCTCCCCGACAACGTGTCGAAGATCGGCGCAGGCGAAGTCCCGCCCGGCACACAAAGCGACGCACGCTCGTTCACGCGCAGATGCTGGGCGAGCTGGCCCGCCATCTGGTTAGCCAAGGATAAAGCCAGCATCTCGCGATCGGGATATTCGACGAATTCGAGCGTCATGACCGGATCTCCCGCCAGCGGCGATTGTCGCGGTGAAGCAGACGCAGAGCTTCGTCCGGCCCGCTCGATCCCGCATCATAGGGCTCGGGGCGCGCCTGCCCCGCCTCCCATTCCGAAATGATCGGATCGGTCCAGGCCCAGGCCGCCTCGACTTCGTCGCCGCGCATGAAAAGCGTCTGGTTGCCGCGGATCACATCCATGATCAGCCGCTCGTAGGCATCGGGCATATCGGTGCCGTCCTGCCCCAGGGCATCGGCGAAACTCATGTCGAGCGGCACCTGAACCAGCCGCATTCCCCCCGGCCCCGGCTCCTTGATCATCACGGTCAGATGCATGCCCTCGTTGGGTTGCAACTTGATCACGAGCTGGTTGGCCTTGGGCGCCTCGGTCTCGTCAAAGATCGAATGCGGCGGTTCCTTGAAGGTGATGACGATCTCGCTCGTGCGCGCGCGCAGCCGTTTGCCGGTGCGCAGATAGAAGGGCGTGCCGGTCCAGCGCCAATTGGCGATGGACAGCTTGAGCGCCACGAAGCTTTCCGTGCGCGAAGCGGTGTTTTCTACATCATCCAAATACCCCGGCCCGTCCGGTCCCGCGAGATACTGGCCGCGCACGATCTCCGAGCTTTTGAGCGGCTCGAGCGCGCGGATCACCTTGAGCTTCTCGTCGCGCACGGCATCGGGGTCGAAATGATAGGGCGGCTCCATCGCGATCAGACACAAGAGCTGCATCATGTGGTTCTGGATCATGTCGCGGATCGCGCCGGAATGATCGTAATATTCGCCGCGCCCGCCGACGCCGACCGTCTCGGCCACCGTAATCTGGACGTGGTCGACATATTGGGCGTTCCACAAAGGCTCGAACAGGATATTGGCGAATCGCACCGCCATCAGGTTCTGCACCGTCTCTTTTCCGAGATAGTGGTCGATCCGGTAGATCTGCTTTTCGTCGAAATAGCGCGCGAGGGTCGCGTTCAGCGCCTTGGCGCTGGCGAGATCGCGGCCGAAGGGCTTTTCGACCACGATGCGGCTGCTCTCGTCGGCCATGCCGTGACCGGCCAGACGCTCGGCAATATCGCCGAAAAGCGCCGGCGCGACCGAGAAATAGAAGGCATGGACCACGCCCGGGCGGATCTTTCCCTTGAGCTCGTCCCAACCGTTGATGCCGCGCGCATCGATCGAGACATAGGAAATCAGCGCGAGAAATTCGGCCAGACGCGCCTCTTCGCCGAAGCCGGGCAGGAATTCGCGGATGGCGCGATCGACCTCGTTGCGGAAGGCCGCGTCGTCTTGTGCGGTGCGCGCCGCACCGATGATGCGGGCGGTTTCGGGAAACTGGCCTGCCACGAAGCGCCGGAAGAGGCCCGGGAAAATCTTGCGATGTGCAAGATCGCCGGTAGCCCCAAAAATGACGAGGTCGAAATCCTCGACCGGAATGACCCGCGAAACCATAGGTTCCTCCTGTTGCACGATCAGAGGCTTACCCCTTGTTAGCGCTACCATCAAGCCCGTCCTCCGGTTACGCCCGATCCAGACCCTTCCCCCGCGCTTTTTGACAGGAATTTGTTCAAACGCGGTAAACGCGCCCGCGCCAGCATGTCGCGCTGGCTGAGCCCCGTACCGCCCGCCGCATGGGCACGCGCCAAAGCCCTGCGCACCGCGCTCCCGACAAGATCGGGATCGCGCCGCGCGAGATCGGTCAGAAATTCGTCGGGGTGAAGTGCCGAAAGGCCGAGCTGTCGCAGGGTCCGCGCGGGAAAATCACGCAAATTCAAGGTGACGATCACATCCGCCCTACCATCCAGCGCAGCCTTAAGCACATGGAGATCACCGGCATCGGGCAATTGCACGCCCAGCTCCGACTCTCTCCCGACTGCGACCATCGCATTAGGGAAGCGGCTCTGCAACAGGGCCGCCTCCGCACCCGCGATCTCCTGCTGATCACGCCCCAATTTGGCCGTGGCGTGACGCCATTCCTGCAAGATCCGCTCCGACCACAGCGGGGTATAAGCCCCCGCTGCAGCCACATCCGTCAGGATTTCGCGCAAAATCGTCGGGAAAAGCACGCAGGCATCGAGAAGGGTTCTCATCCATCCAGCCGGAAGAACAACGCCTTGAGATAGCCGGTCTCGGTCAATTGCGGCAAAGTCGGATGGTCCGGCCCCGCCTGACCGCTGTGCAAAAGCTGCATCCGCCGCCCACCGCGCCCGATCCCGCGCGCCGAAGCATTGCGGAACGAGGTCATATCGGCCGCATGCGAACACGAGCACAGCCCGAGATAGCCGCCCGGCGCAACCAGCCCCGCAGCCAGACGCGCGACCCGTTCATAGGCACGCAATCCCGCCTCGAGCGCCTGTTTCGAAGGAGCGAAAGCCGGCGGATCGCAAATCACCATGTCGAACCGGGCGCCCTCTTCGGCCATGGCCTCCATCACCGCGAAAGCATCGCCCTGACGCGTGGCAAAGCGGTCCTCGGCACCCATGCGCTTGGCCCCTTCGGCCGCGAGACCCAGCGCAGCGGCAGAGCCGTCAACGCAGATCGTATGGCTCGCACCCCCAGCCAAAGCGGCAAGGCCGAAGCCGCCGACATGGGAGAAGACATCGAGAACCCGCCGCCCCTTGGCCATGCGCTGCGCGAAAGCATGGTTCGGCCGCTGGTCATAAAACAGGCCGGTCTTCTGGCCGCCGATCAGATCCGCCAGATAGGTCGCGCCATTCATCGGCACCTCGACCGGCGCATCAACGCCGCCCGACAGAACCGCGCTGCGTTCGTCCAGCCCCTCAAGACCGCGCGCACGACCATGGCCGTTGAGGATGACAGTGGTGACGCCGGTCACGTCTCGCAGGGCTTCGGCCAGTTCCTCGACCATTTTGTCGGCCCAGGCGGCATTGGGCTGGATCACCGCCGCATCGCCGAAACGGTCGATAATCGTACCGGGAAGGCCGTCGGCCTCGGCATGGATCAGGCGGTAAAACGGCTTGTCGAACAGACATTCGCGCATAGCCAAAGCCCGCGCGATCCGCGCGCGCAGCCATGCGCCGTCGATTTCAGCCTCGGGATCGGCATCCATCACGCGCCCGATGATTTTGGAATTGGGATTGACCGTAACCGTGCCCAGCGCGCGACGCTCGGCATCTTCGAGCGTGGCAAATGTGCCCGGCGCGATGGCCCGCGTTCGTCGATCCGTCACGACCTCATCGGCGAAGACCCATGGAAAGCCATGGCGGATGGCTCGGGCGTTGGCTTTGGGGCGAAGTCGGATCGTCGGTCGGTCTGCGGGCATTGGCACCTCGGGTTTGATCAAAGAATTGCCACGAGTACCGCAGCGCGGCAAGGGGCACGTGGTTGCATTGTTATCGCTAACAAGTTAAGGACGGAGATAGCGAAAGGAAGGATGCCATGACCCTGCATTCCACCATAGATCGCGTGACCGACCGGATCAGAGAAAGATCCGCCGCCTCCCGCGCCGCCTATCTGTCGAAAATCGCAAAGGCTGCGGAAGACGGGCCACGCCGCGCACATCTGTCTTGCGGCAATCAGGCTCATGCCTATGCGGCCATGCCCAACAAGCAAGACTTCGTTGCAACGCGCAAACCCAATCTTGGTATCGTCACCGCATATAACGATATGCTGTCGGCGCACCAGCCCTATGAGCATTATCCCGAGCTGATCCGCACAGCCGCAGCCGCCGTCGGCGCAACCGCGCAGGTCGCGGGCGGCGTCCCCGCGATGTGCGACGGAGTCACGCAGGGCCGCGCGGGAATGGAGCTGTCGCTTTTCTCGCGCGATGTCATTGCCCTAGCGGCGGGCGTCGCGCTTTCCCATGACACATTCGATGCGTCGCTTTATCTCGGAATCTGCGACAAGATCGTTCCCGGTCTTGTGATCGCTGCGGGGACATTCGGCCACCTGCCTTCGGTTTTTCTGCCTTCGGGACCGATGACCTCGGGCCTGCCCAACGACGAAAAAGCCAAGGTCCGCCAGCAATATGCGACCGGAGAGGTCGGGCGCGAGGCGCTGATGGCGGCCGAGACCGCGAGCTATCACGGCCCGGGCACCTGCACTTTCTACGGCACCGCCAATACCAACCAGATGCTGATGGAGTTCATGGGCCTCCACCTGCCCGGCTCGAGCTTCGTCAACCCCGGCACGCCCTTGCGTCAGGCGCTGACCGACACCGCGGTTGCGCGGGCGGCGGCAATCACCCGTCTGGGGAACGACTATCTGCCGGTCGGCCGGATCCTTGACGAGCGCGCCTTTGTGAACGGTCTGGTCGGATTGATGGCGACGGGAGGCTCGACCAACCTCGTGATCCACATGCCCGCAATGGCACGTGCGGCGGGCATCCAGATCGACCTGCAGGATTTTCACGATATTTCCGAGGCCGTGCCGCTGATGGCGCGGGTCTATCCAAACGGCATCGCCGATGTGAACCATTTCCAGGCGGCCGGCGGTCTCGGCTTCATGATCCGCGAATTGCTGAAGGCAGGGCTGCTGCACGAAGACGTCGAGACGATCATGGGGGAAGGCCTCTCCCACTATACGCGCGAGCCGCGCTTGACCGGGGGGCGGATCACCTGGGTCGACGGGGCCGAAACTTCGCTGAACGACCGCATCCTGCGTCCCGCGTCCGAGCCTTTCGCGCCGATCGGCGGCCTCAAACAGCTCGACGGCAATCTTGGCCGAGGCGTCATCAAGGTTTCGGCCGTGGCACCGGAACGCCACATCATCGAGGCTCCGGCGCGGATTTTCGACAATCAGGACGATGTAAAGCTCGCATTCAAGAATGGCGAGTTCACGTCGGATTGCGTGGTGGTCGTTCGCTTTGAGGGCCCGCGTGCCAACGGCATGCCCGAGCTTCACTCGCTGACGCCCACGCTGGCGGTTCTGCAAGATCGCGGACTTCGGGTCGCCCTGGTGACCGACGGCCGGATGTCGGGTGCTTCGGGCAAAGTTCCCGCCGCCATCCACATTTCCCCCGAGGCGGCAGATGGCGGGCCCCTCGCGCGTTTGCGGGACGGTGACATTATCCGCCTCGACGCCGTTGCCGGAACGCTGAGCTGCCTTGCGCAGGATCTCGAGACGCGACCCGTTTCCATCCACGACGGCGCAGCGAGCCATGAAGGGATGGGACGCGAGCTCTTTGCTGCTTTCCGCAAGAACGTATCCGCAGCCACCGACGGAGCCTCGGTGGTGGTCTAAGCCCCAAAGCTGGCAGTGCGCGCGGATGCACGCCCTGCCAGCTTATTCGGCGTCGACGTCCTGGTAGCGAATAATGGAAGCGGGAGAAGCGATCCGTCCCCACGCTTCCGTCTGCTCCATGCCCCTCGGTCAGGCGGAAAGAGCGTGATTATGCGACCTTGCGCGAGGAACCCAGGCGGTTGCCGGAAGGACGCGATGCTGCGGGGATTTCTTCGCCGGTATTGAAGCGATCCATCATCGCGCCAAGTTCCTCCACCTGCGACGAAAGCGATGCTGCGGCAGCGGCATATTGCTCGGACATCGAGAGGTTCGCTTGGTTGACGCTATCCAGCTGCGAAAGCGCTTGCGAGACCTCGCGCACGCCGGTTGCCTGTTCGGTCGTGGCGTGGGCAATGCCCGCGATATTTTCGACCATACCGGACACCGCCTCGCGGATCTGATCGAGCGAGCTGCCGGCGTCACGCACCAGTTTCACGCCGGCTTTGACTTCGGTTTCGCTTTTGCTGATCAGATCGGCAATGCTTTGCGAGGCTTTGGCCGATTGCTGCGCGAGGTTGCGCACCTCGTTGGCGACAACCGCAAAGCCGCGACCGACCTCGCCGGCTCTGGCGGCCTCGACAGCCGCGTTGATCGACAGAAGATTCGTCTGGAAAGCGAACCCTTCGATCACGCGGGTAAACTCGCCCATCTGCTTGGTATGCTCGTCGATACGCTCGATCGCGGCAATCGCTTGCGAGACGACCTCCGCGCCGCGTAGAACCACCGCCTGAGCATCGCGCGCCGCCGAATCCGCGTCATTGGCCGATTCGCTGGTCATCGCAATATTACCCGAGATCTGTTCGACCGCCGAGGCGGTTTCCTCGAGCGAGGCGGCCTGGCTTTCTCCGCGGCGTGCCAGATCGCCGGCACCGCGCGCAATTTCGCCCGCCTCGGTATTCATCAGCTCGGCCTGTTTGCGGATATCCTCAACCATCTCGGTGAAGGATTCGAGCGTCAGGTTGAAGCTTTCTCGGACCGATCCGAATTCCGCGCTGATCCCTTCGCTGATGCGGGGAGTGAGATCGCCATGGGCCAACTTGTCGAGGCCGACAATCAGTTCGTTGACCGCGTGCTTGCGCGGCGTGACATCGGTTGCGTATTTGATCACGCTCGAGACATTGCCCTGATCGTCGAGGACAGGGTTGTAGCTTGCGACAATCCAGACTTCGCGGCCACCTTTGGCCACGCGGCGATATTCGCCGGTCTGATAGCGCCCCCCCTCCAGCTCTTGCCAGAACTGGCGGTATTCCGAGGTTTGGGTATAGGCGGGATCACAGAACATGCTGTGATGGCGCCCGACGATTTCCGGCAGGGTGTAGTCGAGAGCGGTGAGGAAGTTTTCGTTGGCGCTGATGATCTCGCCGGTGGCTTTGAACTCGATCACCGCCTGCGAGCGCGACACGGCCTGCTGACGCGATTCGGCCTTTTCCAGCAGAGCGCGTTTGCGCACGGTCACATCCGCCGCGTATTTCACCACGCGCAGCACATTGCCGCATTTGTCGATAACTGGGTTGTAGCTGGCAACGATCCAGACATCGCGACCGCCCTTGGCAAGGCGGTGGAATTCACCGGCATGAAAATAGCCGTTTTCAAGGTCCGTCCAGAACTGGCGATATTCCATGCTGTTGGCATAGGTCGGTTCGCAGAAAATGCTGTGGTGGCGGCCTTTGATTTCGGCGGCGGTATAGCCGAAGGTTTTCAGGAAATTCTCGTTGGCCGAAATGATTTCGCCATTGGGCTTCATCTCGATCACGGCTTGCGAGCGCGAAACGGCATCCTGGAGCGCGAGATGTTCCTTGGCGCGCAGGTTCATTTTCGTCTGGTCCAACGCGAAAATGATGACCTGCTCGAGCTGGCCGTCGGAGCTCATGACCGGCACATGGGTTTCGTAAACCCAATAATTGTCGCCGTTTTTGGCGACATGTACGGCCTCGGTCTTTTGCGCGGCTCCACGGCAGAGCGCCGACATGAAGTCGACGGGCGCGATCCGGTCGGTATCCTGATCCTCGTTGAGCATCATCAACGGTTGGCCGACCAGCTCTTCGCGGCGATAGCCGCAAATATCGAGATAGCGCTGGTTCACATCGGTGATCCGGCCATCGAGATCGTGAACCAGAACGGCCTGAACCTTTTCAATCGTGGTCAGGGCCTGACCTGGGTAGGGGTGGGTAATCGACATCGGCAACTCCTGTCCGGTTTCCCGCAGGGTTAAATCGGAATGGATAAGATATCGTTAGCGTTGCACCGACCAAGGCGATCGCCCTAGCGCAAAATAGCTAAAATGCGCTCAGCCCGAAGCGCCATCCGCAAGCAACGGCGGGCCGAAACGCGCCAGCATGCGGGCCTGGATCTGGTCGCGCGTCTCGCGGTAGGCGGCGAGTTTGGCCTCGCGCCCCTCGGCCAATCCGGTCGGGTCCATGATCGGCCAATACTCGACGTCGAGGTGATAAATACGCGTCAATTCAAGCGCCTGACGCTGGCTGGCGGGCGAGAGCGCGACCACGAGATCGAAACCGCCCAGATCGTCACCCCAGGCCTGCATTTCCTCGAAGGAGCGCGAGCGGTGCTGGGCGATCTCGATCCCGATCTCCTGACAGACCGCGATCGCGAAACCGTCGATTTCGAGGTCGTTCTTCACGCCGGCCGACTGGACATAGGCCGAGCGACCGTAAAACTTCTTCATCATCCCCTCCGCAATGGGAGAGCGGATCGCGTTGTGATCGCAGCAGAAAAGAACCGATTGGGGTATCTGCTGCGCCACTTACTTCCCCGGTACCAGCGCGCAGATCAGGGTGAAAAGACGCCGCGCCGTGTCGATATCGATCACGGCCTTGCCGTCGAGACGGTCCTGTAGCGTACGGGCCCCCTCGTTGTGGATGCCGCGCCGCGCCATGTCGATCACCTCAATCTGGGCAGGAGGCAGCTTTTTCACGGCATCATAATAGCTGGCGCAGATCTGGAAGTAATCCTTGACCGTCTGGCGGAACGGCCCGAGCGAAAGGTGGAATTCCGCCACTTTGTCACCGGGATCGGTCGTCAGATCAAAGACCAGACGCCCCTCGCGCAGGGCAAGGACCAGCGCATAGGGGCCGGCCGGAACCGGCGAGCCGTCACGTCCGGGCAGGGTGAAGCTGTTGTCTTCGAGCAGATCGAAGACCGCGATGCGGCGCTCTTGCTCCATCTCGGGCGAAGGCGCGGTCAGGCCCGCTTCGTCAATGTCGATCCGTATCAGCCGGGCCGTCTCCTGCCCTGCCGCCGCGCTGCCGTTCATTTTCCTGCCTCGTTCAAAGTCCTGAGCCGAGCCGAAACCGAAAGTCCGTGCGCGTCAAGCCCCTCCGAGGCGGCAAGGCGCACCGCCGCCGGTCCGATCGCCGCCAAAGCGCCAGGCGAGAGCTGGGCAATCGTCGTGCGCTTGAGGAAGTCAAGTGCCGACAACCCCGAGGAAAACCGCGCCGAACGTGCCGTCGGCAGGACGTGGTTCGGACCCGAAACGTAATCGCCGACCGCCTCTGGCGTGTAGCCGCCAATGAAGATCGCGCCGGCGTGGCGGACTTTGTTCGAGAGCGTCTCGGGGTCCTCGACGCAAAGCTCGAGATGTTCGGGCGCGATTCGATCGGAAAGTGCCGCCGCCTCGTCGAGGTCGCGGGTGATGATGACCGTGCCGTAATCGCGCCAGCTTGCGCCCGCGATCGCGGCGCGGGGCAGCGTCGGCAAGAGACGTTCGACCTCGGCCACGACTCGCTCCGCCAAAGCACGGTCGGGCGAGATCAGGATCGATTGCGCATCGGCGTCATGTTCGGCCTGCGCCAAAAGATCGAGCGCCAGCCATTCGGGATTCTGGTCGCCCTCGGCGATCACCAGAACCTCGGACGGGCCCGCAATCATGTCGATGCCGACACGGCCGAAGACCTGACGTTTGGCCGCCGCGACATAGGCATTGCCCGGTCCGGTGATCTTGTCGACGCGGGCGATCGTATCGGTGCCGTAAGCCAGCGCCGCAATCGCCTGAGCGCCGCCGATGCGGTAGATCTCGTCGACGCCCGCAAGCTGGCAGGCCAGAATGACCAGAGGGTTGACGACACCGTCGGGCGTCGGCACGCAGACGACCAGCCGCTCGACGCCGGCGACCCGCGCGGGAATCGCGTTCATCAGGACAGAGGACGGGTAGCTCGCCTGCCCGCCCGGCACATAAAGCCCCGCCGCCTCGACCGGCGTCCAACGCCAGCCGAGCGTCGCGCCTTCGGGATCGGTCCAGCGCACGTTTTCGGGCATCTGGCGGGCGTGATAGGCGCGGATGCGTCCGGCGGCCAAGGTCAGTGCGGCGCGATCCTCGGGCGAGACGCGCTCGATCTCGGCGGCGATTTCCGCGGGCGAGAACGCGAGGGTTTCGGGCGAGAGCTCCAGCCGGTCGAAACGGGCGGTCAGCTCGACCAACGCCGCATCGCCGCGATTGCGCACATCGGCGATGATCGATGCCACGACATCATTCACATCGGTCGAATCCTCGCGCTTGGCACCCAGCATGTCATGGAAGCGCGCTTCGAAATCGGGATCGGTCGTGGTCAGGGTAATGGGCATCGTCGGGCCTCCGGACAAGTTGGCCCTTGTTACCCCCTGCCCCTGTCCTGCTCAAGCGAGGAAGGGCCTGCGGCGCGCTTTGCATGTCCGCAATGCCCCGAAGCGGCCTGACGCGGCGCGGTTCGCGGTCGGGATCAGAGGTCGAGGAGCAGCCGGTATTCGGGATGTCCCATATCGCTGACCACCCCTCCCATGCCGCTGTCGACAAAGCCCAGCCGCGCATAAAGCCGCAAAGCGGGCGTATTCGTCTTCACCACATGCAGCCCGAGCGAGGTCATCCCCGCCGCACGCGCATCATCGGCGATATGGTTCATGACCGCTTCGCTATAGCCCTGCCCACGCGCGGCGGGGCGGGTATAGACCGACATGACCCAACCGCGGAGAGGGTCTCCCTCGACCAGCCCCGCCTGCCAGCAGGCGACGGCCAGCGGCTTGCCCGCCTCGGCACCCGCCGCGAAATGGCGCGCGTCGATCAGCCGTTGCTGAAAGCCCGAAGGCGGCACATGGCGCCAATCCTCGTAGCGCGAGCCGAAGGCTTCGGCATGGAGAAGCAGGGATTCGAGCCGGATCTCGCGCCATTCCGCCGCGCGCTCCGGCCCGATCCACCACAGTTGCACCGGACCGGCCACTCAGGCCGGATGCCCGGGCTCTTGACCCGAGGGCGCGATATAGGGCTGGGTCACGTCGCGCAGGTCGATATTGAGCGCCTCGACATCCAGAGCCAGCGTGCCGTCTCCGGCGAATTGCAGCAACAGCTCGCCACTGCCCTCCTCTGCCGGATTCCACACGATATTGAGCAGTTCGAGGACCAGATCCTTGTCGGTGCGGTCGATCCCGTCGCTGCGTACCCGCAGGATATCCGAGATCACCATGAGGCTGCGCACCCGCTCGAAGGGGCGTTTCTCGCGGCGCGCGAGATCGGCATCCTCCCAGCGGAAGCGGTTCAGCAGCAGCGCCAGAAAGCGGCCGCGCCCGTCGTATTTGATCTCGGTCACCGGCAGAACGGCATCCTGCACCAGCGTCGAGACGACCGTCAGATCATCACCATCCGCCACCCGCAAAGCCAGCGGGGAAGGATCGGCATCCGCGAAACGTGCGTCAGTCATCTTGGGCAGGCTCCTTGATCCGTTCGATTTGCGCGCCAACGCCGCGCAGCTTGCGCACGACCTTCTCATATCCGCGATCGAGGTGATAGACGCGGCTGACCACGGTTTCCCCCTCGGCCGCGAGACCGGCGAGAATCAGGCTGACCGAGGCGCGCAGATCGGTCGCCATGACCGGCGCCCCTCTCAGCTTCTCGACGCCCGTGACTTTGGCGGTGCCGCCGTGGACCTCGATATTCGCGCCCATCCGCGCCAGTTCCGGCGCATGCATGAAGCGGTTCTCGAAAATGCGCTCCTCGAGGACCGAGGTCCCCTCGGCCGTACACATCAGTGCCATCATCTGTGCCTGAAGGTCGGTCGGGAAGCCGGGGAAAGGCTCGGTCACGACATCGACGGCACGCACGCGACCATTCTTGCGCGAGACCTTGAGACCGCGGGCGGTTTCCTCGACATGGACCCCCGCTTCGTCCAGCTTTTCGCAGAACGAGGCCACGAGATCGATGCGGCCGCCAAGACATTCCACCTCGCCGCCGCAGATTGCGGGGGCGAGCATATAGGTGCCAAGCTCGATCCGGTCGGTAACGACCGCATGGGTCGCGCCGCCGAGGTTGTCGACGCCTTGGATGGTGATGGTCGAAGTCCCCTCGCCCTCGATCTGCGCGCCCATGCGGCGCAGACAGACGGCAAGATCGACGATTTCCGGCTCGCGCGCGGCATTCTTGAGAACGGTCGTGCCCTTGGCCAGAGCCGCCGCCATCAGCGCGTTTTCCGTCGCGCCCACCGAGACGATCGGAAAGTCGACAACCGCACCGCGCAAACCACCCAAAGGCGCCTTGGCCGAGATATAGCCGTCGCGCAGATCAAGTTCCGCGCCCATCGCCTCGAAGGCCTTGAGGTGGAGATCGACCGGACGCGCACCGATGGCACAGCCCCCCGGCAGCGACACCACACCCTGCCCGTAGCGCGCGAGCAGCGGGCCGAGAACCAGAATCGAGGCGCGCATCTTGCGCACGATATCGTAATCGGCGGTCTGGCTGGTCAGATCATGGCTCGACATTGCAAGCACCTGACCATCCTGCAGGCTGACGACCTCGGCCCCGAGCGACTGGAGCAACTGCGTCATGGTGCGGATATCCGACAGGCGCGGCGTATTGGTCAGCGTGAGCGGCTGGTCGCTGAGCAGCGTCAGCGGCATCAGCGTCAGACAGGCGTTTTTCGCGCCCACGATCGGGATCTCGCCATGGAGCGGACCGCCGCCCTTTACGATGATCTGGTCCATCTACTTCTCCTGATTGGGTCGATGGGGCGCATCGTCGGCGTCCCTGTCATCGGCCTTTGCCTCTGCTTGCGCCGCGCCCTGCAATTCGTCTTGCGTCTCTTCCTCTGGCTCTCCGGCCGCGCGGGCGCGACCCTGGGCCTTGCGGCGGGCAAGATTGGCACGCAATGCCGCCCTGAGGCGTTCATCGCGGCTGGACTTCTCTGTACTGGATTGCGGGCGTTTGCTCATATCTTCTGTTAACCGCCTTGCCGTGAAGCGTAAAGCTGCCGCTCGGCCCCAAAACCCCGCTTCGGCGAAGTCCCGAGCATGTTTATCGCGCGAAAGCGAAAACAATTCGAAAGCGTTGCAAATTTTTCATCTTTCCCTCTTGCGCCCCCAGAGCGTCCGGTCTAAATCGCCCTCACACGGCGCTGCAGTAGCTCAGTGGTAGAGCACTCCCTTGGTAAGGGAGAGGTCGAGAGTTCAATCCTCTCTTGCAGCACCATAAAACTTCCCCATGAAATTATCGGAACTTCCCGAACACCGCGGAAATTATTCGAGATTTTATTCGCGAGCCTTTGCTCGCGCGTTCGCCCGAACAACTGGCCCTGCGCAATCGCCGAAGGGCAAAACCGGGCGCTCCGGCGACGAAGCCCAAGACCCCATCCAGCCATATCAGCGGACGCGACACCTCCGGCGTCCCGCCTGCCGGAACCATACCGTAAGGCGCAGAACAGCACGCGCTGAACGCAGGTCGCCGGATGGTCATATGAGGGAAAATCTACGGCCAATCAGCCGGATGATGGTCGGGGCGAGAGGATTCGAACCTCCGGCCTACGGTACCCAAAACCGGACAGGCCTCTGATCATCAATCAGATAATTCGCAAACGATTGGCGATCTGACTGAAACCATTTCAATGGGTTACCCGCAGCTTGCAAACCGCGAACACCCCGTGGGCGACCGTCAACACGTCCCGACCGATCAGGCAGCGCCGGAGCCGCTGCCGTGCCCGCTCTGCGGGGGAGAGGTTTCGCCAGCCACCCGTAACGGCACGCTGTGGGTATATTGCATGACCTGCACCTGCGCGACCCGCATGCACCGCAGCTTGGCGGTCGCGTAGCTGTCTGAATAGGCAGGATGATCGGTGAACGACTCTACGCTAAGAAGATCTCTTGTTAACCATCATCTTGTATAAATAGTAGAGTAACGATTTGACACATATCGCACAAAATATGGCTGCCTTAGCCTGCGTGTTTGCTTCTTCGTCCGCATATGCTGGGGGATATGTAGCACCTGTGGTCGCACCAGCACCGATGGTCGCCGCTCAATTTCAATCGGAGAACGCTCAATCCTTTTCATGGACTGGACCGTATCTAGGGGCCGCAATCGGCTATAGCGACCTTAAGCTCAAACGCAGAGTACCCGTCGAGCATCCAGCTGAGGTGATTGAACACCCAGCTATCACTGAAGAAGTCATAATACCGGCGGTAACCGAAGAGATCGCGATACCTGCCGAGACACGTGACGTAGAAATTCCGCCGGTAACCGAAGAACGGGAAATCCCGCCCGTCACGCGCGACGTGGTTCATCCGCCTGTCACCCGAGACGTCGAGATACCCCCGATCACGGAAGATCGTGAAATCGTTGTTGAGCATCCTCCTGTCACGGAAGAACGCCCAGTCATCGACAAAATTTGGAAGCCAACCGACCCGAAAGACCAATTTCCCGGCTGCAATCATGGCAATAACTCTTGCCCCGTGCCCGTTCCTGGATCCGGCGAATGGAACGAAAATGGGCAATGGACTGGCGACTGGGAACGTGGCGAAGTCGGTCGCGAAACCGTCATCATCCGTGATGCTTGGACCGAAACGTCAACCGAAACTGTCATCGTGGCACCAGGGCGCACTGAAACAGAAATCGTTCGTGACAGTTGGACCGAAACCGTGGTCGTCACCCCCGGGAGGGTCGAAACTGTGATCGTGGAGCCGGGGCGAACCGAAACTGAGATCGTGAGCGCCGCCCGAAAGGAAACGATCATCGTAGAGCCCGAGCGTCGGGAAACTCGCATCATACGCGAAGCGTGGACGGAGGTCGTACGCGCCGCCTATGCCTCCACTTTCGTGCAGGAAATGAAAGAAAGCGCGAATACTTTCGGCGTTTTCGCCGGTTATCGGCATCAGTTTTCCAACAAGGCTGTTGTTGGCGTGGAGGCAAATTACGCTCGAACAAACAGCGTTAGGACCTCCTTTGAGCGGGAGTCTCACAGGTTTGACCTGAAGACGGCAAGTATCGAAGCACAGCTCGGCTACGCCCACGCAAGGTTTCTACCTTATATCGCTGCCGGTTACGTCAAAAACAGTGGTGATGATGGATGGCTCGCGGCAGCAGGCGTTGACTATGCACTCACTGACAACGTGCTCTTGGGCGTCAAATATACTCGGCACGACTACGACAACTTGCAGGGATGGAAGGCGACGAACGACACGATTTCTGCCCGTGTCGGTTGGAAATTCTGATCTTCAACCGTTTTAACGGTAGTTGCCCGCGCCGCCCTCGTCCTGGCTGGGGAGGGAGAGCGGTGACGGACAGAAGCTATCTCTCGCCAAAGCAGGGTTCAGCGCGGGCAAATTCCCGCGCTGCTTGTGTAACGGCCGCTGCTCTCCATGCATTCAAGAATTAAGCATTCCTGCGGCGCGTCACCACAAAGGCGCCCGCGGCACCCATCAACCCGAAGAAAATCCAAGTGTAAGGAAGGATGTCTGCCTTTTCGCTACGGATCGGAAGGACCGCAATCGTCCCCGCTGAGCTCTCGAATCCCGCTTTTCCCTCTGCCTTAGCCTGAGCGATTTGTTCGGGGGACACCACCCACTCGGCGTTGGACAACTTGTCCTTGATCATTGCGCCACCGCCTATCGAGAGCCCGACGATCAGCGCGACGATGATCCGTTTGCTAAGAGACATTTCTCGTTCCTTCAAAATTCATTCGCCGCACGCCACCTGTGACTTGACGCGCTCATGCAAAATTTATGTTAGGCGCGCTCTGTAGTCTGGGCCGAAAGCAGAATGCAATTCTTTTAAGACAGCTCCTATCCTGCCTCCTTGTGATGGCCAGAGCCCCAAACAGTCACCGTCGCCCTTCGCCGCGTCATTGCGGCCGAGGGGACGCCCGCGATCCAAGACGCATTGGATCGGGTCGAGGAGCATATCGAATTCGCATATGGGCATGTGCCGGAACGGGAGCGCAGCTGCATCCATATAGGCAAAATTACCTAGGTAGAAACGCACTTATCTATTTCGACAAATAGCGAAACCTAACCTTGTGCAGTAGACACAAGGCGTAGTCGCTAGCTTCTGTTTTTACCGAGTTTTTGAGTAACGATCCGGCATTCTGACCGGCCCACGCATTGTTGACGCGGGCCGGTCAGCCAAAGCCTTTCCATCCCCGAACCAGTCCTACATAAATGCCGCAGCTCGCAAGTTCCCTACACTTCGAGCGTGGCCAGTCGCTTCAGGGGTTTGCGTTCATTGTGGTGGCTGGCCACATCTCACGCACGCTAGTCCTTGATCCAGCCAGGCGTCGTGTCATCTACCTCCACGATCAAGCTCTTTGCGCCTTTCCTACCGCACCAAACGCAACGACAGCGCGCCAAGATCTGATCGCGCGGAATGAGCGGCCTGCCGACCCGCGCGTATCCCACATGGCCGCACTCGCATTCGAAGCGGTAGCGATAAGGGAGCGCCTGGGCCGCGTCCGCAGCTGATCGGCTCACCAGCGCCATAGCGGAGGTCCGGCCTTCGAAAGCGGGCTCAGCGGATTGGCCGTGCGCCGAATATCATCGATCACTGTCTGGGGGATGGTCATCACAACCTCGCCGCGCGCGCAGCAGTCCTTGCACCGCAAGGCAAACTGCAGGTCGCGGATGCGCATGTTTGGCGTCGCGACCGTCCGAAGCCGGAAGTCGCCCTGATAGACATAGGTCTTGCCGCAGCCGGTGCAGTGAATCTGCAACGCCACTCCCTCAGCTATCAAATCTCGAATCGTTATGCCCGCCATGGCATGAACATATCGGGAACGATCTTGACGATCCACAGCTAGCTATGCGGACGAAGCTGCCGGTGTGCTTCGCTCGATGCTGCTCTCGTCGGTATCTGGATGCCTCGCTCCATCATCGACGAACCTGATCGGATGCTTTCCGACTTGACCCATACACTTATAGTACCAAGAACATAACCTTCGAGGCAAGCAGTGGAGTTTTGAACAGCATGCGAGACAATCGATATGGGGCGCTCTCATCCTGGGTCTATAATCTCGACAAGCCAGTTGGGCGGTCCTTTGGAGATCTGGAATATTATCGGGATCGTCTCGCAGCCTGTCATGGCCCCATCCTGGAACCCGCAGTTGGCAATGGACGAATTTTTGTGCCCCTGCTGCAAGAGGGCTTTCAGATCGAAGGTTTCGATGCCTCTGAGGAGATGCTGAATTACTGCCGCGATGCTTGCCAGAAGCGGAATCTTTCAGCGGATTTGACCCTGCAGACCTTTGAGGAGTTCTCCTACGGCAAAAGCTTCGCCGCGATCATAGTTCCGGCAGGCTCATTTCAGCTCATCACCGATGAAGTTGCCGCAGCCGCCGTATTGAAGCGCTTTTATGATCACCTGGCCCCCGAGGGGCGATTGATCATCGACCTCGACCCGATTGGCGGCATCCTTGCCCCTCCCGGTCCTATTCGAAGCTGGACCACCGAAGGTGGCGACCTGCTGACTTTGACCGACAATCGGGTCCAGACCAACCACCTCGCGCAGACGACGCTTTCTCACAGTCGCTACGACCTTTGGCGCAATGGGGCGCTGATAGAGACCGAATTGGAATTGTTCAAACTGCGCTGGTGGGGTGTGCATGAGTTCCGGTTGGCCTTGCGGGACGCTGGCTTTGCGGATGTACAGGTTTCTGGCAATTATCAGCATGGACGGGCTCCGCAGCCCGAAGACGAGATTTTTACTTTCGAAGCAAAGCGAGTGACTGCTTAGGGCTCGAAGTGACTATGAGGACCACCAACTGCTAAGCGGGACATTGCTGCCGTTTGCGAGTGCAGAACGGCAGAAAGCTAGGAATCCACAAGATCGGCCCAATCGGAGGGAAGCAGTCTGACGGCGGTGCGGCAATCCAAGGCTCACAGAATACAGGAGAGGATGTTCGTCCCCGACCCAGAAAGGTCGTCGCATGGTTCGTCACGAAGGGCAGAGAACCCAATATTCGTAGCGCAAGCGTATACAACCTCGAACACGCTGCAAGCGGACACTCAATCATTAATGCCGATTGTCACTTAACAACCTAGCTCTGAATGGACGAAACTTGCAGTTTTCGTTGTTTCACGATCGCACGTTAGGCATGAACCTGAACTAGCTGGCGGGATTCTTTATGCCAGACCTTCGGGCCAATCCCAATTGATGTATTTAGTGTAAGCCTCCGCAATTTCGGTGTCTGCATTAGGATTTATCACATTTCCAGAATTGGAGTAAATCTTCTCCTTGACACTTGTGGGTATGTATTTATGGAATGGCTTCTTGATCGCAGGGGTGGTGCCGCAAAGAGCGCGGTAATCGTTTCGCCCCGGAGTTTTTAGCCATGACAAAAGTATCACTTTAGCTCCAGCTGCTTCGAAAAAGGCGCGCGAGGCCTCTAGGGAATACCCTTCAGTGCAGATATCATCTACAACGAGGACCGTCTTACCTTTGATATTTGGTTTATTCACATACCGTCGCTGCTGAGGTCCGGGCTTCGTTGGTGTTGGGTTCAATCTTATGGTCGAAAGCTGATTTTCAGACGACGGAGAGCCGCCGGTAGTCCTGAGGGTTTGCGATTTCGCAGCATCTGTATGCCGATCTATAAAATCGAAAATGTACTGAGCGCGCAGGGAGCCGGACACGACTGCAACTGCATTCATCAGCTTGGTCTTTTGCGATGTTGTTTTGTGGCCCGGGTATGGCGCCACATATTTAATTTCAGATCCGATGCCTGAAAGATGAATTCGGGCGGCCATCAGCAGCCCCCAAAACCTCATGTTTCCCAAATCTTGCTTTACAGCCTGCTTTGCGTCTGTCGAGTAAATCGCCCCTTCTGGATATGCGCGTGAGTATTCCGCAAATGGGGCAATTGAGTAAACTCGCAGGTTCCCATCCTCGATACCCCAAAACCAATCTTTGGGAGTGAGACAGCAACAATCTACAAAGCTTGCGATTGCTCTTGGAGAGTCAAACTCGAAGCCATAGGGTGAGTTGTTACCGTGCCACTTTGCATTTAAGAGGGGAAAGCCGCCGTTGGAAGCGGCTATTACGTCTTCTTGCGTATTTCCGACATAAAAAACTTCACAAGCATTCCAGCCCTGCGCCTCAAGTACAGCGCGCATTGCGCTACCGCGCTGCTTGTAATCGATATCCCTACCGCCTTGGTAGTATGGTAGCTTTTGCCCTACAAATTCAGATAGATAATCCTGGTATGGCTTTCTCTCTCCGCCTTTGATGTTAACAATCCACGGATTGTTTGAGATCAAAACCGGTTGTATTCCTTTTGAAAGTAAGAATTTGAGTAACTTGACTGTCTCCAGGAAAAGATCACGGTCGATTGATCCTTTGTGAGCGAGAACATCGCTAAGGGAGAATATTATTCCTTTGAGGCTATGCACGTCGCACCTTTGATCAAAATAGAGTTTTCTGAGCAGGCTCGGAGGAGAGGCTATCTCGAATGAACTTAAGAAATTCGTTATGAGCTTGGGGTAGTGTTATTCTGATCGAATTATGCAGAAGATTTGAAGGTATCCAATCCTGAAGTGGCTGCATAGGAGTTCGAGCGTAGACAATTGGCCTGTTGATCTCTGATGCGAATTTTACAGTGTGAGCCGTGCCACTTTTGATACCCCACTCAATTGGGAACACGACATGCCCGAGAGCGGCCTGAATCCTGTTTCGGCGAACAAAGCTACGTGCGCTGAAAGAGTCTTTGGGCAGGTATTCAGTTACGATACAGCCACCACCTTCGATAATCTCCTCTCTCAAGGCTTCAGAGCCTTTGGGGTAATTCAGAAGAATACCGGTTCCTAGAACTGCAATGGTCGGCAAGCCAGCGGCCAAACTCGCCCTATGCACTATCTGGTCGATACCCTCCGCCAGTCCGCTCACAGTAACGACATTTAAGTCTTTCAAACAGTACCCGAAATAGGTGGCTAGCCACTTGCCATCAGCCGTGACTTTTCGAGATCCAATTGCTGCTACAGCGCTGCTTTGGAGGGCATCGACACACCCTTCAACAAACAACCAATGAGGCGGGTCTTGTAAGTCGGACAAGCGTTTTGGGTATAGGTTATCATTCCGAAAAATAAGATTGATGCCGCGCTGTTCGAAATACTCGAGCTTACGTCGCCCTGCTCTGAGCGCTTCGTCGCGAGCAGACTCAGTGCTAAGAACTTCCAAAATTCTGGAGAATTTGGATCTCAGAGTGTCTTCACTGGACAGCCTTTGCCTTTCTTGAGGATTAAAGAAAGACGAAAACTGTACACGTTCTGCACAAACTTTCTTAAGAGTTTCAAAGCCCACACCACGTAAGTCGCATAAAGCTAAAAATGAGACGTGCTCTTGGTTCATATGTCATTTTTCCTGCTGCACGGGGCGGTCAAATTTTCTTGCGTCAAATGCTACAAACACCAGTAAAAATAGTGAACCCCCTTTGAAGAAAGGGCGAAGGGGCTAAGGGTAGACGAATTTGGCCGGGTGGATGTTCTGTTGGGGGGGCGACGGTTAACCATGGGGAGGATTACTTCAGCCGCGGAGGTTCGGATCGACGGCGTGCTGGCAGAGTTCTGGCCAAGCCGTACGACGAGGGAACTAGCCGCGTGGGCACAGTCTTGGCCAGAGTGGATGATCGGAGCCGTCCTCGGGGGTAGGCGCCTTTCAGTCGGATTGTTACTTAAGATCCCCCCACGTCCCACCTGAGCACGTGGAGGTTTTGAATGCCTCGTCCACGACCTCGGCCATCCGACGGGCAATATTCTGCGCCACGTGCCGAAAGCCCGCCTCCGAAATTGAGGCCAAGTAGCACCTCTTGGGGTCGACTGGCGGCTATGGGCCGCAACTTCCCGCTGCACCTGCGAAGTACTTCGGCAAGCTGGAGTTTGGTCCAATGACCGCTATGGGCTCAAAGCGACTGCGCTATACGGTCCGTAGCGCCCCGTCCCGCAGAGGCCGCTGCAAGACCTTCGCCTGATCCCATGGCAAACTGAGCCATGCCGCCCATTCGTCCGGTTCGGTCAGGATCACCGGCATCGCCTTGGAATGAATGGCGCCGACCTCCGCATTCGGCGGGCAGGTCAGGAAGCCGAACAAGTCATCGGTCGTCTCGCCGTCCTTGACCTTGCGCACCGAGGTCCAGCCCTGCGTCTGGATTCCCGCGAAGAACATCGGCCGCCCATCGACCGGTGCGAACCAGACAGGCTTGTGATCGGCCCCCGGCTCCGAGAAGCGGACCACCGGCACGAGACAGCGATGGTCCGGTCCGAGCCAACGCCGCCAATGCGGGGAGTTGGTGTTGCGGATATTGGTCACCCCCGGATCGCGGGCAGTTTTGAGGTATATCGGCGGCGTCGGCATGCCCCAACGGGCGCGCGCAACCGCCAACCCATCGCCGTCATGCCGGATGATCGGTGCGGTGCGGTCGGGATAGACATCCTCCGGCCACGGCTCGTTGCCGGTCAGATCGCGCAGCGGCTCGCGAAAGAGCTGCGCGACGAGATCGGCGGATTTCGCGGTCTGGTAAAGGTTGCACATGAAACCAGGCTAGCGCGTCGAGACGATTCGCTCCAGCGGTGCAGCCCCAGCCAGCCTCAGCCTCGCCTTGCGCTCAACTCCTTCAACGCGGCCTCAAGCTTCTGGATGCCTCCTGCACCCTGCGCCACCTCCCGCAGCTTCGCCTGCGCCAGATTGCCCAGCACTTCGGTGCCCGCATCTAGCCCGATCACCGCATCGGGCACGCTGATCTGAACATGCTTGAGGATCTCGCTCACCGCCGCCTGCCCGCCGAGGCCGCGCTCGAGCGCCAGCCGCGCGCCGTTTAGCAGCGCCGAATGCAACGCCTCGCGGTGGCGGGCTTCGATGTCGATGCCCCATTTACTGCGCGCGGCATTGGCGGCCCAGCCAATCAGCGAGGCCAGCAGGATCCCGATGATTTCCAGAAGATGCGGCAGCAGCGCCGCCTTGATGATGTCCATGATCACTGTCCCTTGTTGAGTGCTGCCCAAGTCTGCGGCCCGACGATTCCGTCAGGCTTCAGCTGCTCGAGCTTTTGAAAGATCCTCACCGCGGCATCGGTGCGCTCGCCGAAATCGCTGTCGACCTTGCCGAGGGCATGTCCCTGCCCCGTCAGCCGCTCTTGCAGGTGACGGACGGCCTCGCCCTTGGACCCGCGCCGCAAAACCGGCGTGAAGGCGGCTGCCTCGATCGCGGGCTGGCCCATGGCCGCGAGGATCCGCGCGCGGAGCTTGTCGCCCACCGCGACCGGATCGCCGGGGGCGTCCATGCCGGGCAACCAGCTGATGTCCCATTTCCCGTTCTGCCGAATCCCGAGCGTCGTCTGAACCTCGGCATGGCTCAGCACCGTGCGCCGCGTCACAGGGATGCGGTATTTTTGGCAGAGATCGGCAACAAGGGTCACCAGCACATCGAGCTGCAGCTCGGTGATCGGGAAGCGGCCGGCACGGAACGGGCGCTCATTGGCATCCCCCATGGCATCGAGCGCGACGCCAATGCGGTTGCTGTTGGCATTCAGGGTATGGGCGGCATAGGCTCCCGCCCTAAGCGGCGGGATCTGCGCTTCGGGTGCATGCTTCCCCGGGGTGATGGTCCCGTCGCGGCCGATCAGGAAGTTGTAGCTGTCCGCCTCATGCGGCGTCACACCGTCGGCACCCGCCGTCCAGTGCAGGATGATTCCGTCCATGATGTCTCCGGTTATGAAAAAGCCGCCCAAAGGCGGCGTGTCGTGTTAGGATCCGTTCAGGCTCTCGCGATGGCTTAACAGAATCGCTTGATCGAGCCGCCGGCCCCGGAATGGTGACCAATGCCCAGATCCGGGGCCGGCTTAGGTTCCCCCGGAAATAGCTCGTCCATTTGCCGGGAGTTGTGATAAAGTTAGTATGACTGGCCTCTCCTGGGAGTTTGGCCGTGTCACGGCCCTCACCCCCACGGCGTGGGGTGAGGGCCGACTAGGTCTCAAGAGAGTACTGAAGTCAGCGCGGCGAAAAAATGCGATCGAAGCGTTTGCCTGCGCCCAGAGAATGAAGTTCCATTAGTACTCTCTGTAGATATCAAAAGCCCCTGCAATAGCGGGAGGATGTGTTATGTTCGATTTGGCTTGCGTCTCTCTCGGGAAATTCCCGCAAGCCTCGGCCCCCATCCCTTTGCAGTTTGGGGGCCGACCCTCTTGACTTGGGTATCGGCGGAGATATGAATCCGTTGCCTCGCGTGCAGCTGAGCGAGGATGGGGCCGGAATTTTCGCAACCATGTTGCAGTGTCTCAGCCGGCCCCATTTTTTCCAGAATGGGCCGATTCCTCTCTTCTCGGCCGCGCAGATCCGATGTTTACGAATGCACACCTCACATGATCAGACGACCTTCACCCTTGCCGGCAAGGCTTGGTCGGGCACCTACCCACTTCACGAGCTTCCTAAATGGCTGGCCTTCTATCGCCACCAGAAGGAAAGGTTTCCAAAATCGGGGAGTGCGTATGATTCCGCCATCACCGTGCTCGAGGAGCTGGCCGCGAAGCTCGGAATCGAAACCTGACGCGGTCCCCGTGACGTTCACAGGGCGGAGTGATATCCTTTTTGAGCTCGCGAGTCCTTGGGAAACTCCCGCGAGCAGATCGGCCCCCAGTTCTTCGCGGTTTTCGGGGGCCGATCACCTCGGCGGGCTGGTCTTATCGTTCCAGTGAATTTGATGCCCGCGCCCGAGCAGCAGTTTGATATCCCGCTGCACCTCCCGAAGCAGGTCATGCGTTTCCCGACGGCTGTCCTTGGCATCGCGGCGATCTTCATCCATCTGGATCTCCAACCGAGCGATTTCTTTGGCGTTTGCGTTTACGCGAGCCTCCAATCGAACGAGCCACGCAACAAAGCTGACGCCGCCGATGATCATGGCCCAAAATTCGCGGATTTCCGTCATTGCCCCTCCTAGGCGTCCTGTTTTCGGTATTGCAGCCAGCGGTTGTTTCGCTATTCGTCACCGCGCTCTCCCCGAGCTGGCTGGCGCGGTTTGAATTCGAACGGTGAGCACAGCAGCCATTCCTGCGTAGGGGCAACTCCTCGCTTTAGAGTGTCGCCCCTGCGCAGGAAAAATGGCCTGAAAAGAGCTTCTTGTTTTCCGTCGAAGGCAGGCTAGACTGCAGCCTTGCCGCTCTCTCTGGCGAGGGGCGGCAGGATCGCACCTGACCTTGTGATCTAAAAATCCGCGGGAGGCGTTGTTTGGTAGGCGCGTCCTCCCGCGGTACTTTCCATCAAAGCGGGAGCACTTTCGCGGGGCTACTCTGTCCGATCGGGCGGGACAAAGCGCGTGCCGTCATAGGCCCACCCGATCCCGACCGCGTTCATGGGCCCGATCACGGCCCATCCGTCCGGTGCGACGTAATCATCGGCCTCAACTGTCACCTGTGCGACGAGGCCGTCTTTGATGCGCGCAGCATAAGTCATGTGATCACCACCACCTTTGCGTTTGCCGAAGGGAAGACGAGGACAAAGAGGCCTTCGCCGCCGTTACCGGATCCTTGGTTACTCCCGCCGCTGCCGCCACCGTTTACGGCTGGCGATGATGCAACCCCGCGAGCAGCACCAGAACCGCCATGCGTTGCCGTGCCCTGATCATAAGCTGAACCGCCGCCGCCACCGCCGCAGATATCCATTGCAGGCTCACACCACCCAAGCGTGATGCCAGCGCCTCCAGCCCCGCCAATCTTGGGCAAGCCATCAACGCCAGCACCACCAGCGCCACCGCCCCCGCCGCCACCCTCACTGACCGCACCGACGCCCGCCTCGCCGCCCGACACGGAGTTACCACCACGGTTGCCGGGATTGCCTATACCGCCGACGCGCGGATTTCCGTTCGTGCCAGCCCCGCCGCCGTTTCCACCTGCGCCACCGTTACCGTTTCCGCTTCCCGATCCACCACCGGGGGAAACAGACTGAACGACGCCATCGAGCAGCAAGCGGGAAGGAGAGCCGGGGTTTCCCTGCCCGGTCGTGGCCAAGCCAGCTCCGCCGGCACCGACTTCGACGAGATAGTCGCCCTGCAACATCGTCCCGCTCGAGACGTCCGGCCACGCGGCACCCCCACCGCCCGTGGAGCGCCCTGTATAGCCGCCGGAACCACCCCCACCGACAAGCGCCCAATGGGCATCCGCGACCGGCGCGCTGACGTGGATCGAACCCGACCGGCGGAAAAGAACCTGCGTGAAGCTGACGCCCCCGCGATCGAAGATGGTGACCACCCCACCCGTGACCGTCACGACCGCCGGTCGCACCCATTCGCGACCGCCAGCCCAAAGGCGCTCCAGCTCGGCCCCGCCGTGCCACATGCGATGGGACGTCAGATCGAGGAGCCCGCCCATCACGCGCCTGCAGGTTTGTAGGTAACGATGTCGCCCGGATACTGCGCCGCCGCCGCTTGCGCTGCCGCGAGATCGGTGAAGGACCGAACCGTGACAGAGGTGCCAGCATCGCCTTTCAGCGTCGGCAGCGAGATCAGAGGCATGGTGTAGGTCTCCACCTGCTCACCGGCTCCAAAGATAACGACCTTCATCGACCCACCCCTTCGATTATCTTCAGTGGAATATTGGAGGACGCCGGGATCGGGAGACGTGCGCCGTCCTTGGTGATCCAGACGTCGAACGCGGCCACTCCGGTTCGGCCAGTTTCTTCGGTCAACCACAACCGCGTGCTTGCAGGCGCGGCGGTAACGGTGATTGTTCTTTGTGATGCCGCTACGCTGACCGCGAGCGGGTATCTGCGCCCGCCCTGCCCGACCTCGGCAGTGATTTCCTCCCAAGGATAGATCTCGGCCCACTCTTCGGCATCGAAGATCAGTTGGGCCTTGAAGGTGGCGCCGCGCTTGACTGTTGCTGCCTTCATGGCTGCTCCAAATGAAGAAGCCCGCACGAGGCGGGCGGTGTTTCGGAAAATGCGGGCCAGCGCCCAGACGGGCATCGGCCAGTGCCTGCAGCTGAATGATGGCAGTTACGAGATCACGGCGCGGTCGCTAACCCGCCGCCAGGTCGTTCCGTCAGAGAAAGCCGGTGTTGCGCCGCCGCTTTCGTTCGAGACGTAGATCATCGAGCCTGCCCCAGCCGGACCAGCAGCGGGCGCATTGGCGACGGTGAACACGGGAAGTTTGGGTGGCACCAGCAGCTGCACCGAATATCCGGTGAGGCGGATGGCGTTCACCATCGTTCCGCCGTGAATGACGCCGAGCATCAACTGCCCGGTCCGGTTGCCCGTCGCCACGTCGACCAAGGTCCAGGTGATCCGGCCAACGTTCACATCCTGACCAGCATTGTCACGCGCCTGCAGGTGGTTCCAGAACGTGTCGCCATTGGCGGGATTCGCCCGCTGACCGCGAAAGCGGGCAACCTCCTGGCCAGAGGCATCGGATTCATTGACAACCAGAAGCGGCGATCCCTCGCCGCGGTAGACGCCAAGCGTATGGGCATCCTCAGCCGTGTTGCGGCCATCTCGATCCAAACCGGCTGCGGGTCTGGCCATGGCCCCTCGGCGGCGACATTGCCCTTGGCGACCTGCGCGCGCAGGTGAAGATCGTCGCGACCGGGATTGGCAACCTCGACCACCAGCTTGCCGCCGCGCACATCGCCGGAGAGCAGCACAGGCTCTTGCGTCAGGCTGATGCCGGAGATCATCGGCGGAGCCTTGTCCGGCGTCAGGATATCGTTGATCCCCGGCGGTAACGGCTTTTCCTGCGCCGCAGTCCAGCCATAGGGATTGGCGATGCTGGCGACCCCGATCGTGCATTCGCGGGCTTCGATATCGAAGGCATGGGCCGTCACCTCGAAGACCCCGTTCAGGCCGAACTCGGGCGCAACCAGCCGAATGGTATGGATCCCGTCACCCTTCGGGAACCGCGCCTTCAAGCCCACGAGGTTCGTCCGGATCTGGCCGGAAAACTCCCGCCGGTCCTTGGCGAACTTGATCTTCATGAGCCGCTGGAGCTGCGGCGAGGACGGACACATATCGACGTCGAACTGATCGGGGCGCTCGCCTTGCACCGCGAGGGACGCTTCGTCGCGGATCTCGGCAACTTCTGTCGGCTGGTAGGCGTGATCGGGGCTGACGAAGCTGCCCTTGAGAACGTTATAGGCCGTGAAGGGATCAAACCCGTCATTCATCTCGATCGAGAGAATGTCGTCGGCGGTGATGGTTACCTCCGGCTCCGACCATGCGCCGCCCAGAATGCCGATCCGCCCCTCGGCGGTCTCGTAGATCTGGCCGTCGCAGGTCGCGAGCATGCGGCTCGTGACTTCTTTCAGGGCATCATCGAGCGAATAGTAACCGCAAAGGCGATAGCGCGGCTCTGTGCCGCCGGTCGCCAGCGCAACGGGCTCGGCGCAGAGGTTGACGAACCGGGACCATGACGCACTGTCGAGCCGCGGCAGCGGGATGTTCCAGCCGTCCTTGTGGGTCATGAGGTCGCGGATACACAGGCCAGCATTCTCGGAATAGGTCTGCGCTCCGGAAAGGTCGGCCACTAGCGCCCCGCGGAACTCGACCTGTACCTGGGTGCTGGGCCCCTTCGGGAAATACTTCATGAAATCTTCGTCGGACGGATCCCCGAGAACCGCATAGAACGTGGCCTGCCCTTGCAGCCGATGGTTCGCGCCCCAAAGCATCGGGAAGTCTGCCGACAGATCCGCCCAGCCCAGCCCGTCGCCCGCAAAGACGCCGGCATAATTGCCGCCCGCGCCGGAGCCGTCACGGAATGCGAACGCGGTATAGCGGTCACGACGATGGAGACCGGCGGCGTTGGGCGTCATGGTCACGCGCTCGCCATCGACCCAGAAGCCGGTGAGCGAGGAAACGCGGCCGTGGTTGAAGACGACAACCTGATGCAGACGGCCATGCTGCGCCTCGTAAAAGACACGCAGCCCGCCCATGAGATTGCGCCCGTAAGCCCGCGTCCGCGCCCGATCCGTTTCCGTCGTGGTCGCCATGACCTGCTGGCGCGGGATCTTGGGCTGGAAGAGAGCGGAGGATGCCAAAGACCACAGGGCCGCGCGACCGGCCGCGATGATCGCTGCCGATATGCCAGGCGACAGGCCGAAGATCGTAACCGCACCGCTCCATGCGGGGAGCATCGCGATGATTGCAGAGAAGATTGCCATTACTTGACCCAAGCCCTTTCGGTCAGGCGGTATCCGAGACGGGAAAGATCGAGGCCTTCCGCGCCGGTTGAAAGCTGGACGAGCACCGCGCCGCGTTCGCGCGCCCATGCCTCGAACACCCGCAACAACCGCAGTCCCGAGCCGTCACGCGCGAACCAGCCCATCTCGCATGCGATCGGCGCGGGATTGATGATGGTCGGGCGCAGCGCACCCGCGATGAAGCCGCCCGCGCTGACCCAGACCGCGCCGTCGGGATCGGCAATCAGGCCGGCCACCGTCCGCGCCGTCCATGCGCGATCGACGGGAATGGGGCCGTTGACCGCGGCGCGCAGATCCTCGATCAGATCGACAACCTGCAAGACATCGCCCGCGTCGGCCTTCCGGATCACCGCCACCGCGTCTCGTAGCCCCCGACATAGAGCGGGATCCGCTCGAAGCCGCGATCATTGCCGAAGCGCGCGCGCTGGTCGGTATCGGTCCAACGTCCGCGCGGTGCCATGTTGCGCCGGAAGAACAGCCCCTCCGCCTCGACCTGGACGGTTCGCGAAGTCGGGCCTTCCGCCGACCACGGCATGCGCTGCATGGTCCCGCTGAACAGGGCCATGGGGGAACCGATTGGCTGTCCGCGTTGGACGGTCCCGCCCTCCGGCAAGGCGACATCCTCGACCGCAAACAGTTGCGAATAGACCGTAACCGCGCGATCGCGGACCCGCGCCTTCGCCGCCAGAGCCAGCGCAAGCATTTCCGGGGTCGCGGCGACGGTGAAGGTCACCGCCTCGGCCGAGACCTGATAGGCCGTGCTGATCTCGCTGATCGCGATCAGGTCGCCGACACCTTCCCAAAGGTGCCCGCCCGTCTGCATGTCGCCGAAGCCGCCCCACCAGCGTTTGGGCGTCTCGCGGAAATCCATGTGCACCAGCACCGCCTGCGCGATGCTGCCGTTGCGCAGCACCTCGTCCGGTATGGCCAGAAGATCCTCGCGCGCGCCCATCAGATCGCCTCCACGAATTTGACCTGCGCGCGCGGCAGAACCGGCATGGACTGGTCGAGCAGCCCCTCATCTTCGGTCACCATGCGCATGCGACAAACCGGACGCCCCAGCTCGACCCGCGCACCAGCGCCAATCGCCGCGCGCAGAGGCGGCTGGAACATCAGCCGCGATGTCCCCTCGGCGCCGGGCTGCCAATGCGCCTGCACGCGGTGAAGGCGTTCGCCGATCGAGAAGAACTGCCCGGGGCGAAGGCCCGTCGTGTTGAGGTTCCGGACATCGATCTGCGTGGCGCGCAAGGGCGCGGCGGCGGCAACCGTCATGTAGCTGATCAACGTGTTGTCGAAGCCGAAATGTTCATGCGTCTGTGCGTCGGCCAGATCGCCGGTCTGGCAGAACGCGATGGCATGTCCGTCACGATCCCTTGGCCGCCAGCGCGAGCGCGCCGGAACCAGCGTGGTGCCGATGCGCCCTTCCATCTGCGCAAGAAAGGCCTGCCATTGCAATACCGCCCCCTCGCCCTTGAGCACGAAACTGGCCGAGGCCGACCAGCGCCCGCGCAGCGTCGGGATCACCGTTTCGGCCCCGCTGATGCTTTGCCGACCTTCGAGCGACTGGCCGGTCAGCGAGAACTGCACCTCTTGCCACAGGGCAAGGTGCGGGAAGGTTGCCTGCATATTTGACTCGACTCCAGATTGTGCCCTCGGCACGCTGATATCGTCAGGGAGGCACTCACATGACGAACAAGGAACTTGCAGCCCGGATCTCGCGGCTGGAAACCGAAGTCGAGTTGCTAAAAGAACAGGCGCTCGATGCCGAGAAGCTACGCAGCCTGGTCAAGCTGGTGATCGCGCAATTGAAAGAAGCGGATCGGCCCGTGCCGCTGCGCCTGACCGATCCGCAGCGCGGCCCCAAGAAGCTTACCCCGCTCCTCTGAGCAACGCGGGCCTCAGCCGACCCTCTTGTTGTAGTTGTTCATGATGGTTGGAACTTGCCGCGCCAATCTCTCATCGCGGGCGTCAAGCTCGCGCCGGATCTCGGCCATGGTTTTGTCGTCGGCATTACCTTGGACGACGATGCTGGTGGACGGAGAGAAGGTCATGGGACCGCCCTGCCCTCTTGTGTGATCGAGGACGGTTTCGTTCGGGTGGAGCAATGCCAAGCGCCCGCCCTTTCCATCCAGACCGCCAGAGCGCGGTCCTCCCCACGTAAAGCCGCCCCCGTCATAGCTCGGCACCGCGGCCTGTGTGCCGCCGAAAGCAGCTCCGAGAAGGCTTCCGAGGAAACCGCCACCGCCAGCCGAACCGGAAAACGCGCTCTTCAACGCGTTCTGAATTCCAGCATTCAGGATGTTAGCGGCAATCTGCTTGAAAATATTGGCAAGGCTGTCACGCAGATTCTCGCCCTGAAGAATGGCGTTGCTGAAAGCGGTAGCGATCCCGTCGACCGCCTGATCGAACTGACGCTGTGCGAGTTCGCCCCGCTCGAGCTCGGCAGTCAGCTTGCCGACCTGATCAGCCTGCGCCGCGATGCGCGCGCTCATTTCGTCGGTGACGGTGATGCCAGCCTTTTTCGCTGCATCCAGCATTTCCCTTTCGGCGCGCAGCCTTGCGGTTTCCTCCGCCGATTTCCCGATTAGGGTGATCTGCCGCTCGAGGTTGGTCAATTCCTGCTCGGCATCGGCAAAGATATCGACGGCTTCCTTTTCGCGTTTTTTGCCGCCCCCACCACCGCGACTGCCCTTTGCCGGCTTGCCCGACTCCGAGATGGCCTTGAGCCGCGCCTGCGTCTCCTCCTGAATGCGCGCCAATTCCCTTTCGCCCTCGACATAGGTTTCGCGCCGCGCATCGATGTCGGCCTGCATCTCCTTTGTGAGCGGGCCTTGGTAGGGGTTGGCGGAATCATAGGCGACATCAAAGTCGAGGGCGCCCGTGGCACCAGCCGCGCCGACCTTGTCGCCCGCAAAATCACGAGCGATCTCGGCACGCCGAGCGGCAACTGCCTGCTGCCCCTCCAGCGCGGCGATTGCGGCCATCCCTGAGCGGAGCGCCGCCACAAGCTGCCCTGCCCCCGCGATAGCAATGCTGAAATCGATGCCTGCGACGTTGGCCGCGATAGTGCTGGCGGCATCCGCCGCTTCTTGCTGCGATAACTTCATGTCTTCAGCGCTCTTTGCTATTTCGTAGCCTTTAATGGCCGCAGCCCCAGCTGTCCGCGTCCATTCGATAATTTTCTGATTAGCGTCACCCGAGGCCTTAACTGCACTGTCTAGGTAAATTGCAATTTCGTTGAGGTAGCGCGCTTTCTCTTCAATACTCTGGGCGGCCTGCGCGTCGGACAAAAGCTTGTTGAACGCCCGGGCCTGCTCGATTGTCAGGCCAAAATCATCGGCGATCTGCTTTGCGATAGTCTCTTCGGTCGAAGGCCCAACAACTCCGAACTGCTCAAGCTCCGCGTCAAGCTGGTTGAGATAGCCTTGAAGGTCTTCGAAGTTCTTGGACAGGCTGGTAATGCCATTGCTGACGGCAGACACGGCGTCGATGTAGTTTAGCCGTGCGATACGATCATAGAGATCCTGCGCCTGCGCTGTCGCCGCACCGAACTTGGAAACAAGCTCCGCCGCCGTCGCGCCCGAATCTTTCGCAGCCGCATTATAGGCGTCAACGGCCTCTTCCAGTGATTTGATACTGTTGCGCAGTTCCTTGGCCGCGTCCCCTGCGCCGAGGAAATGGGCTGCGAGCGGAACACCGACCGCGACAACCGCGCCGATCACGGCCCCGAGCGCACCAAAGCCGCCGAGAAGCTGGGGCAGTTGCTGGCCCAAAGCGGTGGAGGCTGCCGTGCCCGCAGCAACCTGCACCGCAAAATCCTGCACCTGAAACGAGAAGTTCTGTATTTGACCCCGCATTGCGCGCGAGGATCCTGCCGTCGCTGCGGTAGAAGCTTCGGCGGCGGCAGCAACCTTTTGACCGGAGGCCTGCGCCGCCACGCCCGTGCGGGCATATTCGGCGTTCAGCTGCTCAAGCGCCGCTTCATGCTGCTTGGCCGAGATCGATCCCACCTCCAGAGCCCGATCCAGCGTGGCGAGCGAGGCCTCATATCGCTTCGAGGCGGCATAGAGCGGGTCCAGCTTCATCCGGAGCTGCTCTTTTTCGGTGGCAAGGCGCGCGGTTGCTGCCGCTGCCTCTGTCTCGGCCGCAGCTGCTTCACGTTGTGCTTGTGCAACGCGCTGCGCTTCCTCCGCAGCACGCGCAGTGGCGCCGGATGCGGCATCGATAGCAGCCCGCTGCCTTTGCGCCGCCTGCTCCAGCAAAACGTTGTATCGCTCCTGCGTGATCGCCTTGCCCGCGACGGCACTGTCCAGCCGCTTGACTTCCGCTTCATATTCCTTCGCGGCGCGATAGACCGGATCATATGCTTTCGCGAGCTTGTCCATCTCACGGACGTGCGCGCGCGAGGCCTGCGTATTGGTGACGCGACCCTGCGCATCGTCAAACGCCTTCTGCGCTTGCTGCCCGGTCTTCTCGAAGAGAGCGATCACCTTTCCGGCTTCCCGTGCCAACTTGGCATCGGAGAAGCCGGCAGAAATCAGCAGATCGGAATCATCGGCCATTATTCAATCCCAAGCTCGCGCAACCGCTCAAGGCTCATGGGCTTGCCCGCGCCGCGATCAGCACCGCCGTGGGCTTTTTGCCAACCGTCAAAACAGCAGGCATATTCCCAAGGCGTCATCTGGCCGATTTGCGCGGGCGTGAAGCCCATTACGGCGCCGTTTCCGTAATAGATGGAGAATTTCCATCGTCCGTTTTTTGGTCGTCCGGTGTCGGATCCGCCACCGGCATGCTCTCCCCCGGCTGGTCATCCGGCGGGCCGTAGAGGCAGGCCGCAAGCACGGCCTGCGCCGGAACCTTGAACGAGATGAGCGGGTGATCCTCGAACGCTTTGCGGCAAGCCTTCAACGCTTCGACATGGGGCATGCCGCCGCCGATCAAACCGTTGCGCAGGATCTCGAACAGATCGGCCGCGGCCCATTGCGCCAGATTGATCCGGTGCAAAAGGTGCTCTGGCCCGAAATCGGTCTTTTCCTGAATGACCTGCAACTCGCGCAGGGCGAGGCGGAAAGGATGCTCCCCGCCCGGCCAGATCAAGACAACCGGCTCCATCATACGGCGTCCGTCAGCTCGACGCCGTCCTTGAAGCTGATGTTGAGCGTGTAGGTGATCACCGCATTATCATCGGTGCTGCCGATGTTATCGAGGTTCAGCTGCGGCAGCAAACCGACGCCGTCGATATATTGGATCTCACCGGCTTCCGCCTCGACCAAGTGGAAGCGGATCGGCAACTCTCGCTGGTCAAGCGCTGCACGGATCAGAGCGTCGCGCCCCAAGCGCGTCAGGCTGGCGTTCACCGTGGCGGCCACGGACTGCGCGCCATAAGCACGGATGACCTGTGCGGGAAGCGCCCAGTCATCGCAATCGGCGACGGTCTGCTCGCTGATGGCGTTCGTGATCGAGAGGCTGATGCCGCTGGCACCGCACCAATTGGTGTAGGTCAGCGGGGTGGCGGCATCCCATGCCACCATGACCACCAGATCCTTGCGGTACTGAAGGTTCGGAATTGCCATTCTATGCGTCCTTGTCGTTATGCTAATCGCTTTAAATCCGATCGCTCGGTCATCATCGCGGATTTCGACGCGCTCACTGTCTCGGCCCGCCTCGACTGGCACGAGCACAACCTCGGCGCGGCTTTCCCCGCCTCTGGCCACAACGCCCACGCCGCCACGTTGAAACTGCGCCCCTCGGAAGAGTTCGCCCGATGGGATGCGATGGAAGGCAAGATCCACCCGCAAGACGAGTTCGCCCGCTTCCTCGAAGAGAACAGCGTCGACATCGGCCATCCCGAAGCGGCGACCATGATCGAGATCAGCCGCGACTTTGAGGCCACGGTCGGACAAACCTACAAATCCGCCCTGCGCTTGGACAACGGCGACCGCAAGCTGGTCTTCGAGACCGATACCAAGGTCCAGAACGGCGTCGTGATCCCCGAGAAGTTCACGCTCTCCATCCCGATCTACAACGGCGAACAGCCGGAAGAGCTGAGCTGCTTGTTCCGCTGGCGCGCCATGGGCGGCGGCGCTGTCGGCCTCGGCTTCCAGTGGCACCGCGTCGAATACCAGCGCCGCGCACACTTCCTTCAGATCGCCGCCACGGCAGCCGAGGA